>DASYKC010000036.1:0-8670 GCA_035995885.1 Caldimonas sp. | reverse complement strand
AGGGGCGCGAGCCGGCGTCCGGCGCTCCCTGACTCAGTCCGACTTGATCCCGGCGGCCAGCTCGGCGAGGCGCTTCTTCTCGCGCAGCGCCTTCAGCTGCTCTTCCTCGAAGCGCTTGCGCGACTCGTGCTTCTTCAGCATGTCCTGGTGCTCGCGCTCCTCGAGGTCGGCCGGCTGGGTCAGCGGGTTGAGCGAAAGGCCGCCGAAGTCGGTCGCCTTGGGCTCGCCGCGCTTGCTCTTCAGCTTGATGTTCAGGCGCAGCTCGTTGGCCGAGTCGGCGTTGCGGATCGCCTCGTCGAAGCTGATCTCGCCGGCGTCGTAGAGGTCGAACAGCGCCGCGTCGAAGGTGCACATGCCGAGCTCGCGCGACTTGCCCATGATCCCCTTGATCTCGTGGAAGTCGCCGAGGAAGATCTTCTCGGCGATGGTCGGCGTGTTGAGCAGGATCTCGATCGCCGCCGATCGGCCCTTGCCGTCCTCGCGCCGCACCAGCCGCTGCGAGACGATCGCGCGCAGGTTGGCCGAGAGGTCCATCAGCAGCTGCTTCCTGCGCTCGTCGGGGAAGAAGTTGATGATCCGCTCGATCGTCTGGCTGGCGCTGTTGGCGTGCAGCGTGCCGAGGCAGAGGTGCCCGGTCTCGGCGAAGGCGATCGCGTGCTCCATCGTCTCGGCATCGCGGATCTCGCCGATCAGGATCACGTCGGGCGCCTGGCGCAGCGTGTTCTTGAGGGCGTGATGCCACGAATGCGTGTCGATGCCGACCTCGCGATGCGTCACCAGCGACTTCTGCGACGGGTGGACGTACTCGACCGGATCCTCGACGGTGATGATGTGGCCGGCCGAGGTGCGGTTGCGATGGTCGATCATCGCCGCCAGCGAGGTCGACTTGCCCGAGCCGGTCGCGCCGACGACGAGGACCAGGCCGCGCTTGGTCATCACCACGTCCTTCAGCACGTCGGGCAGCTTGAGCTTCTCGAAGTTCGGGATCTCGGAGGCGATCGTCCGGATCACCATGCTGACGGCGCGCTGTTGCATCAAGACGTTGACGCGAAAGCGCGAGACGCCGGGGATCGAGATCGCGAAGTTGCACTCCATCTCCTTGGCGAACTCGCCGCGCTGCGTCTCGTTCATCAGCGAGTGGGCGAGCATCCGCGTCACGTCGGCGCCGAGCTTCTGTGCGGTCAGCGGCTTCATCGTGCCTTGCGTCTTCATGCTCGGCGGAAAGTCGGCGGCGATGAACAGGTCGGAGCCGCCGGCCTGGCTCATGGTCGCCAGCAGCTTGTGCATGTAGGCGCGGGCTTGTTCCTCGGTGAAGGCTGCAGACATGGTGCTCCGTGACAAAGAGAAGGCGTCGGTCCGGGCTGCGGACACGACGCCGTGTGAGGGAGCGCAAAGCTTGCCAGCAAGCGCGCCCGCGCGTGGCGAAAACGGCGCGCAGAAAACCACGCTCGGGCCGCGATCGGCGCCGCCGCGGGGCCGCCCGCCGGCCGGCGCGGGAACTCGTCTTGTGCATCATCGGCGCGTGTGCATGCAACGAGGAGCTCCGCCATGAACGAGCCGCGCGACGACGATGGCGCCGCATCGACCGACTTTTCCCGGCGCGATTTCGTCGCGCTGTCGGTCGCGACCGGCCTCGCCGCGACGACGCTGCCGGCGCGCGCCGCGCTCGCCGTGACCGAGACCGACGTCTCGATCAAGACCGCCGACGGCAGCTGCGACGCGGCCTTCCTCCATCCGGCGACCGGAACGTATCCCGGCGTCATCGTCTGGCCCGATGCCTTCGGCCTGCGCCCGACGATGCGCGAGATCGGCCGGCGCCTCGCCGGCGAAGGCTATGCGGTGCTGGTGCCGAATCCGTTCTATCGGATCGGCCGGGCGCCGCAGTTCGAATCGGCCGCCAACGTCGACTTCCAGGACCCGGCGACGCGCGCCAAGCTCGGCCCGCTGATGGGCTCGGTGAACGCGGCCGGCGCCGTCGAGAAGGACGCCGCTGCCTACGTCGCCTTCCTCGACGCGCAGGCGCCCGTCGATCGCGGCCGCAGGATCGGATCGCAGGGCTATTGCATGGGCGGCGCGCTGGTCGTGCGAACGGCGGCCGCGGTGGCCGAGCGGATCGGCGCCGGCGCGTCGTTCCACGGCGGCGGCCTCGTCACCGACAAGCCCGACAGCCCGCACCTGCTCGCGCCGCGAATCCGCGCCCGCATGTACTTCGGCATCGCCGCCAACGACGACCAGCGCCAGCCCGACGCCAAGGACAAGCTGCGCGCGGCCTTCGCCGCGGCGAAGGTGCCGGCCGAGATCGAGGTCTATCCGGCGCGCCATGGCTGGTGCATTGCCGACATGCCGAGCGAGGCCGGCGCGCCGATCTACAGCGCCCCCGACGCCGAGCGCGCGTGGGCGAAGCTGCTCGCCCTCTATCGCGCGGCGCTCGCCTAGGTCGTCGCGCCTTGGACGATCGCTTCGAGCAGGCCAGCAACCACTTCTTCGCCGGGCTGGCGCGCCAGCAGGCGGGCGACTTCGCGCAGGCCGAGCGGTTCTACCGGTCGTCGCTCGGCCTGGTCCCGAATCGGCCTTCGACGCTGATCAACCTCGCCGCTGTCCAGCTCCGGCTGGCGCGGCCGCTCGACGCGCTGGGGAGCGCCGACGCCGCGCTCGCCGCCGAACGCGACAGCACCGATGCCCTCCTCCATCGCGCCACCGCGCTCGCCCAGCTCGGCCGCGCGGACGAGGCGCTGGCGGCATTCCGCCGCCTGCTCGCGATCGATCCGCGCCACGCGGCGGCGTGGAGCGGCAGCGGCACGCTGCTGCGCGAGACCGATCGCCTCGACGAGGCGGCGCACGCCTTTCGCGAGGCCCTGCGTCACGGCGCCGACGGCGAGCTGAACGGTTTCTACCTCGCCTCGGTCGAAGCCGCGGCGGCGCCGCCGACCGCGCCGCGCGCGTACGTCGCCGGCCTCTTCGACAGCTATGCCGACGACTTCGACGCCCACCTCGTCGGCGCCTTGCGCTACCAGGCGCATCGCCGGCTCGTCGACGGCCTCGTCGCGATCGCCGGCGAGGCCCGCTTCGAGTCGGCGCTCGACCTCGGCTGCGGCACGGGCCTCTGCGGGCCGCTCGTCCGGGCGCGGGTCGCGCGGCTGACCGGCGTCGACCTGTCGGCGCGAATGCTCGAGAAGGCGCGCGCGCTCGGCGTCTACGACCACCTCGCGCACGCCGACATCGTCGCGTTCCTCGCCGGCGCCGACGAGCGCTACGACCTCGTCCTCGCCGCCGACGTCTTCATCTACGTCGGCGACCTCGCGCCGACCTTCGCGCTGCTCGAGCGCACCATGGCGCGCGGCGTGTTCTGCTTCTCGGTCGAGGCGCTCGACGGCGACGATGCCGCATCCGATCTGCGCCTGCTGCCGAGCCTGCGCTACGCCCACTCGAAGCCCTACCTGCTGCGCCTGGCGAGCGCGCACGGCTTCGAGGTCGTCGCGACGGCGAGCGCGCCGGTGCGCGAGGATCAGCGCCAGGCGGTCGACGGGCTGTACGTCTATCTCCGTCGCGTCGAGGCAGCGGCGCCGCCCGGAGCTCGGTAGCGCTCAGTAGCGCACGAGCACCCGGTATTTGAGCGTCGTCGCGCCGCCCGCCGGCACGTCGACGCGCCACTCGGCGGTGCCGGCGGCGACCTTGGCGTGCGGCTTCGATTCCTCGAGCAGGGTCCAGTCGCCCGGCACCGGCTCGCGCACCGTCACGCTCACCGCCTCGCTCTTGGCGTTGCGGACGACGATCTCGTAGGCGCTCTCGAACACGTAGCTCGCCCGGTTGGTCGGCTCGCGGCGGCGGAAGTCGGTCTGCTTCTTGTCGGCGGTGACGTCGAAGGCGTCGCCGAGGTGCAGCCGCACCTTCTCGTTCTTCGGCGTGTGATCGATGCGATCCTCGCCGACGAACTGGGCGTTGCCGGCGCTGTCGCGCTTGTAGACGCGCACCACGCCCTTGGGCAGCGGCTGGCCGAGGCGCGCGCTCTCGCGGTTGCTGAACTCGACGAAGACGCCGGCCTTCAGCTTCTGGCCGATGTCGCCGACGCTCGATCGATAGTAGTAGTCGCTGCCGTTCAGGAGCAGCTCCTTGCGCACCGGCACCTGGCTCGCGTTGAGCAGCGCGACCTGCTTGGTCTGGTTGTCGGCGAGCGTCGTCGGCCGGCCGAGCGTGTACAGGTGGTACTCGAACAGCGACTCCTGCGCCATCGGTGCCGGCGCGGCCGCGACCGATCCCGCCTTCATCTGCATCGCATCGGCGGCGCGAAACTCCTGGCGGACGCGGTTGACGTCGCCGGCGACGAGCTGCAGCCTGGCGTTCGGATAGGCGGTGCCGCTCTTGTTGGTGAGCGTGACCCAGCCGTTGAGGTCGAGCGCGGCGTCGTCGGCGCTCAGCTCGGCGACGTAGTCGGCCTGCCACGACAGGCCGCCGCTCAGGTAGGTGAGCTCGACGTTCTGCGTTCCCGGCTGCCGGTTGTTCAGCTCGGCGACCAGGGTCGGCCGGTCGCGCAGGTTGGCGGGCACGCTGTCGAAGACGATCCGGCCCGGCATGCCGGTCTCGATGCGGTCGCCGATCCGGAGGACGACGCCGCCGCTGGCGGCGAGCACCTGCGCCGACTCGACGGTGTCGACGCCGGTGACCGGATTCGTCCGCGCGATGCGGACCGTGCGGCCGACGTACTTCTCGAGCAGCTTGGCCGGCGTGAGCAGGTCGAAGTCGAAGTTCTGCTCGAGCAGATCGAACGCGCCGGGCGCGGAGAGGCTGCGCAGCTGCGCCGTCTCCGGCCGCATGCGCGCGCTGACGTCGCGCAGGGCGATGCGGTTCGCGCCGGCGTCGAGGGCGATCCGGCGCGCGTCCTTGATCAGCGCGAGGTCCTCGTTGTAGATCGTGACGGCGATCGACTGCTGGTCGTCGAGGCTGCTGCGCCGCTCCGGGCGCGCGGTCGCAAGCTCGGGGCGGACGGCGGCGGGAACCAGCGACGGTTGTGCCGCCGCGCCGGGCACTTGGAGCAACGCGGCGAGGGCTGCCGCGGCAAGGGAAGACCGGACGGGGAACGACATGAATGCTCCTGCGAGGTGGCGATTGACGGGGGTCACTCGCTTGATACGCGGGAGCGCGCCGAACAGGGTCAACGGGGCGGGCGAGCCGTCACCCGCACCGGGCGCGGCGCTGATCGACGACATCGCCCACCGGCGCCGCGATCGCGGGTCGGAGCCGCTCGACCTCCTTGCCTTCATGGCATCGGGCATCTTCATCGACTGCACGATCGGCACGCGCCGGTCGAGGTGCGATGCACCTTGCGAGCGATCGCGGTCCTCAGGCGGGCGTCGTCCGCGCGGTGAACGCCGGCGCCCTGCGGTGCTTCGTCAGCTGCTCGTACGCGTGCCCGAGCGCCAGCAGCCGTGCCTCGCTCCATGCCGGGCCGACGAACGAGAGCCCGATCGGCAGGCCGCGAACGAGCCCCACGGGCACGGTGAGGTGCGGATAGCCCGCGACCGCCGCGGGCGACGAGAAGCTCGCGCCGGAATGGTCGCCGTTCACCGGGTCGATCAGCCACGCCGGCCCGCCGGTCGGCGCGATCAGCGCGTCGAGCCGGTTCGCCTTCAGGACACGGTCGAGGCCGTCGTCGCGCGCGCCCTTCCTGCATTCGGCGAGCGAATCGAGGTACTCCTTGCTGTCGAGGCCGCCGTAGGCCTCGGCCTTGTCGAACAGCTCCTGGGCGAACCACGGCATCTCGCGCTCGCGCTGGGCGCGATTGAAGGCGATCACGTCGGCGAGCGTCTTCACCTTCGCGTCGGGCGCGAACGCGGCGAGGTACTTCGGCAGGTCGGCCTTGGTCTCGTAGAGCAGGACGCGCAGCTCGGCGTCGGAATACGTCGGCGTCGCGAGGTCGACCGGGTCGACGATCTCGGCGCCGGCGCGCTGGAGGACGACGATCGCCTGCTCGATCAGGCCGTCGATCTCGTCGAAGCCGGTGAAGTAGGCGCGCGCGACACCGAGGCGGGCGCCGCGCAGGGCGTCGTCGGGAAGCGCGACGGCGGCTGTGGCGTCGTCGGGAGCGGCGGCGGTCGCCGCGTCGGCGCCGTCGCGCCCGGCCATCGCCGCATAGAGCAGCGCGGCGTCGGCGACCGTGCGGGTCATCGGCCCCGGCGTGTCCTGCGTGTGCGCGATCGGGACGATGCCGTCGCGGCTCATCCGGCCGACGGTCGGCTTCAGGCCGACCAGGCCGCAGATCGACGACGGCGAGACGATCGAGCCGTCGGTCTCGGTGCCGACGCCGAGCGGCGCCAGGCTGGCCGCGATCGCCGCCGCCGTTCCCGAGCTCGAGCCGCTCGTGCTGCGATCGAGCGCGTACGGATTGCGCGTCAGGCCGCCGCGCGCGCTCCAGCCGCTCACCGAGCGCGTCGAGCGGATGTTGGCCCACTCGCTGAGGTTGGTCTTGGCGAGGATCACCGCGCCGGCATCGCGCAGCCGCTTGACGACGTGGGCGTCGCGCGGCGCGCGGACGCCGTCGAGGGCGAGCGAGCCGGCGCTCGTGCTCATGCGGTCGCCGGTGGCGATGTTGTCCTTGATCAGCACCGGCAGGCCGTGCAGCGGCCCGCGCACGCGGCCGGCCTTGCGCTCGCCGTCGAGCGCCTTCGCGATCGCGATCGCTTCCGGGTTGAGCTCGATGACGCTGTACAGGCGCGGACCGTGGCGATCGATCGCGTCGATCCGCGCGAGACAGTCGCGCACCAGGCGCTCCGCGCTCAGGCGCCCCTCCGACATCGCCAGCGCGAGCGCGACCGCGCTGCCCTGCTCGTGCGCGAACGATGAGGGGGAGGAGCGGGTGGCGGCCATGAGCGGGTCTCGGGCGAACAGCAGCGATGCCGGGGTGACAAGAAGATGGCGACGGCGCATCCGGGCTTTCCGTGAAGACGGGCTTCTCAGCCGACGCGCTCGGCGTCGTAACCCTGGGCGCGCATCGCCGCGAGGATCGCCTGCACGTGCGCGGCGCCGCGCGTCTGCACGACGACGTCGATCTGGACGCGCTCGACCGAGAGCGACGAGAAGGCGCGCTGGTGCTGCACCTCGTCGATGTTGGCGCCGAGGCGCGCGAGCAGCGCGGCGACGTCGGCCAGCGCGCCCGGGACGTCGCGCACGTCGACGCGCAGGCGGACGAGCCGGCCCGACTTGACCATGCCGCGCTCGATGATCTCGGCGAGCATGAGCGGCTCGATGTTGCCGCCGCAGAGGACGAGGCCGACCTTCTTGCCGGCGAAGCGCGCCGGCTCCTTCATCAGCGCCGCGAGGCCGACCGCGCCGGCCCCCTCGACGACGGTCTTCTCGATCTCGAGCAGCATCAGGATCGCCTGCTCGATGTCGTCTTCCGAGACGAGGACGACGTCGTCGACGAGAGCGCGGATGACGGGCAAGGTCAGCGCGCCCGGCGACTTGACGCCGATGCCGTCGGCGATCGTCGCCTGGCGGCTCTCGCGCTGGCCGTCGTGGATCGCGTTCCACGCCGCGGGGAAGCGCTCGGTCTGCACGCCGATGACGAGCAGGTCGGGACGGATCGCCTTCGCCGCCGTCGCCATGCCGGCGATCAGGCCGCCGCCGCCGATGGCGACGACGAGGGTGTCGATGTCGGGCTGCTGCGCGAGCATCTCGAGCGCGACCGTGCCCTGGCCGGCGATCACGGCGAGGTCGTCGAACGGATGGACGACCGTGTAGCCGCGCTCCTCGGCCAGCTTCAGGCCGGCGACGCGCGCGTCCTCGAAGGTGTCGCCCTCGAGGACGACCTCGGCGCCGAAGCCGCGCGTGTTCTCGACCTTGACGCTCGACGCGAAGCGCGGCATGACGATGGTCGCCGCGATCGCCATGCGCTCGGCGTGGTACGCGACGGCCTGGGCGTGGTTGCCGGCAGAGACCGCGAGCACGCCCTTGGCGCGCTCGGCCGCGGTCAGCTGCGCCATCTTGTTGAGCGCGCCGCGCTCCTTGAACGAGGCGGTGAACTGCAGGTTCTCGAACTTCAGGAAGACGTCGCAGCCGCAGATCTGCGAGAGCGTCCGCGACGCCAGGCACGGCGTCTCGCTCACCTCGCCGTCGATGCGCGCGGCCGCGGCGCGGATCGCGTCGATCGTCAGGCCGGGCGGCGCGATTCCCATCACGCCATTCTCGCCCGACCGTGCGGACGATGCCCGGCGCATGCGGTTCGCACAATTCCGTCGCGCGTCAGGCGACGCGAACGACCTTCAGCATGTTGGTGCCGCCGGGGTAGCCCATCGGCTCGCCGCAGGTGATGCCGTAGGTGTCGCCGGGCTTGAGCACGCCGGCGGCGACGAGCAGCTGCTCGGCGTGATTCAGCGCGGTGTCGCGGTCGTCGAAGTTCGGCATCAGGAGCGGCGTGACGTTCCTGTACATCGCCATCCGGCGCTGGCTCTTGATCTGCGAGGTGAGGCCGAAGATTGGCACGTGGATCTTCTGCCGGCTCATCCAGAGCGCCGTCGATCCGGACTCGGTGAGCGCGAGGATCGCCTTGCAGCCGAGGTGGTAGGCGGTGAAGAGCGCCGCCATCGCGATCGACTGGTCGATGCGGCCGAAGGTCTTGTTGGTGAAGCCGGCGTCGAGCGAGATCTCCTCGGCGCGCTCGGCCTCGACGCAGATCGA
>DASYKC010000035.1:0-7527 GCA_035995885.1 Caldimonas sp. | reverse complement strand
AAGGGGCATGGCTCGAAAGCCGAGAAAGACCATCACGGTCCCGAGTACTGCGGAGGCGCCGCGCAGAATCTGCAAGCCCCATGCGGTGGGACGCAGCATGCGAATACCGATCTGCGAAGCGCCAGCGACGCCGAGGACAACGGCGATCACACCCATGCGAACCCAAGCGACCATGACCACTGGGTAGTCGATCACGAGCAACTTGACCATCGCATCGACGCAAGGAAGAACGAACGCCGTCCCGAGCGCGCAAAGAGTCGCCAGCCGGCGATCGTCCTCGGGCCACGCTGAACTCATAGGCCGGGATGATGCGCGCTAGCGGACGGGTCGTGTGCTCTAGAGCGACCGCCTCGCGGTTGATGGATGTCGGCCCTAGGCATGTACTAGCAGGTCCTTCCAGACCTTTCGGGGCACACGCCTCACGCCGCCGCGGCGCGTCCTGTTCCTGTTGACAGTCAGCGCCCGTGGGCATCAGATACATTCAGGACATCGATCGCCTTTTTCGCTTCAACCGGAATCGCAGCGCACCGCCGATCCCAGGCCGGACGGCTGAACAGAGCAGAGCGAGCAGGATCAATGAGAAAATTTCCGGCCGCGCTCAAGGTGCTGGCGTCTCTGGCGCTGATCGCCGCGATGTGCGGAATCGCTCGGGCTCAGAGCGGCCCGGCACCCGCCGCGACCGAGCTGAAGGTGATCGCTTTCGCGGGCGGCTGGAACCTGCCGATCTGGGTCGCTCAGCGACAGGGTTTCTTTGCGCAGCAAGGCCTCGCGGTGCAGCTCTCGTTTACGCCGAGCTCGGGCTTTCTGGTGGACGGCCTCATGGCTGGGCGCTTCGACCTCGGCCTGGCCGCAATCGACAACGCGATCGCGTATCAGGAAGGTCAAGGCGACGGCGTGCCGCTCAAGGATCCGGATTTGGTCGCCGTGATGGGTGTCGATAGCGGTTTCCTGAGCGTCGTCGCTCGCCCCGCGATCGCTTCGATCGCCGAGCTGCGGCTGCGCACGCTCGGCGTCGATTCCCTGAACACCGGCTTTGCCTTCGTCCTGCGCGAGTTGCTGCGACGTCAGGGTGTCAGCGAATCGGAGGTGACTTTCGTTCGCGGCGGCGCGACCGAGCTCCGTTTTCAGGGCCTCATGGACGGTGCCTACGACGCGACCCTGCTGCGCACGCCGTTCGAGGCCCTGGCAGCGGAGCGTGGATTCAACGTTCTGGCGACGGCCGAAGTGATCGGGCCGTATCTGGGCACCAGCGGCATCGTTCGTCAATCCTGGGCACGAAGTCACGAGGCCGTGCTCGTCGCGTTTCTGCGCGCCTATCGCCGGGCGATGAATTGGCTGGTCGATCCATCGCATCGAGACGTGGCGGCCGCGCTTCTGGTCGCCAACATCCGCGAAATGACGCCGGCCCTGGCTGCGCATGCGACCGAGACATTGCTCGCAGCGCGCGGGGGCCTGCTTCGCGATCTCGAGATCGACGAGGCTGCAGTGCGCACGGTGCTCGCCCTGCGCTCCAAGTACGGTCAGCCGCCCCGCGAGCTCGGCGGCGTCGATCGCTACATCGACCTGTCGTACCGGTCCAAGGCGCTAGCGCAACCGCAAATCGCCTCGCCCTGATCGCCGCCCACGGCGGACTGTCCGTGAAGTATCACGACCATCTCGATGCGATGGAGCCGCCTTGCGGCGCGCTTTGTTCCGGATCGACCGCCCATCGAAGCGCTGCAACGCGGGCCCGTCTGCGCGAGCTAGACTGAGCTTCAAGTTCCTTGCACGCCCGCTCCCCTTTTGGTCGGAGCATCACGACGACTTCGTCGCCCAGGAGTGGAATGTCTTCTTCCTACTTCGCCATCATCGCCCGCGATCGGTCCGATGCCTTGCCGCGTCGCCAAGCCGTTCGCGAGCAGCATCGCGCGTACTTGCGCGCCTCCCATCCGGAGGGCACTGAGGCGGTGCTCGGCGGCCCGCTGCTCGACGAGACTGGTCGCATGAACGGAACCCTGCTGGTCGTGCGTGCCCGCTCGCTGGCGGCGGCCGAGCTCTTCCTTGCGGGCGATCCCTACACCGCGGCTGGAATTTTCGAGCACGTCGAAGTGCGGGCCTGGCGCTGGGGGCTCGGCGCGCCCACCGACGAGACCGGCGCGGGCTGATCGATGGACCGCTTCGCGGCCATCGACACGTTCGTGCGGGTCGCAGAGTCGCAGAGCTTCGCCGAGGCAGCGCGACAGATGCGCATCTCGCGCTCGGTCGTGACGGCGCGGATCCAGCAGCTCGAGGCGTTCGTCGGCGCGCCGCTCTTCCATCGGAACACGCGCATCGTGCGGCTGTCGGAGCTCGGCCACAGTTTCCTGCGCGACTGCGCGGAACTGGTCGGCCGCACCAACGAAGTCGTCGACCAGATGCGCGAGGTCACAACCTCGCCGAGCGGGCGCCTGCGCGTGCATGCCCTGCCCGGGTTCGTGCTCGGTCATCTCGCCCGCGTGCTGCAGGAATTTCAGGCGCGCTATCCACAGATCGTGCTGGAGATGATCGTCAACGACGCCGCCATCGACCCGGTGAAAGAAGGCTTCGACTGCGCCCTCCAGATTTTTCCGCCGCGCTCGGAAGAGCTCGTGTCGCGAAAACTCTTTCCGGTGCGGCGCGTCTTCTGCGCCTCTCCTGAGTACGTGAAACGCCACGGCACGCCGCGCCTGCCGCGCGACCTGAGGGGACATCGAATCGGCTGGTATTCAGGCTATCCGACACGCGAGCGCCTGCAGTTCCACGGTCCCGGGCCGGTGGTTTCGCTCGACATGAAGCCGGTGATGCTGACGAACAGCGTCCACCTGCTGCGCGAGTACGCGCTCGAGCATGCCGGCATCGTCTGCGTGCCGACGCTCGTCGCCTCGGAGGCGGTGCTTGCCGGGCAGCTGAAGATCGTGTTGCCCGACTATCCGCTCAGCTCGTTCTGGCTTTCGGTGTTCCATCCGACCACGGTGCGTAGTTCCCTGAAGCTCAAGCTCTTCCTGCAGATGCTGACGCAAAGCTTCTCGGGGGTGCCTCCCTGGGACCAGGCGCTCATCGATCGCGGGCTCGTGTCGGCCGAGTTGATCGAATGACGGCGACTGGCGCACGCCGGTTCGCGGCGCACGCTCAGGGATAACCCCCAGGATTGTTCTGCAACGCAGAACAATCCTGTCGCGCGCCAGCCACTACCGGCTCCACCGGTGGCTGCCTAGACTTTGGCCACGACGCCGACGCTCGGTTGCAGCGCCAGGCGACAGCAAGCAAGGAGACCTGTCCATGACCGCAACAGCCTACAAGACCGTGTTCGGATCACTCGACCGCTATGAAAAGGGCGTCGTCCAGAACATCTCGGACGACGTCCGCAATTACGCCTTCTCGAATTGCTTCGACATTGCAAGCAACGCCAGGCCTTACGAGAAGGTGGTCTTCGGTCAGAACCAGATCTACGTGCTAGAGACCCTGCGAGCGGAGGGCGAGTCGCCTTGGTACACCTGCGCCCATGACGAGTTTGCGCTGTGCATGGACGGCGAAGTCGAGGTCCACCTGGTCAAGCTCGACGCCGAGCAGACTGTTCCCGACGCCGAGCACAACGGGGCAGTGCTCGTCAAAGGCGAACCTCGCGGCGCCAAGATGGGATGGATGAAGCTTTCCCGGGGCCATCAAGGGATGCTGCCCAAGAACACCGCCTACCGCTTCCGTGCGTCAACGCCGGCCGTGATCGTGCTGCAAACCTGCAAGGGCGATCTCTCGATCGAGCGCTGGGCAGAGATCTGCCAAACGGCCTGAACGCCCTCACTGCCTTCCTGGAGCATTCATCATGAACGGACCCGCCGAACTCGCCGCTGTCGAAGCAACGGCCGCCGACGCCACTCACGGCTACAAGAGCTTCACTCTCGGCCCTTTCAATTTTCGCCGTGACGAATACTTCGCGCACGTCGGCTGGCAGACCCGCGACGGCCGCACGCTTTCGCACACCCTCGACGTCAGCAACTTCCTGCGCGCGCTGATGCGCGACGTCGCCTGGGGTTTCTTCTATGGCGGCGTCAATTTCGACCACGTCATCGGCACCACGAACCACTACAAGACGGTCGACCTGTATGCCGGCACGTTCAACGCGACGATGAAGGCCGCCGGCGTCGACCGGCTGGAGAACTTCCCGACCGAGGAGATCGCGGCCACCTTCCAGCAGATGCTCGACGACTGGACCAACGAGGGCTTCGACCCCTTTTCCGCCCCCCAGGAAACAGGCACTGCGTACGGCCGCAAGCACGGCAACAACACCGCCAAGATCACGCGCGCCCGCGAGCTGGCGAAACGGTGCGTCGGCATGAAGGACGACCTCCCGCTGCGCAGCGACGCCCGCGGCGCACCGGTGAACCGCGCGTTCGCCGACGTGCCGCAGGCCGAGCCCGAGCTGCACCCCGAGCCGGGGTTCGAGGACGAGGTCCACGCCTTCAACCTGTTTGCCTTCCTCTCGCGCTCCCAAGTGACCTGGAACCCGAGCTTCACGTCGGTGGTCAAGCACAGCTTCATGTGCCCGACGACCGAGGAACACATCCTGCCGATCATTCACGCCAACGATCGCGTCGAGTGGTTCTTTCAGATGTGCGACGAGATCCACTGGGACTGCGCCGACAAGACCACCGGCAAGCCGCTGGCGCGCGTGATCATGAAAGCCGGAGACATGGCGGCCATGCCGGCGTACTGCCGCCACCAGGGCTACAGCCCGAAGCGATCGATGCTGCTCGTGTGGGAGAACGGCTCCCCCACCCTGGTCTACGAGATCCAGAAGGGCGAGTCGCCGGAAATCCCGGTCAAGTTTTGAGCCGCCGTCCCGGCACTCTGGAGTTCTCCCCATGAATCTCGCGGACCTGCAAGCCGCGGCGGGCCTGCGCTCGCCCATCCGTCACCAGCTCTTCATCGACGGGCGCTTCGTCGACGCGGAGTCGGGCGAGACGCTCGCCACGCTCAACCCGCACGACAACTCGACGATCGTCGACGTCGCCCTCGCCGGCCGCGCCGACGTCGACAAGGCGGTGGACGCCGCCGAGCGTGCATTCCCGAAGTGGAGCCGGCTCGCCGCGGCCGACCGCGGGCGCATCCTGCTGAAGCTCGCCGACCTCATCGAGGCGAACGGCGAGGAGCTGGCACGCCTCGAATCGCTCGACACCGGCCACCCGCTGCGCGATTCGCGCGCCCTCGACGTGCCGCGGACGGCTGCGTGCTTCCGCTATTTCGGCGGCATGGCGGACAAATTCGAAGGCGAGGTCGTGCCCGTGGAGGCGGGTTTCCTCAACTACCTGCTGCGCGAACCGGTCGGCGTCGTCGGCCAGGTCGTTCCCTGGAACTTCCCGCTGATGTTCACGAGCTGGAAGATGGGTCCGGCGCTGGCCGCCGGCAACTGCATCGTCCTGAAGCCCGCCGAGATCACGCCGTTGACCAGCCTCAAGATCGCCGAGCTGATGAGCGAAGCGGGCCTGCCGGACGGCGTGGTCAACGTGGTTCCGGGGCTGGGCAGCGTCGCCGGCCAGTACATCGCCGAGCACGAGCGCATCGCCAAGATCGCATTCACCGGCTCGACCGCGACCGGGCGGCGCATCGTCACCGCCTCTGCGGGCAACCTGAAGAAGGTGCAGCTCGAGCTCGGCGGCAAGGGCGCCAACATCGTCTTCGAGGATGCCGACCTGGGCCCGGCGGTGAATGGCGCGGCGTGGGCCATCTTCCACAACCAGGGGCAGGCGTGCATCGCCGGTTCTCGTCTGGTGCTGCACGAGCGGATCGCCGACGAGTTCCTCGATCGCTTCGTGGCGCTCGCCGGCTCCATTCGGCTCGGCAATCCGCTCGATGCCACCACCGAGATGGGACCGCTCACGAGCGCACTGCACCGCGACCGGGTCCTGAGCTACGTGGACGTCGCCCGCGACGAAGGCGGCTCGCTGGTCAGCGGCGGCCGCGCGCCCGCCGCGGCCGAGTTGGCAAACGGCTGCTACGTCGAGCCGACGGTCGTCAGGGCGAAGAGCTTCCGCGACCGCGTGGCCCAGGAAGAAGTGTTCGGCCCGTTCGCGACCGTCCTCACGTTCGCCAGCGACGAAGAGGCCTTGCAGATCGCCAACGCCACGGAGTACGGCCTTGGCAGCGGACTGTGGACCCGCGACCTGGCGCGGGCGCACCGCTTCGCGCGCGAGCTGCACGCGGGCATGGTCTGGATCAACAGCTACAAGCGGGTCAATCCGGGATCGCCCTTCGGCGGCGTCGGGCGTTCCGGCTACGGCCGAGAAATGGGGTTCGATGCGATGCGCGAATACACGCAGGTGAAGAGCGTCTGGGTCAATGTCGACGCGCGCATTCCTCCCTGGTATCCGCGCTGACGTGATCCCGGCGCCTTCCAAATGAACCCGTTCACCTATACCGCCGCGCCCGCACGCGTCGTTTTCGGCCGCGGCTCGCTGCAACTGCTCGGCCGCGAGCTCGACGCGCTCGGGATCCGGCGTGCGCTCGTGCTGTCGACGCCCGAGCAGGCCGACTCGGCCCGTCGCGTGGCCGACCTTCTCGGGGACCGGGCCGCGGGCCTGTTCCCTGAAGCGCGCATGCACGTGCCGATCGAGATCGCGCGGAGAGCGCGCGACGAAGCCCGTCGTCTCGGCGCCGACGGCGCCGTGGCGATCGGCGGCGGCTCGACCACGGGCCTCGGCAAGGCGATCGCGCTCGACGCGGCTCGCGGCGAAGGCCGTTTTCCGATCATCGCGATTCCCACGACGTACGCCGGCAGCGAGATGACGCCGATCTGGGGCGTGACCGAAAACGGGCTCAAGAAGACGGGCCGCGACGCACGCGTGCTCCCCGCTGCCGTGATCTACGACCCGGAGCTCTCGCTGACGCTGCCGCTCGAGCTCACCGTGACGAGCGCGCTCAATGCCATCGCGCACGCTGCCGAGGGCCTGTACGCCCCCGATGGCAATCCGGTGACGGATCTCATGGCCGAGGAGGGCATCCGCGCCGCAGCGGCCGCCCTGCCGCCACTGCTCGTGGACGCGCGCAACATCGAGGCCCGAAGCGACGCGCTGTACGCTGCCTGGCTCTGCGGGACCGTCCTCGGCAACGTCACGATGGGTCTGCATCACAAGCTCTGTCACACCCTGGGCGGCAGCTTCGATCTTCCGCACGCGGAGGTGCACACGGTCGTGCTTCCGCATGCGCTCGCGTACAACGCGCCGGCGGCGCCGGGCGCGATGGCGCGCATTGCGCGCGCACTCGCCAGCGCCGGCCGGGCGCATGCGAGCGCAGCCGCGGGTGTCTACGACCTCGCGCGTGACCACGGCGCGCCGTTCGCGCTGCGCGACATCGGCATGCCGGCAGATGGCCTCGACCGAGCGGCCGATCTCGCCGTGCAGACGCCCTACCCCAATCCTCGGCCACTCGATCGCGCCGCGATCCGGGATCTGCTGCAGCGTGCCTACGACGGCACGCGCCCGGACTGACGGCGAGTCGCTCCGCGAAAGTACAAACCGCCTGCCGAGCCCGTCAGAC
>DASYKC010000034.1:0-17177 GCA_035995885.1 Caldimonas sp. | reverse complement strand
CCACCGTCATCGGCGTCAGGCTGCCCGGCGCGCCGGCGAGCGGCACGATTTTGTAGCGAAAGCGCCGCGATCCGGTCTGGTCGGCGACCAAGCGCGCGTACGGGTCCTTCCAGTAGAACTTCTGCACCGGAAAGCTCGCCGTCGTCTGGCCGCGCTTGGGCGTGAAGCCGGGAAAGACCGCCATCGACGGCAACGCCGCTTCCTTGCCGGCGGCGTCGATCCGGTAGACGGCGAAGCCCATGCAGCCATCGACCTTCTGGCCGTAGCTCCAGGCGACGACGACGACGTCGTTGTCGCAGAAGGCGATGGCGTTCTGCATGGCAAGCTCCCTCCGCGCGCGGCGCGCCTCGCGAGGGCCGAGTCTAGGCGGGCCCGGCCGGGCCGCCATCGCCCGCCCAGGGGACGGGCCGCCTTGGCGAGACTCCCAATGGCGGCGCGCTTGCAAGGCTCGCAGAATGCCATCGACAACAGATCACAGGAGACGAATCATGGCGATGACAAGACGAGACTGGCTCGGCGCGGTGGCTGCGGCCGGCGCCCTGCCGATGGCGGGCGGCGCGTGGGCGCAGGCCGGCACCCTGAAAATCTCGCACCAGTTCCCGGGCGGCACGGCGACCGAGGGCGATTTCCGCGATCGCCTCTGCCGCCGCTTCGCCGCCGACATCGAGAAGCGCAGCAACGGCGCGCTCAAGGCCGCGGTCTATCCCGGCGCCTCGCTGATGAAGACCAACGCCCAGTTCTCGGCGCTTCGCAAGGGCGCGCTCGACATCAGCCTCTATCCGCTGTCGTACGCGGGCGGCGAGGTCGCGGAGACCAACATCGGCCTGATGCCGGCGCTTGTGCCGAGCTACGAGGTCGGCGCGGCATGGAAGACGAGCGAGGTCGGCAAGCTCCTGGTCAAGACGCTCGACGAGAAGGGCATCGTCGTCCTCAGCTGGATCTGGCAGGCCGGCGGCGTCGCCAGCCGTGTCACGCCGCTGGTCCAGCCCGACGACGCCAAGGGCCTGAAGGTGCGCGGCGGCAGCCGCGAGATGGACATGATGCTGAAGGCCGCCGGCGCCTCGGTGATCTCGCTGCCGTCGAACGAGATCTACGCGGCGATGCAGACCGGCGCGATGGACGCGGCGATGACGTCGTCGACTAGCTTCATCTCGTTCAAGCTCGAGGAGATCGCCAAGAACCTGACCAGCGGCCGCAACAAGGCGTACTGGTTCATGTTCGAGCCGCTCTTGATGTCGAAGGAGGTCTTCGCCAGGCTGCCGAAGGCGCAGCAGGACATCGTCATGAGCGCCGGCGCCGAGCAGGAGAAGTTCGCGACCGAGGCGGCCAAGGCCGACGACAAGATCGCCGCCGACGTCTACGCCAAGGCCGGCGCCAAGGTCTTCGACCTCGACGAGGCGACCGTGCGCAAGTGGCAGGCAATCGCCCGCGACACCGCGTGGAAGGACTACGCCGAGCGCGGCGACACCTCGGCCGCGCTCCTGAAGGCGGCGCAAAAGCTGCTCGCGTGAGCGCGCGCCCGGGCGCCGCGCACGGCGCCGGCGTGCCCCTCGACGCCGCCCTGCTCGCCGCCGGCGGGGCGACCCTGCCGCCGGCGTCGGCCCGCGCCGGCATCGCCCCCGGCATCGATCCGGCGACGCCGACGGCGCTGCTGCCGCTGGCGCGCGCGCTCGCGTTCGCGAACCGGCTCATGGTCGGCTTCGGCATGCTCGCGCTGCTCGCCGCCTCGCTCGTCCTGACCTCGAGCGTCGTCACCCGCTACGTCTGGAAGGCGTCGACCGACTGGCAGGACGAGACCGCGGTCTTCCTCCTCGTCGGCGCGACCTTCCTGTGCGGCGCGTTCGTGCAGTCGATCCGCGGCCACGTCGGCATCGAGGCGGTGTCGACCCTGCTCTCGGAGCGAGTCGACGCCATGCGACGAATCGCCGTCGACTTCCTCTGCCTCGCCTTCTGCGCCCTCTTCGCGTGGAAGTCGTGGACATTGCTGCACGAGGCCTGGGTCGACAAGCAGACGACCTCGTCGTCGTGGGCGCCGCCGCTCTGGGTTCCCTACCTGCTGATGTCGGTCGGCATGACGCTGCTCGCGCTGCAGCTCGTCATCCACCTCGCCGCCAGCGTCAATCGCGCCCGATCGATCGTCTCCCGGGAACCCTGATGTCGATGCTTGCAATGGGCCTGGCGTTCGCCGCCGTCACCCTCCTCTTCATGATGTCGGGCGCGCCGATCGCGTTCGCGCTCGGCGCGGTCGCGGTCGTCTTCATGGCCTTCTTCATGCCGGCGGCGTCGCTCGACACGATCACGCAGAACGTCTACGAGGAGATGGCGAGCATCACGCTGCTCTCGATCCCGCTCTTCATCATGAAGGGCGCGGCGATCGGCCGCTCGCGCGCCGGCCAGGACCTCTACGCCGCGCTGCACGCGTGGATGAGCCGCGTTCCCGGCGGCCTCGGCATCGCCAACGTGTTCGCCTGCGCCCTCTTCGCGGCGATGGCCGGATCGAGCCCGGCGACGTGCTCGGCGATCGGCTCGGCCGGCATCCCCGAGATGAGGAAGCGCGGCTATTCGCCGGGCTTCGCCGCCGGCATCATCGCCGCCGGCGGCACGCTCGGCATCCTGCTGCCGCCCTCGATCACGATGATCCTGTACGCGGTCGCCGCCGAGCAGTCGCTCGGCCGGCTCTTCCTCGCCGGCATCGGCCCGGGGCTGCTGCTGGTCGGCCTGTTCGCCGCCTACGCGGTGCTGCGCTACCGGCGCGAGCACCGGAACGCGGTCGCCGCCCACGCCCATGACGGCACCGCATCGGCGATGCTCGACACCGAGCGCTTCACGCTGCGCCAGAAGGTCGAGATGCTGCCGCGCGTGCTGCCCTTCGTGATCCTCCTGATCGGCGTGATGGTCGCGCTCTACGGCGGCTTCGCGACGCCGTCGGAAACCGCCGGCCTCGGCGCCCTGCTCGCGCTGGTGCTGATCGCCGTCGTCTACGGCGTCTGGCGCGTCAAGGACGTCGCGCCGATCCTGAGCGCGACGCTGAAGGAGTCGACGATGCTGATGTTCATCATCGGCATGTCGCTGCTGTTCTCGTACGTGATGAGCTACCTGCACATCAGCCAGTCGATGGCGCAGTGGATCGTCGCCCTGCAGCTGTCGAAGTGGCTGCTGCTGGCGGCGATCCTGCTCCTCGTCGTCGTCCTCGGCTTCTTCCTGCCGCCGGTGAGCATCATCCTGATGACCGCGCCGATCGTCCTGCCGCCGCTTAAGGCCGCGGGGTTCGACCTGATCTGGTTCGGCGTCCTGATGACGATCGTCATGGAGGCCGGGCTGATCCACCCGCCGGTCGGCCTCAACCTGTTCGTGATCAAGAACATCGCGCCCGACATCACGCTCGGCCAGATCATCCGCGGCGTGCTGCCCTTCGTCGTCCTGATGTTCCTGGCGGTGGTCCTGATCTGCCTCCTGCCCGGGATCGCGACCGGGCTGCCCGACGCGGTGATGGGCGCGGCGCCCGGCGCGCGCTAGCGGCGCACGCGCGGCGCGCTCACGGCTTCGCGTTCGGAAAGAAGAGCTGCTCGCCGCCGATCCTGTAGGCGGCGATCGTCGCCTGGCCTTCTGCCGAGAGCACCCAGTCGGCGAACGCCTGCGCGAGCTGCACCTTGACGTGCGGATACTTCGCCGGGTTGACGACGATGACGCCGTACTGGTTGAAGAGGCGCCGGTCGCCCTCGACCAGGATCCTCAGCCCGCCACGGTTCCTGAAGCTCAGCCAGGTGCCGCGATCGGTGAGCGCGTAGGCGTCGAGCGACGAGGCGATGTTGAGCGCCGGGCCCATGCCGCAGCCGCATTCCTTGTAGCCGGCGAAGCGGCCGGCGGGCGCGTCGATGCCGGCGTCCTTCCAGTAGCGCAGCTCGGCGGCGTTCGTGCCGCTCTTGTCGCCGCGCGAGACGAACGCGCTCGTCGACGCGGCGAGCTTGGCCAATGCGGCGACGATGTCGTGCCCCTGCACCGCCGCCGGATCGGCGCCCGGGCCGACGAGGACGAAGTCGTTGTACATGACGTCGGATCGCTTCAGGCCGAAGCCTTCGGCGATCAGTTTCTCCTCGGCCGGACGGTCGTGCACGAACAGCACGTCGGCGTCGCCGCGCCGGCCCATGTCGAGCGCCTGGCCGGTGCCGACGGCGACGACGCGGACCTCGATGCCGGTCGCCTTCCTGAACGCCGGCAGCAGGTGCGCGAACAGGCCCGATTGCTCGGTGCTCGTCGTCGACGCCATGACGATGCTGCGCTCCTGCGCGCGCGCCGGCGTCGCCAGCGCGGCGAACGCGGCGACGACGGCGAGGATGAGGACGAACGCGGCGATCGCCCTCGCCCGGCTCGTCGCGGATCGAATCATGGCGATGGAGTCTATCGGCGCTGCCCGGGTCGCTGCTGGTATGGTGGCGCGCCGCGACCCCGACATGCGAACGATCCCATGACTGCGCGCAAGCAGGCCCCGGCCGACCGGCCCGTCGCGCGCTTTCGCCTGCGCGTCACCGCCGGCGAGGCGATCTTCGTCGGCCCCGGCAAGATCGCGCTGCTCGAAGCGATCCGCGACACGCATTCGATCACCGCGGCCGCGAAGTCGATGGGCATGTCGTACCGGCGCGCCTGGATCCTCGTCGACGAGCTCAACGGCTCGCTTGCGAACGCCGCCGTCGAATCGGCGATCGGCGGCGAGCACGGCGGCGGCAGCACGCTCACCGCGCTCGGCCGCGAGCTCGTCGACGTGTACCGGCGCATCGAGGCGACCGCCGCACGCGCCTGCGCCAAGGACATCACGCGCCTGCTCGAGCTCGCCGCGCCGCCGCGTGCACGGCCTAGCGCGCCACGCCGACGATCACGCTCGACGCCTTGAAGACGGCGAGCGCCGGCACGCCCGGCGCGAGGCCGAGCGCGCGCGCGCTCGCCTGCGTGACGATGGCGACGATCCTGACGCCGCCGGCGTCGATCTCCACCTCGGCGTTGACGGCGCCCGGCTGCACGCTGACGACGGTGCCGGCGAGCTGGTTGCGCGCCGAGAGCAGCGTCGATCCGGCGTCGGCGACGACGACCACCGACGACGCCTTGACGAGCGCGAACGCCGCCGCGCCGACGACGAGGCCGAGCCGCGCCGTGCTCTCGCGCGTGACGACGGCGACGATGCGCTGGCCGCCGTCGACCGTGATCTCGATCTCGTCGTTGACGGCGCCGGCGACGATCGCGCTGACCGTGCCCGTGATCTGGTTGCGGGCGCTCGATTTCATCCGATGCTCCTCGAGGTAGTGCGCCGGCGCGGCGACCGCGCTGCCGGCGTCGATGTGGACGACGTCGTCGGCGAAGGCGTCGACGTCGGCGGGGTCGTGGGTGATGAGGACGATCGGCAGGGCGAGGCGCGCCTGCAGCTCGGCGAGCTCGGCGCGCAGGCGGTTGCGCAAGGGCTCGTCGAGCGCGGCGAAGGGCTCGTCGAGGAGCAGCGCGCGCGGCTCGCCGGCGAGCGCGCGGGCGAGCGCGACGCGCTGGCGCTGGCCGCCCGAGAGCTGGTCGGGGAAGCGATCGGCGAGCGCACGCAGTTCGAGCGCGTCGAGCCAGCGATCGACGGCCGCGCCGCCGCCGTCGCGGCGCGGATTGCGCCAGCCGGCGGCGAGGCCGAAGGCGATGTTCTGGCGCACCGTCAGGTGCGGGAACAGCGCGTACTCCTGGAACAGGTAGCCGCAATCGCGCCGGCGCGCCGGCGTGTCGATGCCGCGACCGGCGTCGAAGAGCGTCGTTCCCGCCATCTCGATCCGGCCGGCGTCGGGGCGGACGAGGCCAGCGATCGCCTTCAGCGTCATCGTCTTGCCGGCGCCCGACGGGCCGAAGAGGACGAGCCGCTCGACGTCGCTGCGGAAGGCGACGTCGAGCTCGAAGCGGTGCGCGCCGGCGCCGATCGTCTTCCTGATCGCGACGTCCCACTTCATGAGCGGCCCGGGATTCGCGCCGGCGCGAAGTGGCCGGCGAGGAGGAGAACGCCCAGGCAGGCGAGCGAGATCATCAGGACCAGCAGGTTGGCACGGTCGTCCTGGCCGGCCTGCACCGCTTCGTAGACGGCGATCGAGAGCGTCTGCGTCTTGCCGGGGATGCTGCCGGCGACCATCAGCGTCGCGCCGAACTCGCCGAGGGCGCGCGCGAACGCGAGCAGGACGCCGGCGAATATGCCGCGCCATGCGAGCGGCAGCGTGACGCGGCAGAAGATCGCCAGGGCGCCGAGCCCGAGAACGCTCGCCGCCTGCTCGTACTGGACGTCGACGGTCTCGAAGGCGGCGCGCGCCGACTTGCACACGAACGGAAAGCCGACCAGCGCCGCGGCGATCACCGCGCCCTGCCAGGTGAAGATCAGGTGGATGCCGAAGCGGCTCTCGAGCCAGGCGCCGAGCCAGCCGTGCCGGCCGACGACGACGAGCACGTAGTAGCCGAGCACCGTCGGCGGCAGCACCATCGGCAGGAGCAGGATCGAGTCGACCAGCGCGCGGCCGGGAAAGCGCAGGCGCGCCAGCGCGAAGCCGACGGCGACGCCGAGGACGAGATCGATCGCCGTCGCCCAGAGCGCGACCTTGAGCGACAGCGCGAGCGCGATCCAGGCCGAAGCCACGCTAGGGCCGGCGCGCGCGAGGCGGGCTCACGGACTCGAGGGCTTGGCGAAACCGTATCGGCGCAGCGTCGCCTGCGCCGGCGCCGCGAGCACGAAGGCCGCGAACCGCTGCGCCTCGGCGGCGTGCGCGCTCGCGGCGACGACGGCGATCGGATAGAGCACCGGCGTCTCGGTCGGCACCGTGAACGCGACCTTGACGCGGTCGGGCATCAGCGCCGCGTCGGTGCCGTAGACGAAGCCGGCCTCGACCTCGCCGCGCGCGACGTAGTCGAGCGCCTGGCGCACCGACTGCGTGCCGATCATCTTCGCCTCGATCGGCGCCCAGAGCTGCGCCTTCTCGAGCACCGCCTGGGTGTAGCGGCCGACCGGCACGCTCGCCGGCACGCCGATGGCGACGTGGCGGAAGGCCGGCGTCACCAGGTCGGCGAGCGACCTCGGCGCCGTCGTCGCGTCGCGCGGCACGACGACGACGAGCGTGTTGGCGGCGAAGTTGGCGCGGCTACCGCGGCGGACGAGCTGGCGGCGCTCGGCCTGGTCCATCGTCTCAGTGTCGGCGCTCGCGAACACGTCGACCGGCGCGCCCTGTGCGATCTGCTGCAGCAGCGACCCGGACGCGGCGAAGTTGAACTGGACCCGGATCCCGGAATGCGCGGCCTCGAAGGCGCTGCCGATCTCCTTGAACGCGTTGGTCAGGCTGGCGGCGGCCGAGACGGTCAGCTCGGCGGCCGACGCGAGGCCGACGACGCCGGCGAGGACGAGCGCGACGAGCGCGCGCGGCGCCGATCGGCGTCGACCGGCGCCGGCGTGAAGCGTCTGGATCGAGGCGGCCTCGGCCAGGGAAGCGCAATGCATGGCCGACTATAACGGGTGCCGACGCCTCGAGTCATCCGACTCAGCCGCCGCCGTGGCGACGGGCGCTCGATCATCGTCGCTCCTTCGTCGTCGCCTTCATTCCGGGTTGGCGTCGAAGAAACGCTGCACCTCGGCGACGTCGTCAGCGCCGAGCTGGCGCAGGCGGAAGCCGTCGTCGTCTGCCGCAGTCGTCGTCGTCATGCGCTTGTCCGTGGCGGCGAGCCGTCAGCGCTGGCGCGGATCGAGCGCGTCGCGCAGGCCGTCGCCGAGCAGGTTGAACGAAAGCACGAGCAGGAAGATCGCCAGGCCCGGCCAGATCGCCATCCAGGGCGCGTTGTCGACGTAGTTCTTGGCGGTGTTGAGCATGCTGCCCCAGCTCGGCGCCGGCGGCTGCTGGCCGAGGCCGAGGAACGACAGGCTCGCCTCGGCGATGATCGCCGCCGCGATCGCCAGGGTCGCCTGCACGATCACCGGCGCGAGGATGTTCGGCAGGACGTGGCGCCAGGCGATGCGCAGCGGCGAGTTGCCGAGCGCGCGCGCCGCCTCGATGTAGTCCTCGACCTTGACGTTGAGCACCTGGGCGCGCGTGAGGCGGACGAAGATCGGCGTCGCCGAGACGCCGATCGCGATCATCGCGTTGGTGAGGTTCGGGCCGAGGAAGGCGGCGAGCGCGATCGCGAGGATCAGGAACGGGCAGGCGAGGAAGGCATCGGTGAGGCGCGAGATCAGCGCGTCGACGAGACCGCCGGCGAAGCCCGCCGTCATGCCGATCGGCACGCCGAGCGCGAGCGCGATCGAGACCGCGACGACGCCGGCGAGCAGCGACGCGCGCGTCCCCCAGACGATGCGCGACAGGACGTCGCGGCCGATGTCGTCGGTGCCGAACCAGTGCGCCGCCGACGGCGCCTGGCGGATCGCGCTCCAGGTCGTTTCGACCGGATCGAAGGGCGCGAGCCACGGCGCGAAGACCGCGGCGACGACGAACAGCACGACGACGACGAGACCGATCATCGCGCCGCGCCGGCGCCGCAGCTTTCGCCACACCGGCCGCCAGGCGCCGGCCGGCGGCGCGCGCTCGCCCGCATCGGCGGCGCCCGCGGCGCCGGTGGCAAGGACGGCGGTCATGTTCTCGTCAGCCGCGCAGCTTCGGGTTGACCGCGAAGTAGGCGATGTCGGCGAGCAGGTTGAGGGTGATGTACGCGCTCGCGGTGACGAGGACGACGCCCTGGACGACGGCGTAGTCGCGGTTGAAGACCGAGTCGACGATCAGCTTGCCGAAGCCGGGGATCGTGAACACCTGCTCGGTCAGCACTGCGCCCGAGAGCAGCGTGCCGAACTCGAGCGCGCCGAGCGTGATGATCGGCGTCAGCGCGTTGCGCAGGCTGTGCTTGAGAACGACGACGCGCTCGCTCAGGCCCTTGGCGCGCGCGGTGCGGACGTAGTCGGCATTGAGCACCTGCAGCATCGCGCTCCGCGTGTGGCGCATCAGGACGGCGGCGATCGCGTTGCCGAGGACGAACGCCGGCATGATCATCGCCGCCAGGTTCTCGCGCAGGTTCTCGAACGGGCTGACGTAACCCGACGCCGGCAGCCAGCCGAGCTGCACCGAGAACAGCAGGATCATCAGGATGCCGAGCCAGAAGTTCGGCGTCGACAGGCCCCAGAGCGCGAACGCGTTGGCGCCGACGTCCCACGCCGTGCCGCGACCGACCGCCGAAACGATGCCGGCCGGAATGCCGATGACGAGCGCGATCGTCATCGCCAGCAGCGCGAGCTCGATCGTCACCGGCAGCTTCTGGACGATGAGCTCGAGCACCGGCTGCTGCGTCCGCACCGATTCGCCGAGGTCGCCGCGCAGGACGCCGCCGACCCAGTAGCCGTAGCGCACAGGCAGCGGATCGTCGAGGTGCAGCTTCTGGTGCAGGTAGGCGACGACGCTCGCGTCGCGCTCCTCGCCGGCGAGGATCACCGCGGGATCGCCCGGCAGCAGCTGCTGCAAGCCGAAGATCAGCATCGAGACGAAGACGAGCGTCGGCAGGATCGTGGCGATGCGCTTGACGAGGAACTCGATCATGGTCGAGTCATTGCTTACGGTGACCGACCGCGAGACTCAAGGCGTCATCTTCAAGCCCGTCACCCGCATCAGCCCATCCGGAATGCTGCGCAGCCCTGTCAGCTTCGCGTTGTGCGCCCACAGCCAGTTGCGGTGGTACAGGTAGACGATCGGGCGGTCCTTCAGGACGCGCGACGCGATCTGCTCGTAGGTCTTCTTGCGCTCGCCGACGTCGCGCTGGCTGCGCGATGCGTTGAGCAGCTCGTCGATCTCGGCCACGCAGTAGCCGGCGTAGTTCAGCGGCTGCTTGCAGGCGTCGAAGCTGTAGAGGTTGCCGTCGGGGTCGGCCCGGCCGCTCCAGGCGAGGACGTAGGCCTCGAAGTTGCCCTTGTCGGCCATGTCGAGCGAGGTCGAGAATTCGGTCGACTGGATCTTGACGTTGAAGCCGGCCTCGCGCGTCATCGCCTGCACCACCAGCGCGAGCCGCTGCGCGTCCGACGTCGTCGGCGTGACGAGCGTGAAGGTCGGGTTCGGCACGCCGGCTTCCTTGAGCAGTTGCTTGGCGCGCGCGATGTCGCGCTTCGGCACCGGCACGTTCTTGGCATAGAACGCGTTGCCCGGCGCGACCCACTGGTTGCCGACCGTCGCCTCGTTGTCCATCACGACCTGGACGATGCCGGCGCGGTCGAGCGCGAGCTCGAACGCCTCGCGCACCTTGGCGTCCTTGCCGAGCGGATTCTTCTGCGCCTGCTCGCTCTTGCCGACGTTGATCGTGATGCCCTGGTAGCCGATCTCGGTGATGCGCGCGACCTTGAGGTTCTTGTCCTTCTTCAGGCCCTCGATGTCCGACGGCGCGACCCGCTCGATGACGTCGAACTGGCCCGAGCGCAGGTTCGCCAGGCGCACCGTCGCGTCGACGATCGGCGTGTAGACGACCTTGTCGAAGTGGACGTTGGCCTTGTTCCAGTAGCCTGGATAGCGCTCGAGCGAGATCCGGTCCTGCGCGACCCGCTCGGCGAACTTGAACGGGCCCGAGCACACCGGATGGGCGCCGAAGCCGGCGCCCTCGGCCTTCGCCGCCTTGGGCGAGACCATCATGCCGGCGCGGTCGGCGAGCGCGGCCAGGATCGGCGTGAACGGCGCCGACAGGTTGAGCTTGACGGTCGACGGGTCGACGACGTCGACGCTCGCCACCGGCCGCAGCTCGCCGCTGCGATTCGATCCGGCCATCGTCTTGTGGCGCTCGAGGTTGAACTTGACCGCCGCCGCGTCGAGCTTCTCGCCGTCGTGGAAGGTGACGTCGTTGCGCAGCTTGATCGTCAGCGTCTTGCTGTCGGCCGACCACTCGTAGCCGGTGGCGAGCTGCGGCACGATCTGCAGCTTCTCGTCGATGTCGAACAGCTTGTCGCAGAGCGCGGCGAAGACGATCCGGCCGACGAAGGTGCGCGCCAGCGTCGGGTCGAGCACGTCGGGATCCTCGGCGAGGCCGACGCGCAAGGTCTGCGCGTGCGTCGCGAGCGACGCGACGCCGAGCACGGCAGCGGCGAGGAAACGGAACACCAGGCTCATCGAAACACCTCCGGACAGTCGATGCGAAACAGGGGCACGCCTCACGCAAGGCCCGGGCCACCGCCGCCGCCTCGCTCGGCGACGAAGGCCTCGACCCGGGCCTCGATCTCGTCGCGATGGAGCAGGCCGACCGGATCGCGGCGGCCCGGAAGGCAGGCGACGAACGGCTGGAAGCGCTCGAGGCTCTTCTCGTACAGGCGGCGCAGCTCGACCAGGGGCTCGTCGTGGTCGTCGACGCGGAGGTCGAGGCGCGGATAGTCCTCGTCGCCATGGAGGCGAAGCGCGGCGGCCTGCTTGCCGCGCTTGTCGCCGCCGGCGCGCTCGCCCGCCGCCATCGCCGCGATCAGCCGCTCGCCGAAGGGAAGGCTCGCGCCGGCCGCATAGGCGGCCACCGTCGCATCGAGGACGTCGGTGCCGGCGAGCATGTTGCCCGCGACGCTGAAATCGTCGTGGACCCGATGCCCGCACCACTCGATGCAGTGCCTGCCGGTATACGCGGCGGCGCGCCCGTGTGCGCCGATGACGTGAAGCTGGCGCTGGGCGCGGCCCTCGTCGGCGTCGGTCAGGCGCGAGACGGCTGCTTCGGCGGCGACGCCGTCGGCGAGCAGGTCGAGGCCGGCCGGGCCGTAGAGCGGGTTCATCAGCGCCTGCGTCGACAGCGCGCCGACCGCACGCCGCGTGTGCACGCAGAGCGCGCCGACCGCGAAGAAGCGGCTCGCGATGGCGACGCCGAAGCTGCCGTCGGCGTCGCGGGCGACGATCGACCAGGTCATGGCGGCGCGGCCGCGGCGACGCCCGGCGACGCCTCGCGCAGCGGCGCTGCGCTCTCCGGCAGGAAGCGCTCGAGGACGCGCGCGACGTGCAGCGCCTCGCGCGCCGCGCCATGGGCGATCTGCTGGCGGCAGCTCGTGCCGTCGGCGACGACGATCGCGTCGGGCGCGTTGCGGATCGCCGGCAGCAAGCTCGCCTCGGCCATCGCCAGCGAGATCGCGTGGTGGCTCGCCTCGTAGCCGAAGCTGCCGGCCATGCCGCAGCACGAGGTCTCGATCAGCTCGGGCTTCGCGCCGGGGACGAGGCGCAGCACGTCGAGGATCGGCGCGACCGCGGCGAACGCCTTCTGGTGGCAGTGGCCGTGGACCAGGATCGGCGCGGCGACCGGCGTGAAGGCGACGTCGAAGCGGCCCGCCTTCGCCTCGCGCGCGATGAACTCCTCGAACAGGAGCGCGTGCTGCGAGACGGTGACCGCCTTGGCGCCGAAGCGCATCGCCAGCGCCTCGTCGCGCAGCGTCAGCAGGCACGACGGCTCGAGGCCGACGATGGCGACGCCGGCGTCGGCGAAGGGCAGCAGCGCGTCGACGAGCGCACCGAGGCGTTCGCGCGCTTCGTCGACGCGGCCGCTGGCGAGGAAGGTGCGGCCGCAGCAGTGGTGGCCGCCCGACTTGGCGAGCGTGTGCAGGGTGTAGCCGGCCGCCTTCAGCACCCGCGCCGCGGCGATCGCGTTCTCGCTCTCGAAGACGCCGTTGAAGGTGTCGACGAAGAGGACCGCCGCCTTGGCGCCGGCCTGCGCCGCGGCGATCGTCGCTTCGGCGCTGGCGAAATCGCTGCGGTCGCGCGCGCGCCAGAAGGTGTCGCTGCGCCAGGTCGGGAGCTTGCGCTGCGCCGTCAGGCCGAGCAGGCGCTCGCCGAGCAGCGCCGCGCCGGGAATCCAGTTGCGCAGGTTGGCGAGCCAGGCGACGCGGCTCACCGCGTGCGCGTAGTCGGGCAGGCGCGCGATCAGGCGGTCCTTGAGCGAGTGGCCATGGCGCTTGGTGTAGTGGGCGAGGAACTCGATCTTCATCCGCGCCATGTCGACGCCGGTCGGGCATTCGCGCTTGCAGCCTTTGCAGCCGACGCAAAGATCGAGGGCGTCCTTCACGGCTTCGCTCGTGAAGGCGCTCTCGATGTCTCGAGCGACAGGACTGCTCCCTCCCCCAGCCCCTCCCTCCGCGAGGGAGGGGAGCAATTGCCCGGAGAGCGCGAGGCGCAGCGTGTTGGCCCGTCCTCTTGTCACGTGCTGCTCGTCGCGCGTGGCACGAAAGCTCGGGCACATCGTGCCGGCGTCGAACTTGCGGCAGTGGCCGTTGTTGTTGCACATCTCGACCGCCTTGGCGAAGCCGCCGGTCGAGTCGCCGCCCGTTCCCGGCGCCGTGATCGCCTCGGTGCGCGGGTCGTTCTGCACGTCCCACGCCGACCAGTCGAGGACCGGAACGAGGGCGATCGTCCGGTACGGCGCGGCCGCCGACGCCGGCGCGAATCGGAACAGCGCGGCGTCGTCCATCTTCGGCGGATCGATGATCTTGCCGGGGTTGAAGAGGCCGTTCGGATCGAGCACGTCCTTGATCGAGCGGAAGGCGTCGTTGAGGAGCGGCCCGAACTGCCACTCGATCCACTCGCCGCGGCACAGGCCATCGCCGTGCTCGCCGCTGAACGCGCCCTTGTAGGTGCGAACGAGCGCCGACGCTTCCTCGGCGATCATGCGCATCTTCTTCGCGCCGTCGCGCCGCATGTCGAGGATCGGCCGCACGTGCAGCGTGCCGACCGAGGCGTGCGCGTACCAGGTGCCGCGCGTGCCGTGCCGGCTGAACACCTCGGTCAGCGCGTCGGTGTAATCGGCGAGGTGCTCGAGGGGCACGGCGCAGTCCTCGATGAAGCTCACCGGCTTGCCGTCGCCCTTCAGGCTCATCATGATGTTGAGGCCGGCCTTGCGAACCTCCCAGAGGCTCTTCTGCGCCGCCTCATCGGTGATCTCGACGACGCTGCCGGGCAGCTCGAGGTCGCCCATCAGCTCGACCAGTTCGCGCAGCCGCGTCAGCAGCGCCGACTTGGCGTCGTCGAAACCAGCGAACTCGACGAGCAGGATCGCCGCCGGCTCGCCGCGCAGCGCCGTCGCCATCGTCGCCGCGAACGCCGGATTGGCGAGGGCGAGATCGATCATCGTCCGGTCGACCAGCTCGACCGCGGTCGGGCCGAGCGTGACGATGTGCTGCGCCGCCGCCATCGCCGCGCGGAAGGTCGGGAAGTTGACGACGCCGAGCACCTTCGCGCCCGGCAGCGGCGCGAGCTTCAGGGTCAGCGTTCGCGACCAGGCGAGCGTGCCTTCGGCGCCGACGAGCAGGTGGGCGAGGTTGACGCTGCCGTCGTCGGCGTAGGGCTTTTCGCTCTGCGGCTGGAAGATGTCGAGGTTGTAGCCGGCGACGCGACGCAGCACCTTCGGCCAGCGCGCCTCGATCTCGCCGCGGTTGCGCAGCGCCAGGTCGCGCACGAACGCGCCGATCGCCGCGGCGCGGCCCGTCGCCTGCTTCATCGGCCCGAACGAGACGGCGGCGCCGTCGGCCAGCAGGGCGTCGATGGCGAGCACGTTGTGGACCATGTTGCCGTAGGCGATCGAGCGCGAGCCGCACGAGTTGTTGCCGGCCATGCCGCCGATCGTCGCCTGGGCGCTGGTCGAGACGTCGACCGGGAACCAGAGGCCGAGCGGCTTCAGCTGGGCGTTGAGGTGGTCGAGGACGAGGCCCGGCTCGACCGTGGCGACGCGCCGCTCGGCGTCGACCGCGACGACCCGGCGCAGGTGCTTGCTCGTGTCGACGACGAGCGCGGCGCCGGTCGTCTGGCCGCACTGGCTCGTGCCGGCGCCGCGCGGCAGCACCGGCACGGCGAGCTCGCGTGCGATCTCGAGGGCGATGGCGACGTCGCGGTCGCTCGTCGGCACGAACACGCCGACCGGCATGATCTGGTAGATCGAGGCATCGGTCGCGTACCGGCCGCGCGAGGCGGCGTCGAAGCGGACCTCGCCTTCGGTCTCGTCGCGCAGGCGCCGGGCGAGCGCGACGGCGACCTCGTTCGCCGGCAGCCGCGTTCCCTTCGGCCTTTCGGGCGCGGCCGCGAGACGCTCGGGGTTGTCGATCAGCATCGCGGCTTCATCCTCGGGCGATTCTTGCACCCGCGGGCCGCCCCGCGCGAGGCGGCGCGGCAGCTAGGACAAACGCCGTACGGGACGGCGCTTTCCGGATGCAAGAATGGCGCCGCCACGAGACCCGATCATGCTCGACCTCGACTTTCACCCGACCGGCCGCCACTTCCTGCAGATCCCCGGCCCCAGCCCGGTCCCCGATCGAATCCTGCGGGCGATGAGCCTGCCGACGATCGACCACCGCGGGCCCGAGTTCGGTGCCCTCGGCCGCAAGGTCCTCGCCGACATCCGCAAGGTCTTCAAGACGCGTCACCCCGTCGTCATCTACCCGGCCTCGGGCACCGGCGCATGGGAGGCGGCGCTCGTCAACACGCTGAGCCCGGGCGATGCCGTGCTGATGGTCGAGACCGGCCACTTCGCGGCGCTCTGGCAGAAGATGGCGGCCCGCCTCGGCCTGGCGACCGAGATCCTGGTCGCGCCGGGCGGCGACGCGGTGCTGCCGGAAGCGCCGCACTGGCGCCAGGGCGCGCGACCCGAGCAGATCGAGGCGCGCCTGCGCCGCGACGGCGAGAAGAAGATCAAGGCGGTCTGCGTCGTCCACAACGAGACCTCGACCGGGGCGCTCTCCGACATCGTCGCCGTGCGCAAGGCGATCGACGCCGCCGGCCACCCGGCCCTGCTCCTGGTCGACTCGATCTCGGGCCTCGCGTGCGCCGACCTGCGCCACGACGAATGGGGCATCGACGTCACCATCGGCGGCTCGCAGAAGGGGCTGATGCTGCCGCCCGGCATCGGCTTCAACGCGATCTCGCCGCGCGCGCTCGACGCCGCCCGCACGGCGACATTGCCGCGCGCGTTCTGGTCGTGGGACGAGATCGTGGCGACGAACGTCGACGGCTACTGGCCGACGACGCCCAACACCAACCTGCTCTACGGCCTCAACGAGGCGCTCGAGATGCTGCTCGGCGAGGGGCTCGACAACGTGTTCGCGCGCCACGACCGCTGGGGCGCCGGCGTTCGCGCCGCGATCGACGCCTGGCAGCTGCCGATCCAGTGCGCCGACCCGGCGCGGCGATCGCCGGTGCTGACCGGCGTCATCATGCCGGCCGGCATCGACGCCGACGCGGTGCGCCGCCTGATCTACGAGCGCTTCGATCTCTCCCTCGGCACCGGCCTCGGCAAGGTCAAGGGACGCATGTTCCGCATCGGCCATCTCGGCGACAGCAACGATCTCACCCTGCTCGCCACCGTCGCCGGTTGCGAGATGGGCTTGAAGCTTGCCGGCGTGCGTCTCGCGGCGAGCGGCGTGCAGGCGGCGATGGAGCATTTCGCGAGCCATCCGGCGCGGGCCGGGCTCGCGGCCGCCGCCTAGCTCGCCGACCGCGCGTCGCCGCCGTCACTTCCTTCCTTCGAACGATCACAGGACCCGAACGATGCAACGACGCACCCTCCTCCAGGCCGGCGGCGCCGCGCTCGCCACCCTCGGCGCGCCGCGCCTGCTCGCGCAGGAATGGCCGAACGCGCCGGTGCGCATCGTCGTCGGCTTTCCGCCCGGCGGCGGCACCGATGCGCTGGCGCGCGTCGTCGCCGCCAAGCTGACGCAGATGTGGAACCAGCAGGTCATCGTCGACACGCGGGCCGGCGTCGCCGGCGTGCTCGCCGCCGAGTACGAGGCGCAGCAGCCGAGCGACGGCTCGACGCTGCTGATGGCCCACATCAACAGCCACGCCCTCGCGCCCAGCCTGCAGCCGAAGCTTCGCTACAACGTCGAGCGCGACTTCGTGCCGATCGTCCTCGTCGGCGTCACGCCGAACCTCCTGATCGCCAACCCGGCGCAGAAGGCCCTCACCGTCGCCGACATCGTCGCCCGCTGCAAGGCCGAGCCGGGGCAGGTCACGTTCGGCTCGGCCGGGCAAGGCTCGGCGCAGCACCTCGCGCTCGAGATGTTCAAGCTGCAGGCCGGCGTCGACGCGCTGCACGTTCCGTACAAAGGCAGCGGCCCCTTGCTCACTGATCTGATTGGCGGGCAGATCCAGTACAGCTTCGAGACCATGACCGCGGCAACACCGCACGTCAAGAACGGCCGCGTGGTCGCCATCGCCCAAACCCGCACC
>DASYKC010000033.1:0-5766 GCA_035995885.1 Caldimonas sp. | reverse complement strand
GCGGTGGCGAGCGGCAGCCCGCCGATCGCGTAGAACCACAGGCAGAGCGCGACGACGCCGCTCAGGCTGCGCACCGCGTGCTGCGCCGGCAGCCTCGTGCGCAGCGCCTCGCCGCGCCAGCCGCTGAGCGCGCCGATCATGAGCGCGCCGATCAGGCCGCGGTACATGACGATCTCGCCGCTGTCGTAGATCGACGACGCCAGCTTCACGCACACGCCCATGGTCGCGAACAGCAGCGAGGCGACGACGATCAGCCAGGACGGCGACATTCAGGAGGCGACGGCTTCGCACGATCTGCGCGGTGGCGACATCGCACGATGCTACCGCGCGCGCACGACAGCCGTCGTGGCTCGTTGCCGGCCGCGCGTCCCCGCCGCGCGCTACTGGAACTGCGCGAGCATTCGCTCGAGCGCCATCGTGAACGGCATCTCCATCAGCGGCAGCGTCAGCAGGATGCCGACCAGGCCGACGCCGAGCGTGATCGGAAAGCCGATCGCGAAGATGTTCATCTGCTGGGCGACGCGCGAGATGACGCCGAGGACGAGGTTGGTGAAGAGCAGCATCGCGACCAGCGGCAGCGCGATCCACAGGCCCAGGCTGAAGATCTCGGCGCCCCAGCGCTGCGGCTCGACCGTGCGCAGGAAGACGAACGGATCGCCGGTGACCGGGAACGCGCTGAAGCTCTGCACGACCGCGGCGATGACGAGCAGGTGGCCGCCGCTGACGATGAAGAGCCACGAGATCGAGATGCCGAAGAAGCGGCTCACCGCGGTCTCCTCGCCGCCGCTCATCGGGTTGAAGAACGACGCGAAGTTGAGCCCCATCTGCAGGCCGATGACTTCGCCGGCGAGCTCGATCGCGGCGAAGACGACGCGCACCGAGAAGCCGAGCGCGAGGCCGACCAGCACCTGCTGCAGGACCGCGGTCATGCCGGCGGCGGAATCGAAGGCGATCGGCACCATCGCCGGGATCGATGCCTGGGCGCAGAAGGCCACCAGGAAGGCGAGGCCGATGCGGACTCGCACCGGCACCGCGCGCTGCGCGATCACCGGCAGAGCGCTGAAGAGGGCGAGGACGCGCAGGAACGGCCAGAGGACCGGCGTCACCCAGGCGAGGACGTCGGCCTCGGTGAACGTCAACATCTCGGGGCGCGGCCCGGCGCGATCAGCCGACGACAGTCGGGATCGATTGCAGCGTGCGCTGCAGGAACTCGACCAGCGAGGTCAGCATCCACGGCCCGGCGATCGCCAGCACCGCGACCGCGGCGACGATCTTCGGCACGAACGAGAGCGTCGCCTCGTGGATCTGCGTCGCCGCCTGGAAGATGCTGACGACCAGGCCGACCGCGAGCACCGTGAGCAGGATCGGCGCCGAAATCATGAGCAGCATGTAGAGGCTCTGCTGGCCGAAGGTGAAGACCTGTTGCGAGTCCATGGTGTCTAGGTCACGAAGCTCGCGGCGAGCGAGCCGAGGAGGAGGTTCCAGCCATCGGCCAGAACGAAGAGCATGAGCTTGAACGGCAGCGCGATCAGCACCGGCGAGAGCATCATCATGCCGAGCGACATCAGCACGCTGGCGACGATCATGTCGATGATCAGGAACGGCAGGAAGACGAGGAAGCCGATCTGGAACGCGCTCTTCAGCTCGCTCGTCACGAACGCCGGAACGAGCACCTTGAACGGCACGTCGGCGGTCTTCACCGCGGGGTCGATCCGTGCCAGCTTGGCGAACAGCATCACGTCGGCTTGGCGCGTCTGCTTCATCATGAAATTGCGCACCGGGCTCTCGCCGCGCCTGAGCGCCTCGGCGAAGTCGATCTTGCTGTCGGCGTAGGGCTGGTAGGCGTCGGCGTAGACCCTGTCGATCGTCGGCCCCATGACGAAGAAGGTGAGGAAGAGGCTGAGGCCGATCACCACCTGGTTCGGCGGCGCTGCCTGCGTGCCGAGCGCCTGGCGCAAGAGGCTGAGGACGATGACGATCCGTGTGAAGCTCGTCATCAGCAGCAGCACCGCGGGCAGGAAGCTGAGCGCGGTGAAGAAGAGGAGCGTCTGGATCGGCACCGAGTAGCTGGTGCTGCCGGCGCTCGAGCCGATCAGGAGCGGCAGCGTCGCGCCGCCCGCTGGCGGCGTTTGCGCCGCTGCCGGGAAGGCGACGACGACGAGCGCGACGACGGCGAGGACGACGAAGGCGAGCCAGGCGACGCGGGTCCGCGATGCGCCGCGCAGGCGCTCGTCGAGCTCGGCGTCGCCGCGCCGCTGCTCGGCGGCGGCGATGCGCTCAGCGGGCACCGGCGTCTCCTCCGTCGCCGCGGCGGAAGCGGCCGAGAATCTGGGCGAAGGCGGGATGGACCGGGCCGGGCGCGGCCGGCGGCGTCGCCTCCTGCGGCGCCATCGTGTGCAGCGTCGTGATCGACGACGGCGTCACGCCGAGGACGAGCCAGCGCCGCTCGGCGCCGCTGCCGACCTCGACGGTGACGATTCGCTGCGAGGTCGAGAGCGGCAGCATCGCCACGCTCTTCATCACGCCGGCGCCGCCGGCGCCGCCGAGCGGCGTGCGCTTCAGGAACCACAGCGTGATCGGGATCAGCGCGACGATCGCGCAGAACCAGAGCAACGAGCTCAAGCCGTTCGGCATCTTCGGCGTTCCAACGAAGGAGCGATCAGCCCCGCGAGAGCCGGCGCATGCGCTCGCTCGGCGTGACGATGTCGGTCAGGCGGATGCCGAACTTCTCGTTGACGACGACGACCTCGCCCTGGGCGATCAGGTAGCCGTTGACGAGCACGTCCATCGGCTCGCCGGCCATCGCCTCGAGCTCGACGACCGAGCCCTGCGCGAGCTGGAGGATGTTCTTGATCGGGATCCGCGTCCTGCCCAGCTCGACGGTGAGCTGGACCGGGATGTCGAGGATCATGTTGATGTCGTTGCCGGCGGTCGAGCCGGTGGTCGGCGCGAAGTTCGCGAACGACGCCGGCGAGACCTGGTCCGCGGCCTCGTGCACCTCGGAGGCGGTCTCGGCGCGCGCGTCGGCGGCGGCCCACTCGGCGGCCGCGTCGTCGGCGGGCAGCGCGCCCGAAGGGTTGTCAGTGGACATTGTTTTCTCCGAGCCAGCCTTCTCTCGAGCCGGCGAGCAGTTGATCGACCTTGAGCGCGTACTTCCCGTTCGAGGTTCCGTAATGGCAGTCGAGCACCGGCACGCCGGCGACCTTGGCCTGGATCGCCTGGTGCAGGTCGAGCTCGATGAAGTCGCCCGTCTTCAGCGCGAGCAGCTGCTCGACCGTCGCCGGCGCCTGCGCCAGCTCGGCGACGAGCTCGACCTCGGCGGCCTGGATCTGCTGCGTCATCAGGTTGACCCAGCGCCGGTCGGGCGCGCTCGAGCTGCCGTGCATCGTCGAGTAGAGGACGTCGCGGATCGGCTCGAGCGTCGCGTAGGGAACGCAGAAGTGGATCGTCCCGCTCGCCTCGCCGATCTCGAGCGTGAACGAGGTCGAGACGACGATCTCGGTCGGCTGCGCGATGTTGGCGAACTGCGGCTGCATCTCGGCGCGCTGGTAATCGAGCTCGAGCGGATAGATGCCGTCCCAGGCGCGCTTGTACTCGGCCATGATCACGTCGACGAGGCGGCGGATGACCTTCTGCTCGGTGGCCGAGAAGTCGCGTCCCTCGATCCGCGTCGGGTACTTGCCGGCGCCGCCGAAGAGGGCGTCGATCACGGCGAAGACGAGCGGCGGGTCGCAGACGACGAGGCCGAGGCCGCGCAGCGGCCGCACCGAGACGATGTTGAAGTTCGTCGGCGAGGCGATCTCGCGCAGGAAGGCGCTGTACTTGTGGACGTGCATCGGCCCGATCGAGACCTCGGGGCTCTTCCTGATGAAGCCGAACAGGCCGGCGCGGACGTTCTTGGCGAAGCGCTCGTTGATGATCTCGAGCGCCGGCATGCGCTCGCGCACCATCCGGTCCTGGTTGACGAGGTCGTAGCTGCGGACGCCGCCGACGGCAGGTGCTTCCGGCGCGAGCGAATCGCTCTCGCCGGCGATGCCCTGGAGCAGCGCGTCGACCTCGTCCTGGGTCAGGATCTGCTCGTTCATTGAATGATGAAGCTCGAGAAGTGAACGTGCTGGATGGGATTGCGCTGGCTGTCGGCGCGGCGGCGCGGCTTGGGCTTGACGGCGGAAGCGGCGTCGGCGGCCACGGCGAGGGCCGGGGTGCTGGCGGCGGCAGTGCCGCTCGCAGCGGCAGCGCCGCTTGCCGCAGCAGCGCCGCTCGCGGCAGCCATGCCGCTCGCCGCGGAGGCGCCGCTCGCTGCCGCCATGGCGCTCGCCGTCATCGCGACCGGGACCGGCGCGACGGTCACCGGCTCGGGCGCCGCGATCTCGATGCCCATCGGCCGCACCGCCTCGCGCATGATTTCCTGGGCGAGCTGCTCCTTGCCTTCGCGGTTCATCAGGTCCTTGGCGCTCTTGTTGGCGAGCACCATCAGGATCGAGTTGCGGATCGCCGGCATGTAGGCCTTGATCTGCTCGGCGGAGACGCCGTTGTCGAGCTCGAAGGTGATGCCGATCTGGGCGTAGCGGTCGGCTTCCTTGTCGGCGAGGTTGACGACGAAGGGATCGAGCGGCAGGTAGATCGGCACGTTCTTCGGATCGACGTGGGCCGCGCCGGCGTGCTCGGCCGAGGCGTCGTCGTCGGCGGCGGCAGCGGCGGCCGCGTGCGCGGCGCGCTGCTTGAGGACGAAGACCGTTCCGGCGCCGAGCGCGAGCACCAGCGCGAGCGCGGCGGCGCCGATGACGATGAGCTTTTTCCTCGGGCGCCGGAGCACCGGTGCGTCGACGACGGCGGGGTCGGCCATCACTGCAGACATCGAAGCTCCTTCGGGCCCTGGCACCGGTTCGCGGCAGCGCCTGCGCCGGATTGCGCAGCTCTCTTGCCTTGAGGGAAATTATGGAAAGCGGGCCGCTCCGAGAAGCGGCGATAAGCGAGGCTTTTTGCAGCCAGACGGCGACCCGCCGGACCGCCGGTCAGGCGTAGAGATCGACGCCGCCGGTGCCGACGCTGCGAACGACCGTGCCGACGCTGGCGGCGATCGACGTCGCCCCGGTTAGGCTGTCGCCACCGTCGCTGCGGTGCGTCGCGCGCGCGGCGTCGTCCTCGCCGTTCGGGCGGCCGCCGGCGTGCGACGAGACGCCGCCGCCGGCGAGGGTGAAGCCGGCGTCGCGCAGCGCGCTCGCGAGCTCGGGCAGGCCGCGCTCGATCGCCTGCCGCGTCGCCGCGACGTCGGCGCCGAAGTCGACACGCGCTGCCGTGCCGTCGAGCGAGATGTGGATCGAGACCGGCCCCATCTCGGCCGGGTTGAGGTGGAGCTCGGCCTGCTGGACGCCGTCCTGGGCGAGGACGCTGACCTGGACGCCGAGCGTCGCGGCGAAGTCCGGCGCGTCGATCGGCGTCGACAACGCCAGCGCGACCGTCGCCGTCGTCCCGGGCGATTGCTCGGCCATGCGGTTCGCCGCGCCAGCGGCGAGCGAGGCGGTGAGGGCGTCGATGGCGTGCTCGCGCGACGGTGCCGCGCTGCGCGGATCGTTCGCCTCGCCCGCGCTCGACAGCGCGGCGTGGAAGCTCGCGTCGACGCCGGCACGGAGCGCGGCGTCGCGGCCCGTGTCGACGGCCGAGGCGCGTCGATCGCTGGCGGCATCGGTCGCCGCTGCGGCGCGACCCTGGCCGAGGCCGCGTCGCGCCGCGCCGTTGCTCGCGCCTGCCGCATCGCCGCTCGCG
>DASYKC010000032.1:0-4108 GCA_035995885.1 Caldimonas sp. | reverse complement strand
GGACGCGCGCCGGCTCGGGATCGACGGCGATCAGGACGCTTCGCTCGGTCGCCGCCGGCACCTCGCACGGTTCGAGCGCCGGCGCGGCCTCGGCCATGGCGCGCGCCGGCGCGGCCGCCTCGAGCTCGACCACCAGGCCCTCGGCCGCACCGAAGACCTCGAGGCCGGTGCCTTCGGCGCGCCGGCGCGCGAGCGCGACCAGCGCGTCGACGCCGGCATCGGTGCGCGTCGGATCGTGGTGGTAGAGCGCGAGCCGGCGCACGCCGCCGGCGGCGGCGAGGTCGACCGCGAACTCGACCGGGCTGTGGCCCCAGCCGAGGTGCTTCTCGTACTCGCCGAGGGTGAACTGCGCGTCGTGGATCAGGAGATCCGCGCCGGCGATGAACGACGCGTAGTGGACCTCGTCGGCGCTCTGCGGCGCCCGCTCGCCGCGCGCCAGCGCCGGCGAATGCGGCTCGTGGTCGGTGGCATAGACGACCGACGCGCCGTCGGCCTCGATCCGGTAGCCGAGCGTCAGCGCCGGATGGTTCATGTAGTGCGCGGTGATGCGAACGTCGTCGATCTCGACGCTGCCCTCGACCAGGTCGTGGTAGCGCACCTTGGCCGCGAACTGCTCGATCGTGATCGGGAAGTAGGTGTACTGCATCTGCCCGGCGAGCGTCTCGCGGATCGAGGGCCCCAGGCCGCGCGGGCCGTAGATGTCCCACTCGAAGTCCTTGTCGAACAGGGGCGCCAGGAACGGCAGCCCCTGGATGTGGTCCCAGTGCGTGTGGCTGATGAGGATGTGGCCGCGGCGCGGCCCGTCGGGCTCGGCCAGCAGCGCCTGGCCGAAGCCGTGCGCGCCGGTGCCGCAATCGAGCAGGATCAGCGCGCCGCTCGCGCTGCGCACCTCGACGCACGAGGTGTTGCCGCCGTAGCGGACGGTGTCCGGGCCGGGCTTCGGGATCGACCCGCGCGTGCCCCAGAAACGGATGCGCATGTGTCCTCCCGTTGCCGGGGTCAGGACGAAGGAGTATCGAGAAGGATCGTCGTCCGGTCAACGCGATGCACCCGCCCGCTCGCCGCGGCGCCGGGCCGGCCGCCGGTGTTCCAATCGACGCTTCATCCGGAGGGAGGGAGACCCCGTGAATGATGAACTCGTCCACCCGCGCGAGCGCACGCTGGGCCCGATCACGCTGGTGCTCGGCGTTCTCGCCTGGCTGGTGATCGTCGTCGGCACGGTCGGCATCGCCCTCGTCTACCTGCTGATCGGCTTTCTCTTCTATCTCTTCGCCCAGTCGGCGCTGATCTCCTGGCTGCGCGGCAACGGCGTCCTGCTCTCGGCGCAGCAGCTGCCCGACCTGCGCGAGCGCTTCGACGCCTGCTGCGCGAAGCTCGGCATCGATGCCGACCGGCCCGAGGCTTACCTGCTGCAGGGCAACGGCGTCCTCAACGCGTTCGCGACGCGCTTCCTCGGTCGCCACTACGTCGTCCTCCTCTCCGACATCGTCGACGCGATGCAGGCGCATCCCGACGGCATCGACTTCTACTTCGGCCACGAGCTCGGCCACGTGCGCAGGAAGCACCTCACCGGCCGCCTGCTGCGCGCGCCGGTGCTCTGGCTGCCGCTGCTCGGCCCGGCCTACGCCCGCGCCAAGGAATCGACCTGCGACCGGCACGGCCGCGCCTGCTGCGAATCGCCGGAATCGGCGGCGCGGGCGATGGTCGCGCTCGCCGCCGGCGCCGAGCGCTGGCGCATGGTCGACCTGCCCGCGTTCGTGGCGCAGGCGGCGCTGACGCGCGGCTTCTGGACCTCGTACCACGAGCTCACCGGCGGCTATCCGTGGCTCACCAAGCGGGTCGCCCGCGTCCTCGATCCGGGCGCGGCGCTGCCGAAGCGCAACCGCTTCGCCTACGTGCTCGCCCTCTTCTCGCCCTACCTGGGGCGCGGCGGCGGCGCCACCGGCCTCGTCGTCCTGGCGGCGGTGATCGCCGTCGTCGCCGCGGTCGGCATCCCGGCCTACCGCGACTACGAGGTGAAGAGCCGGCTCACCCTCGCCTACCTGAGCAGCGAGCCGACGCGGCGCGCCCTCGCCGCCTACTACGCCGAGCACAAGGAGGCGCCCGCCTCGCTCGAGGCCGCCGGCCTGGCGGCGACGCTCCCCGACGGCAGCCAGCTCTCGCTCGAGCCGGAGAGCATGGTCCTCACCGTCGACAGCCCGCGCGGCCAGCTCGTCTTCGCGCCGCAGGAAGGCGCCGACGGCACGCTGACGTGGCAGTGCTCGGCCGGCACCGGCGTGCGCGCGGCGCAGCTGCCCGCGCCCTGCCGCGACGACGAAGGCGCCGATGCCGGCAAGTAGGCGCAGGCGGTCGCGGCCGCATCAGAATGGCCGTTCTCCCGCTCCGAGAAACGGCCCATGACTTCGTCCTTCCGCTCCACCGCCGTCGTCGGCGCCGGCGCCGTCGGCAGCTTCTTCGGCGCGATGCTCGCGCGCGCCGGCCACCCGGTGACGCTGATCGCGCGCCCGGCCCACGTCGCGGCGATCGAGCGCGACGGCCTGCGCCTGCAGATGGGTGGCCGCGTCGAGACGATCCGCACCGCCGCGCGCACCGACATCGCCGCCGTGCGCGGCGCCGACCTGGTCCTCTTCTGCGTCAAGTCGACCGACACCGCGAGCGTCGCGCGCGAGATGGCGCCGCACCTCGACGACGGCGCGCTCGTCCTCAGCCTGCAGAACGGCGTCGAGAACGCGGCGACGATCGCCCGCCACGTGCGCCAGGCCGTCGTCGCCGCCGTCGTCTACGTCGCCACGGCGATGCCCGAGCCCGGCCTCGTCGCCCACCACGGCCGCGGCGACCTCGTCATCGGCGCGCTCGGCGCGGCGGCGGCAGAGGACGCGACGCTCGCGCCGCGCCTGCAGGCGCTGGTCGACCTGTTCGCGAGCGCCGACGTGCCGGTGCGCATCTCGGCCGACGTCACGGCCGAGCTGTGGTCCAAGCTGATGGTCAACTGCGCCTACAACGCGATCTCGGCGATCGCCCAGGCGAGCTACGGCACGCTGGCGGCGCTGGCCGAGGTCCGCGCCCTGCAGGAGAGCGTCGTCCGCGAGGTCGTCGCCCTGGCCGCGGCCGAAGGCGTCAACCTGCCGCTCGCGCCGTCGCTCGAGGCGATGCGGCGGATCGCCGGCGCGATGCCGGCGCAGCTCTCGTCGACGGCGCAGGACATGGCGCGTGGCAAGCCGAGCGAGATCGATCACCTGAACGGCTTCGTCGCCCGGCGCGGCAGCGTTCTCGGCATCGCGACGCCGGCCAACCAGGCGCTGCACGCGCTGGTCAAGCTGATCGAGTCGGCGCGCGGCGGCGCCTGAGATGGCTGTCGTCACGGCTCGGCAAGCGGCGTCGGTCGACGTGCCGCCGGCGTTCGCGCACGCGCTCGTCGAGCTCGGCCTGGCGGCGCGCGACGAGCGACTCGTCGGCGCGGCGCTCGCCGGCGGCGTCTCGTCGGACATCTGGCGCATCGACACCGCGCGCGGACCGGTGTGCGCCAAGCGCGCCCTCGCCCAGCTGCGCGTCGCTGCCGACTGGCGCGCGCCGGTCGAGCGCAACCGCTACGAGGCGCGCTGGCTCAAGGTCGCGAACGCGGCGCAGCCCGGCGCCGCGCCGCGCGTCCTCGGCCAGCATCCCGGTCTCGGCGTCCTCGTCATGACCTGGCTGGCGCCGGCCGAGCATCGCCTCTGGAAGGAGTCGCTGCGCGAAGGCGACGCCGACGTCGCGACGGCGCGCGCGGTCGGCGCGACGCTCGGCCGCATCCATGCGTACTCCGCGGCGCGGCCCGAGCTCGCCGCGCAGTTCGACAGCGACGCGATCTTCTTCGCCATCCGCCTCGAGCCCTACCTGCTCGCAGCGGCGCGTCGCCATGCCGACCTCGCGGCCGCGCTCGAGGCGCTGGTCGCGACGACGCGGGCGACGAAGCTGGCGCTCGTCCACGGCGACGTCAGCCCGAAGAACATCGTCGTCGGCCGCGACGGGCCGGTGCTGCTCGACGCCGAGTGCGCGTGGTGGGGCGATCCGGCGTTCGACCTCGCGTTCTGCCTCAACCACCTGCTGCTGAAGTGCCTGTGGACGCCGG
>DASYKC010000031.1:0-5972 GCA_035995885.1 Caldimonas sp. | reverse complement strand
GACGCCGGGCTTGCAGGAGCAGCAGCGGCGGCCGGCGCCGCGCCGCCGCCCGGCCGGCGGCGCCAGAGCGTCACCAGCCCGCGCGGCAGGAAGATCAGGAAGGCGAGCAGGATCAGCGTGTAGAGGACGTCGCTGTATTCCTTCACCGGCCGCAGCGCCTCGGGCAGCGCCGAGAGCACGGCGGCGCCGAGCACCGAGCCGGCGACCGAGCCCATGCCGCCGACGACGATGAAGGTGATCTGGCGCAGCGCGGCCGAGACGCCGAACTCGTTCGGATCGATGAAGCCGACCACCACCGCGAGCAGCCCGCCGGCCACCCCGGCGTAGGCCGCCGAGAGCGCGAACGCGACCAGCTTGACGCGTGCCACCGAGACGCCCAGCGCCTGTGCCGCATGCGGGCTGGTCCGCACCGCGTTGAACTCGCGGCCGACGCGCGAGCGCAGCAGCTGCGTCGTCGTCCAGATCGCGAACGCGCAGACCCCGAGGACGACCAGATACAGCGGATAGAAGCCCAGCTTCGCGCCCGCGAGCGCCGGCGGCGGAATCTTCAGGCCTCGCACGCCGCCGGTCAGGGCCGCGCCTTCCTCGATCGCGATCTGCACGATCTGCAGGAAGCCGAGCGTCGCCAGCGCCAGGTAGATGCCCTGGAGGCGGCTCGCCGGCATGCCGAGCAGCGCGCCGAGCGCGGCGGCGGCGACGGCCGCGAGCGGGATCGCGGCCCAGTACGGCAGGCCCGCGTGCAAGGTGAGCAGCGACGCCAGGTATGCGCCGATCGCCATGAACGACGAGTGGCAGAGCGAGATCTGGCCCGAGTTGCCGGTGAGCAGGTTGAGGCCGAGCGCGGAGATCACGTTGATCATCGCCAGGCTGAGCAGGTAGATCGGATAGCTGCCGAGGAAGGCGCCGGCGATCGCCAGCGCGGCGAAGGCGGCCGCGGCCCAGAGCATGCGCGAGCGGGCGTGCATGTCAGACCCGCTTGGCGTCGGCGACGCCGAACAGGCCGTGCGGCCGGACCACGAGCAGCAGCATCAGCAGCAGGAACGGCACCACGTTCTTGAAGGCGCTGCCGACCAGCACGCCGGCGAAGGTCTCGATCAGGCCGACGGCGATGCCGCCGAGGATGGCGCCGCCGATGCTGGTGAAGCCGCCGACCACGGCGGCGAGCAGGCCGCGCAGGATCAGCTGGCCGATCTCCGGGTTGACGCCCACCAGCGGCGCGACCAGGAGGCCCGCCAGCGCGCCGATCGCCGTGCTGATCGCCCACGACCAGCGGTAGACGGTGGTGACGCGGATGCCCATCAGGCGCGCCGCCTCCGGGTTGATCGAGACTGCGCGCATCGCCTTGCCGAGACGCGCATGGCGAAAGAACGCCATCACCGCGACCGTGACCGCGGCGGTGCAGGCGAGGATCCAGAGCGAGGTCGGGTTGAAGCGCAGGCCGCCGGCGACGACCGGATCGCTGCCGAAGGGCCCGTCGAGCGAGGCCGGGCTGTCGCCGAACCTGAGCGAGATCGCGCCCTTGATGAGCAGGCCGATCGCGAACGTGGCGATCACGAGCGTGAACTCGGGCGCCGCGACGATCGGCCGGATCAGCAATCGCTCCATCGCCATCCCCCCGAGGGCGCCCAGGACGATCACGCAGGCCAGCACCAGCGGATACGGCAGCGCCAGCTGGGTGAGGACGAGCGCCAGGTAGGCGCCGAGGGTGACCACCTCGCCCTGGCTGAAATTGAGGACGCCGGAGGCCTTGAACGGAATGACGATGGCGAGCGCGACCAGCGCGTAGATGCTGCCCACGCTCACCCCGGCGATGGCGAGCTGGGCCAGCAGCGTCGAGCTCATCGGCGAGCAGCGCGAAGCGGGCAGGAAGCCCCGGCTACTGGTAGCGCTTCAGGATGTCGCTCTCGCGCGTGCTCTGCCAGGGCACCGGCTCCCAGGCGCCGTTCTGCACGATCAGCGGCACCAGGCTGAGGTTGCCGATGTGGTGCCTGGTCGTGAACGTTCGCGGCGTCGCGATCGTGCCGACGCGATAGCCGCTGGTCGCCTCGAGGGCGCGGATGAACGAGTCGGTGGTGAGGTCGCGGCCGGCGCGCTTCATCGCGTCGGCGATGACGTAGGTGTCGGCGTAGCCCATCACGTCGAAGTTGTTGGGGCGACCCGCCGGCGCGCTCGGGTACTCCTTCTTCCAGGCCGCTTCCCACTTGGCCATGTCGGCATTCTTCGAGCCGGGCAGGTAGGGAATGAGGGAAAAGCCCGTCACGCCCTCGGTGGCGGCGCGGCCGGCGGTGATGAGCGCCGGATCGACCATGTTGCTGCCGACGAAGAACGGCTGCTTCATGCCGAGCTCCTTGGCCTGGCGCATCGCGATCGCCGCTTCGGCCGGATTGCCGAGGAAGGCGATCACGTCGGGCGAAGCGCGCTGCACCTCCACGAGCTGCGGCGTGAAGTCCTTGTCGCCGATGTTGAACTCGACCCGGGCGAGCGGCGCGACGTTGAACCAGGCCTTGAGCTTGGCGACCGTGGCGTCGCCCTCGTTGCGCGGATATTCCTCGCGGCCGCTCATGATCGCGATCTTCTGGGTCTTGTAGTGGGTGGTCAGGAACTCGGCGTAGAGCTCACCGTAGCGCGCCGACTCGGTGGTCGAGCCGCGGAACATGTTCTTCGCGAACGGCCACGTCACCTGCGGCACCGAGGCGATCGAGACGTACATCACCGCCTTGCTGTCGCGCACGTAGTCGATGGTGCCGGCGGTGGCGTTGCTGCCGCCGACCGAGAGCAGCATGAAGGCCTTGTCCTGTTCGATCAGCTTCTTGGCGGCGGCCAGGCCGCGCGTCGGCGAGTGGGCGTCGTCCTCGAAGACGGCGACGAGCTTGCGCCCGTTCACGCCGCCCGCGGCGTTGATCTCCTTGATCGCGAGCTGCATCCCGTCGCGACCGGCGAGCCCGATGTACGCCGCCGGCCCGGTGATCGGGCCGAAGGCGCCGATGACGACGCTGTCTGCGGTGACTCCCTGCTGCTGGGCAAGGGCCGGCAGGGTGGCCACGGCGACCAAGGCAGCGAGCGCGAGCTTGAGCGACTTCATCGACGAGTCTCCTGGATTTGCATAAACTGACTGAGCGCTCAGAATTCCAGATCCGAGGCGCTCTTTCAATCGTCATGAACCCTAAGCTGAGCGGCCGCTCAGATGACCGACACTGGCCTGCCGTGGAGATCGACCCCGAGCCCTCAGCCCGTCGCCAGGCCCGCGTCGCCGAGGCAAAGGCGCCGGTGTCGTCGGTGCGGCCGCGCCGCATCAAGACGGCGACCAAGAACGGCGGCCTGGTGCGCGAGCGCCGGGAGCTGCTGGTGCAGGCCGCGATCGAGGTCTTCCTCGAGAAGGGCTTCCACAACGCGACCGTGCGCGACATCGGCCGGGCGGCGAAGATGACCCAGGGCACGATCTACAACTACGTCAGCTCCAAGGACGACATCCTCTACATGGTCTGCGACCGGATCGTCTCCGAGTACCAGTCGCAGGCGCGCGAGGCGCTCGTGCATTCGCAGGGACCGGCCGACCGGGTGCGGTCAGCGGTGCGCGCGATCTCGGAGGTGATGTACCACCATCGCCGCGAGATCCTGCTCATCTACCAGGACAGCCACCTGCTCGAGCGGCGCTCGCTGCGGGTCATCCAGGCGCGAGTGGAGGAGTTCATCGGCATGTTCGAGCAGCTCATCACCGACGCCGCGCGCGAGCTGAAGCTGAACCTGCCCTATCCGCACTTCTCGGCGAATATCCTGACATTTCTCCCCGTGATGATTGCGTTGCGCGGATGGTCTCTGCGCAAGCAGCTCTCGAAGGAGCAGGTCGTCGATCAGATCAGCGACTTCCTCGTCCGGGGTCTCGGCTTCGCGTGAGATCGGCGTCGCGCTGGTCGATCCCGGGCTCGTCGACAACTGTTGCGACTGCGATGCCGGCGATGACCAAGGCACCGGTGAGTGGCGCAGCAACTCCTCGGGATCGAACTGCCTTCACGGCAAGGAAATTCCCGCGATCGCCTCGATCTCGACGCGCATCCCGGGAAGTGCAAGTGCGCTGACCTCGACCAGCGTGCTCGCCGGCCGGAATCGTCCGAAGAATTCCTCGCGGACAGGATTGATGATGGCGCGGTCCGCGATGTCGGTCAGGTAGACCGTGACCTTGAGGACGTCGGCGAGCGATGCGCCGGCCGCTGCGAGCACGAGCTGCAGGTTGGTCAGGATCTGTCGCGTCTGCATCGCCGCGTCGCCGTCGACGAGCCGGCCCTCGGCGTCGTGGGCGGTGAGTCCCGACACGAAAAGCAGATCGCCGAAACGAACGGCGTCGGTGTAGTGGCTGAGCGGCGCGGGCAGGCCGGCGACCCGATACTCCTGACGGGTGGCGGGCATCGTCAACGAGCTCGCACGATCGCTTCGACCTCGATCAGGAACGACTCCTTGACCAGGCGGTCGACCACGAGGAGGGTGTTCGGCGGGTATGCCGAGGTCGCGAACATCTTGGGGAAGCGCGCCTTTCGCAGCCGCATGAAGCTGTCGATGTCCTGCGAATGCACCAGATAGGTCGTGAACTTGACGACGTCGTTGAAGTCGCAGCCGACGCCCTTCAGGACGGCGTCGAGGTTGGCGAAAACCTGCTCGAATTGCGCGTCGAAGTCGCCGACGCCGGCGACGCTGCCGTCGGCTGCGACGGAAAGCTGGCCGGCAACGAAAAGCAATGCGCCGTCGCTGACCTTGCCGATGTGCGAATACAGGCCTTGCGCGGGGCACGCGCCTTCAGGGTTCAAATACTCGACGGGAGAGGGGGCCATCGATGGTCTCCGCATGGTGGGTGATGGATGGGTTCTGGTGTGCCGCCACGGCCAGGGGAGCGAGATGCGGCGCTCGGCCGCCCTCGAAACCCATGGGCACGTGCCGCGCGCCGCGGTTGAGTGCCTCGTCGAACCAGCTCGTCCTGGCCAACGCGGCGACGGCGTCGGAGCGCAGCAACTCGAGGCTCGCTGGCCATTTCCCGAGGACGAAGCCGTACAGATACGAGAACCACTGCACGTGGTCCGAGATCGGCCGCTGCTGTCGCTCCCAGCGCGCGAGCGTCTGCGGCAGGTCGTCGCCGTCGCTCGCCATGCTCGCCAGCGCCATGACGTTGATGAACGCGGTATTCGCGGCCTGACCGAGATTGGGAGGCATCGCGTGCGCCGCGTCGCCGACGATCGCGATGCGTCCCTCGTGCCATGTCCTGCACTTGACGTTGACCAGTCGGTCCCATCGGCTGTCAACCTGGAATCTGCGGATCAGCGATTCGGCGAACGGGAATTTCTCGATCCACAGCTCGGTGTCGATCGGGATGCGGCGCGCGCGCAGATCGTCGACAGGCGCGCTCAGGAAGATGTAGTTCTTGCCGCTGGTGCACGGGTTGTAGAGCATGCGCCACTTGCCGTTCCAGTACTCGACGAGCGTGTCGAGGTTGTCTTCGGGCAGCGCATCGATGAGCATGCGGATGCCGGCCTCGGCACCGAAATCGATCCACTTGGTCCCGAGGATCGACTCGCGATTCCTCGAATAGGCGCCATCGGCAAGGACGATGAGGTCCGCCTCGACGCGCTGACCGTTCTCGAATGCAGCCGAGCCGTCAGGCGCGACCGCGACTGCCAGCGACGACGTTTCGATTGTCACGCCCTTTGCAATGGCTCCATCGATCAGCGCCTGGTAGAGGTCCGCGCGCGGCGGCAAGAGCAGGCGATCATCCGGCGTGGTCGGCCGCGCCATGAGAAGCCGTCCGCGACCATCGCGGATCTGCCATTCCCTGATGACGCGCGCGTTCTTCATCGCCTGGTCATAGCAGCCGATCGTCTCGAGCGTCTTCAGCCCGCTCTCCCAGATCCAGATGCCGGCGCCGATGATTTCGACCGAGCGTTGTTTCATGGAGATGGAGACCGATCGATGGTTGCTAGACGCGCTCT
>DASYKC010000030.1:0-57853 GCA_035995885.1 Caldimonas sp. | reverse complement strand
GAGCTCGCCGCGGCGGCGCGCGAGACCGGCGTCATGCGCTGCTCCGAAGGAACGATCGATCATGGCGACGGCTCGCTCGTCGATCGCCTCTTCGACAGCGGCCGCTTTCGCTGCACCGCATGGCGCATGCGCCAGCATTTGTTCGACTCGAACACCGGCACCACCGTCTGGCCGACGTCGCCGCGGCGCTAGGTCGTCGCGACGCCGCCGGGGCTTCGGCCCGGATCGATCGTCGTCGAGCGATGCGGGGCCAGCGCGCCGCTCGCGACGGCATGTCTCCTGTGGCCGATCGGCGCGCCCGTCTCGAGACGACGCGCGAGGCCAGCGGCGCGGGCACAATTCCCCGCAACGCGACCCTCGAGCATGGCCATCACCGACCCCCGACGCGCGGCCGCGCTCACCAGCGGCCTCGGATTCGTCGCGGGCTACGTCGACACGGTCGGCTTCGTCGCCCTCTTCGGCCTGTTCACCGCCCACGTGACGGGGAACTTCGTGCTGATCGGCAGCGCCCTCGCCCACTCCTCGGGCAGCGTGCTGCTGAAGCTGCTGGTCTTTCCGGCCTTCATCGCCGCCGTCGCGATCACCCGGATCATCGTCCTCGTCCTCGAGAGACGCCACCACGACACGGTCCGGCCGCTGCTGTTGCTCGAGATGGTCCTGCTCGCTGGCTTCCTGATCCTCGGCTGGCTCGCTGCGCCGATCGACAGCGCCGACGCGCCGCTGGCGATGGCGGCCGGGATCGTCGGCGCGACGTCGATGGGCGTGCAGAACGCGGCCGCGCGCCTCGTCCTCGCCGACCTCGCACCGACGACGGTGATGACCGGCAACGTGACCCAACTCGTCCTCGACGCCGTCGACCTCGCGCGCGGCGCCGGCGACGAAGCGACGCGGCACCGCGCGGCCAAGTTCGTCGGCCCGATCGTCGCCTTCGCGGCGGGGGCGATCGGCGGCGCGTTCGGCTACGTGTTCTTCGGCTTCCTCGCGCTCGCGCTGCCGATCGCCGTCCTCGCCGTGCTCGCCCTGCGCGAGTGAACCTGCGAAGGAGTACCCCATGCGCCGGCTCTGTGTTCTCCTCGTCGCCTGCCTGGCCTGCCTCGCCGGCTGCGCGAGCGGCGACGTGACTTACGTTCCCAACGTGCGGTCGTGCGATCGCAACGGCGACCAGGAGCAGCGCATCGCCTGCGACCGCTAGCGGGAACTGCAAGTCGTCGCCTCTCGGTCCGAAGTGCATCGGCGCGGCGACGAGAAAGATCACCGGCTCGTCATCGGCCGAGGAAATCGCGGACGAGCTTGATCGTCGCGTTCGGGTTCTCTTCCATGATCCAGTGGCCGGAGCCCGGCACGATGCCCTCGGTGACGTCGTCGCCGGCGGCGCGCATGACGGTCGCCATCATCGGCCCGAAGGACTTCTCGCCGCCGACGGCGAGGATCGGCATCTTCAGCCGGCCGCGGGCGAGGAACGCGCGGTTGTCGATCGCGTCCTGGTCGAACGCGGCGAACTGGGCGAAGCCGGAATGCATCGCGCCCGGCAGCGCGTAGAGCTTCGCGTAGTGCCGGCGCGCCGCTTCGCTGAAGTGATCGGGCGACGCCGAGAATTCGTTCCAGAAGCGATCGAGATAGATCCGCTCGCGGCCGGCGACGAGACGCTCCATGTCGGGCCCGCCGAAGCGGAAGTGCCAGAGGAGCGGATTCTTCAGGACCTCTTCCCAGGGGCCGACGCCGGGCACCGGCGCGTCGATCAGGACCAGGCGGCGAAGCCGCTCGGGATGCTGCGCCGCGAACTGGAAGGCGACCATGTTGCCGATGTCGTGGGCGACGACGTCGGCCTGCTGCACGCCGAGCGCGGTCATCACGCGATCGACATCCTCGGCCTGCGTCTTCTTGTCGAAGCCGCCCTTCGGCTTGGACGACAAGCCGAGGCCGCGCAGGTCGGGGACGATCACCGTGTGATCGCGGGCGAGGTCGGCGGCGAGCGGCGCCCACATGTCGCCGGTCTCGCCGTAGCCGTGGAGGAGCAGGACCGCCGGCCCCGAGCCGCCGGAGCGGACGTGGATCGTCGCGTCGCCGGCGGCGACCTCGCGCACCTTGAAGGCCGGGAACGCGAACGCCTGCGCCGACGCAGCGGCCGGCAGGGCGAGGCAGACGAGCCAGGCCAGGAAGAGGGAAAGACGAACACGCATCGAAGCTCCTTGATGGTTCTGCGCCAGATCGTGGCGCGTCGCCAGTGTGCTCAAGGTCGCGCCGTCCGACCAGCCCGATACGACGCCATTCACCTTCAACCGCCGGTTTAAGATCGGCCATGGCTCAGGTCCAGCATCTCGTCTCGTTCGTGCAGACGGCGGAGCACGGCAGCTTCTCCGCCGCGGCCCGAATCCTCGGCATGACGCCGGCCGGCGTCAGCAAGAACGTCGCGCGCCTCGAGGCCGACCTGGGTGTGCGGCTCTTCCACCGCACGACGCGGCGCCTCGCCCTGACCGAAGGCGGCGAAAGGTTCCTGCGCCAGGTCGAGGCGCCGCTGACGTCGCTGCAGAGCGCCGTCGCCGGCGTCCGCCATCGCGACGAGGATCCGGCGGGCACGCTGAAGGTCAGCATGGGCCAGGCCTTCGGGCGCAACTTCCTCGTTCCGCTCCTGGGCGACTTCCTCGCCCGCTACCCGCGCGTGCTGCCCGACTGGCACTTCGACAACCGCCCGGTCGACATCGTCGGCGAGGGCTTCGACGTCGCGATCGGCGGCGGCTTCGCGCTGCCGGCAGGCGTCGTCGCGCGCGAGCTCGCGCCGGTTCACGTCGTCGCCGTCGCGTCGCCGGGTTATCTGGCGGGACGTGCGCTGCCGCGCGTTCCCGACGACCTCGCACCGCTCGACGGCATCATGCGCCGCTCGACGCCTTCGGGGCGGGTACGGCCGTGGCGGCTGCGATCGCGCCGCGCCGCCGAGCAGACCGTGCCTTGCCGGCCGCGCCTGATCCTGAGCGACCCGGAAGCGATCGCGCAGGCGGCCCGACTCGGCCTCGGCGTCGCGCTGCTGCCGATGCCCTTCGCCTTCGCGCTCATCGCCTCGGGCGACCTCGTTCGCCTCCTCCCCGGCTGGTACAGCGACGGCGGCCCGGTCTCGCTGTACTACCCGAGCCGCAGGATGCTGCCGGCGAAGACACGGGTCTTCATCGACTTCGTCGTCGAGCGCTTTCGCGCGGCCGATTTCGCCCGCCTGGTGAACGGGGGCTGATGCTGCTTTCCGATCGGAAACGCACAGCGTTTCGCCTTGTGAGCGCCTCAGCTTCCGCGCCGCCGTGCCGCGACCGCCGCAGCCAGCGCCCCCAGCAGCGGCACCGTCTGCTCGAAGCCGATGCAGGCGTCGGTGATCGACACGCCGTGTCGCAAGGGCACGCCCGGGACGAGATCCTGGCGGCCGGGCTCGAGGTGGCTCTCGATCATCAGGCCGAAGATGCGCCGGTCGCCCGCCGCGATGCGCTGCGCCAGCTCGGCCGCGATCGCGATCTGGCGCTCGTGCCGCTTGCCGCTGTTGCCGTGCGAGATGTCGACCATCACCTGCTGGCGCAGCCCGGCCGCGGCGAGGACGGCGCAGGTCGCGGCGACGCCGGCCTCGTCGTAGTTGGGCGCCTTGCCGCCGCGCAGGATGACGTGGCAGTCGTCGTTGCCGCGCGTCTCGAAGATCGCCGCCACGCCCATCTTGGTCATGCCCATGAAGGCGTGCGGCGCGCGCGCAGCGAGGACGGCATCGGCGGCGACCTGGATGCCGCCGTCGGTGCCGTTCTTGAAGCCGACCGGGCAGCTCAGGCCCGACGCCAGCTGGCGGTGGCTCTGGCTCTCGGTCGTGCGCGCGCCGATCGCGCCCCAGGCGACGAGCTCGGCGATGAACTGCGGGCTGAGCAGGTCGAGGAACTCCGTCCCGGTCGGCACGCCGAGCGTCGTCAGCTCGAGCAGCAGGCGGCGCGCGCGCTCGAGCCCCTCGTTGATGGCGAAGCTGCCGTCGAGGTGAGGATCGTTGATGTAGCCCTTCCAGCCGACGGTCGTTCGCGGCTTCTCGAAGTACGCGCGCATGACGATGAAGAGGTCGTCGTGCAGCTCGTCGGCGACGCGCTTCAGCCGCGCGCCGTACTCGATCGCCTGGTCGTGGTCGTGGATCGAGCACGGGCCGACGACGACGACGAGCCGATCGTCGCGCCCGTGCAGGATCGCGGCGATCGCCGCCCGGCTGCCTTCGACGAGCGCGAGGGTGTCGTCGCGGACCGGCACGCGCTCCTGCAGCAGCGCCGGCGTGATCAGCGGCCGGACGGCGCCGATGCGAACGTCGTCGATTCGCGTCGTGTCGAGCGTGCTGTCGCGCGAGCCCGCTTCGCGGTCGTGGCGCGGATCGTCGAGAGCGGGCTTCATCGCGGCAGGCAACGGCAGGTCGAGGGCATCGACCGATTGTCGGCTGACGGCGACGATCTCGAGCAGCGCCGGGTCGGTCCCGGCCTTTTGGCGCCCTAGCTGCCCAAAGGCACCGAGAACCATTCCCCGTCCGGCCGGCTGCTCGCGGGCGCGTCGGCGGCGTCGGGCAGGTAGCGGACCTCGAGCGTGCAGCGCGCCGGCTTGGCGCCGGGGAAGGCCCGTGCCGCGTCGACGGGGCTCAGCCTGAATCGCGTCAGGCTCCGCTTGCCGCTGCGCTCGTCGAGGATCCACCACTTGTAGAACTCGATGGTTCTGGTCACGGGCAAGCTCCGAGCGGACCAGGCAGCGAACCGTCGGGGCGCTGCGACAACTCGTTCAGGACGCGGCCGGAGGACGACGTCCCTCTGCCCAGGAACGCGCGCACCTTCTCGGGCGAGTAACCGAATCGGGCGATGGCCTCGGCGAGCTGGGCGGCGCTGCAATCGAGGACCTTGCACCAGTAGCGCACCTCGCGGTCTTCCTTGAGCGAGGCCGCGCCGCGCCTGTCGTCGTCGGGTCTGTCCATGTTCTCGTGCACTTCCCATGTGAGCTGGGCACGATAGAAGCCGCTTCCCGACCCGTCTATTACACCTTCGTATACCGGGCCTCGCCCTCACGCGAACAGCGCCTTCAGGGAACCGATCTCGACCACCATGGCGATCCCGAGCGCGCAGCTGAAGATGCCGACCAGCGCCGTCATCGCGCGGTGGACGCGGATGAGGCAGCCGGCCGACAGCTTGAGCGGAATCGCGATGACCAGCGACAGCAGCGCCATGCCGACGATCGAGCCGATGCCGAAGAGCACGATGTAGCCGACGCCGAGCCCGACCGACGGCATCGTCTGCAACGCCAGGACGACGAGCGCCGCCGAGCCGGCCAGGCCGTGCATCATGCCGACCGCCAGCGCCCGCACCGGCCACCGTCTCGCATGCTCGTGGCGGTGCGTCGAGCCGGCGTGCGCGCCTTCGCCACGGTGGCCGTGGGCATGGATGTGGGCGATGCCCGGCGCGTGACGGTGCACGTGGAAGTGGATCCGGTCGCGGACGAGCCGGCGCAGCACGTCGGCGCCGAGCAGGACGAGCATCACGCCGACCGCGGTCTCGAGCGCCTGCCCGAGGCCGGGCGAGGTCACCTGGCCGAGCAGCAGCGCGGCGCCGCCGAAGACGATCAGCGTCAGGGTGTGGCCGATGCCCCAGGCGACGCCCTGGCGCAGCGTCTGCGCCAATGAGCCCTGCCGCGTCGCGAGCGTCGCGACGGCGGCGAGGTGATCGGCCTCGGTCGCGTGCTTCATGCCGAGCAGCAGGCCGACGACGAGGATCGACAGCGCCGTCATGGCGGCATTCTCGATCACCTTATCCTTCCGCCATCCCGATCAACACGAATGTTCGATGGCTCCGACCGCAGCGGCTGACAAGAACCTCCCCGTGCTGTTGACCGCCGGCGCCGGCGTGCTCATCCCGGGCGCCGCCAACGCGCTCGCGGCGAGGCTGATCGAGGCGGCGGGATTTGCCGCCGTCTACGTCACCGGCGCCGGCGTCGCCAACTCCTGGCTGGGCGCGCCCGACCTGGGGCTCGTCACGGCGAGCGAAATGGCGGCGCACGTCAGCGCCATCCGCGAAGCGGTCTCGGTGCCGCTGATCGTCGACGGCGACACCGGGTTCGGCAACGCCCTCAACGCCGTCCGCACCGTCCGCCTCTACGAAGGCGCCGGCGCCGACGCGATCCAGATCGAGGACCAGGTCTTTCCGAAGCGCTGCGGCCACTTCGAAGGCAAGGCGGTGGTGTCGACCGCCGAGATGGTCGCCAAGATCCACGCCTGCGTCGACGCCCGCCGCAGCGACCGGTTCCTCGTCATCGCCCGCACCGACGCGCGCGCGAGCGAGGGCTTCGACGCCGCGCTGGCGCGCGCCGCGGCCTATGCCGAAGCGGGCGCCGACCTGCTCTTCGTCGAGGCGCCGGCCTCGATCGACGAGCTGCGCGCGATTCCCGCCCGCGTCCCGGGCCGGCACGTCTGCAACGTCGTCCACGGCGGCAAGACGCCGATGCTGGCGCGCGCCGCGCTCGCCGAGATGGGCTACGCCGCGATCCTCTACGCCAACGCGGCGCTGCAGGCGGCGATGCTGGCGATGCGCGACGTGCTCGCGCACCTGCAGCGCGAAGGCTCGCTCGCCGGCGCCGAGGACCGCCTCATGGGCTTCGCCGAACGACAGCAGGCCGTCGACTTCGCGCGCTGGACAGCGCTCGACGCGCTTCACGCGACGGCTGCGCCCGAACCTGCGCCGCCTCGAACAGATAAGCGTGGAGCGCGGTGAGGTGCTGCGTCATCCCTGACGCGGCGCGGTCGGCATCGCGCGCGCGCAGCGCGGCGACGATCGCGCGCAGCGAGACGATCGTCGCGGTCCGCGGCGCGACGCCCTCGCGCGCGAGCACGCTGAGGACGAGATCGGTGAGCGCGCCGACCAGGATCTCCATCACCTCGTTGCCGGTCGCCCGCGCCAGCAGCACGTAGAACGACAGCAGCTGGACGCGCCGCTCGTCGAAGCGGTGCTCGCCCGTGAGCTGCTCGGTGCGGTCGATGCTCGCCTCGAGCGCGTCGAGGTCGGCGTCGGTGGCGCGCTCGCAAGCCAGGCGAACGATCGCTTCCTGGAGCAGGACGCGGCTCTCGGTCAGGCTTTCGAGCGTGATGCGGCCGACGTGCATCATGTCGCGGATCGACCGGGTGACGACCGTCGCATCGCCGCCGCCGCGGATGAAGGCGCCGCCCTTCACTCCCTTCTTGAGCTCGATGACCCCGGCGATCTCGAGGCTGCGCAGCGCCTCGCGCACGGCCGTTCGCGAGCTGCCGAGCCTGAGCGCGAGATCGCGCTCGGCGGGCAGCTTGTCGCCCGGCTTCAGGTGCCCGAGCGCCACGTCGCCGCGCACCTGCGCGCAGATGGCCTCGAAGATGCGCTCGGTGCGCGACCCGGCCGCGATCGCGCCAGGCGCGGCCGCCGCGTTCTTCACGACCGCCATGGCCCGGAGCTCGCGCGCGAAAGCGGTCGCGGCGCGCTCATTCCGGCGTCACCTTCGCCGCCTTCACCTGCTCGGCGACCGACGCCGACTCCTCGCGAATCGTCCGGGCGAGCTGCTCGCGATCGCCGGCGATCACCGTCAGCCCTTTCGAGACGGCGTGCGTCTCGGCGAAGGCCGGATCGGCGAGGATGGCGCGAACGTCGTTGCGGATGCGCGCCGTGATCGCGGCCGGCGTGCCGGCAGGCGCGAACAAGGCGTACCAGATCGAGGCGCGGACGTAGGGGTAGCCCTCCTCGGCCGTCGTCGCCACTTTCGGGAACTGCGCGACGCGCTGCGAGCCGGCGACCGAGATCGGCTTGATCCGGCCCGAGGCGATGAGCGGCGCGGCGACGGCGGCCGAGCCGGCGCCGAGCATCACCTCGCCGCCGGCAAGCGCCTGCAGGTTCGGCGTGATGCCCTTGTACGGCACGTGCAGGAGGTCGGTGCCTTCGCGCACGTTGATCGTCTCGTAGAGCAGATGCGGCTGGCTGCCGATGCCGAACGAGCCGAAGCTGAGCTTGCCCGGCTCCTTCTTCGCGAGCGCGATCAGCTCCTTGAGGGTGTTCGCGGGCAGGGCCGCGTTGGCGAGCAGCAGCTGGTCGCTCGCGACCATCATCGTGATCGGCTCGAAGCTCTTGTCGGGATCGTAGGGCAGCGTCTTGTAGAGAAAGCGGTTCGCGACCATCGTCTGGTTCACCGTGGCGAGCAGCGTGTAGCCGTCGGCCGCGGCCTTGGCGACGGCGTCGGTGCCGATCAGCGAGCCGGCGCCGGCGCGGTTGTCGATGACGATCGGCTGCTTCCAGCGGATCGACAGCTCGTTGGCGATCGCCCGCGTCAGGATGTCGATGCCGCCGCCGGGCGCGAACGGAACGATCACGTGCACCGGCTTGGCGGGCCAGGCTTGCGCGTGGGCGGCGGGAGCGCCGGCGACGAGGATCGTTGCCAGGACGCAGGCGCTGAAAAGGGTGTCGAGGCGTCTCACGTTGTCTCTCCGCTGAATCATGTCAGCCGGCCGTCACGTCGTGGCCGTAGATCCATTCGATCCGATACGTGTGCCGCTTCGGATCGCCGAGGCGCTGCAGCGCGTAGCGGACGTTGCGGCGCAGCCGGGCCCAGGGCGAATCGAGGTGGTTCTCGATGGCGCGAGCGCGCGCCAGCAACTGCACGCGCGCAGTGCGGCCGCGCCGATCGTTCTCGTAGGCCGCGAGCGCCGCGGCGACGTCGTCGGTCGACTGCGCGAGATGCGCCGCGACCGAGTAGCCGTCCTCGATCGCCATGCACGCGCCTTGGGCGAGGTAGGGCAGCATCGGATGGGCGGCGTCGCCGAGCAGCGTGACGCGGCCCTCGCTCCAGCGCGGCAGCGGGTCGCGATCGAGCAGCGCCCACTTGAGATAGAGCTCGGACCTCGCGATCAGCTCGCGCACCGTCGGATGCCACGCGGCATAGCGCTCCATCACCTCGCGTCGATCGCCTTCGAGCTTCCACGATTCCGACTTCCAGGCATCGGCCTCGCACATCGCGACCCAGTTGATCATCTCGCCGCGCCGCACGTAGTAGGCGATGAAGCTCGCGCCCGGCCCGAACCAGACGGTCATGTCGGGCGGGATCGCTCCCGGCGGCATCGCCTTCGCCGGGACCAGGCCGCGCCAGCACACGTTGCCGGTGAAGCGCGGCGCTTCCGGGCCGAGGAGCCGGGCGCGGACGACCGAATGCACGCCGTCGGCGCCGACGACCACGTCTGCCGCGTGTCGGGTGCCGTCGGCGAGCTCGACCACCGCGTGATCGCCCTCGGTGCGGACGCCGGTGCAGCGCGCACCGAGGCGAACCACGCCGGCCGGCACCGCCGACTGCAGGATCCGGTGCAGGTCCGAGCGATGAAAGCCGTAATAGCCGGCGCCGAAGCTCGAGCTCAAGGTTCCCTTGAGCGGCGTCTGCGCCAGGATCCTGCCCGTGCGGTGGCTGCGCACGACGTGGCGATCGGGCTCGAAGCCGACCGCGATCGCCGCCGCCTCGAGGCCGAGCGCGCGCAGCACCTTCATCGCGTTGGGGCTGAGCTGGACGCCGGCGCCGATCTCGCCGAGCTCGTCGGCCTGCTCGATCACCGTGACGTCGAAGCCGCGGCGGAGCAGCGACGCCGCCGCGGCGAGGCCGCCGAGGCCGGCGCCGACGACGGTCACGCGGAGTGGATCACTCATCGCCTGTCTCCTCGTTCGCCAAAGCAGATGCGGTCCCGTTCATTGCGGCTCCACCTTGTATTCGCGCAACAGCTGCTGCCAGCGGACGAGGTCGCGCTTGATGATCTCGGCCATCGCCTCCGGCGTCCCGGTCTCGTACTCGACGTTGCCGAACGACGCCAGCTTGGCGCGCAGCGCCGGCTGCTTCTCCACCTCGGCGATCTCGGCAGCAAGGCGATCGATGACCGCGCGCGGCGTTCCCGCCGGCGCGACGATGCCGAACCAGAAGTCCATCTCGTAGCCGGGAACGCCGGCCTCGGCGATCGTCGGCACGTTGGGCAGCGCGGCGAGCCGCTTGGCGCTGGTGACGCCGAGCAGCTTCATCTTGCCCTCGCGCACCTGCGGCAGCAGCGCGCCGCCGTCGAACATCATGCTCACCCGGTTGGTCATGAGGTCGGGCATCGCCGTCGTCGTGCCCTTGTACGGGACGTGCAGGATGTCGATTTTCGCCAGCGACTTGAAGTGCTCGGCGGCGATGTGCAGCGAGCTGCCGTAGCCGAGCGAGGCGTAGCTGAGCGCGCCCGGGTTGGTCTTGGCGTAGGCGATGAGCTCGCGAACCGAGTTGACCGGCAGCTCGTTGGGGACGACGAGCAGCAGCGGCGTCCTGAAGGTGAGCGACACCGGCGCGAAATCCTTGACCGGGTCGTACGCCAGCTTCTTGAACGCGGCGGCGTTGATCGCCAGGCTCGAGACGCTGCCGAGGAGCAGCGTGTAGCCGTCGGCCGGCGCCTTGGCGACCGCGTCGGTGCCGATCGTCAGGCTGGCGCCGGGTCGGTTGTCGACGAGCACCTGCTGGCCGAGCCGGCTCGCCAGCCCTTCGGCGAGAACCCGCGCGAAGGTATCGGCGAGGCCGCCCGGCGGATACGGAATGATGAGCCTGACGGGACGGCTGGGCCACGTCTGCGCGACGGCGAGGCTCGGCAGCGCGAGCGTCGCGGCGGCGAGCACCGGGGCGGCGAGCCAGCGCAGGATGATGCGGCGGGCGTGAGGCATCGAATCTCTCCGGGGTTGATCAGGCATGGACGACGCCGTCGAACAGGCGCCGTGTCGTCCGATAGAAGCTGCCGCGCTCGGCGTGCCACGCGCCGTCGTCGCGGCGGCGAACGTCGGCAGCGACGGCGAGCACGCCCGACGGCATCGCCAGGCGAAGCGCGCCGCTTCGCCCGGGCCGCGCCAGGTGATTCGGCACCGTGCCTTCGATCGCCGCGGCGACCGCCGTGCAGAGCGAGCCGGTGAGCGGCAAGGCGCGATGCGGCTGGCCGTTCGAGATCATGCGGACGACGAGATCGGCGGCGTCGCCGGGCAGCGTGCGACCGTCGAGCAGCGGGTTCGGCTGCGGCGCGCCGACCAGGGCGACGAAGGGAATGATCCGAATCGCCGCCGCCTCGTCGAGATCGGCAGCGATGCCCATCGCCACCGAGGCCTGGCGGCGCACGGCTTCGAGGAGAGCGAGGCGCGCCGGATCGGCCTCGAGGGCGTCGGGAAGCTCGGTGCCGGTCAGGCCGAACGCGACGGCATCGAGGAAGACGCATGCATTGGCGGCATCGACCAGCGACGCCTGCACCGGCCCATGACCAGCGATCTCGAGCGTGTCGACGATGCGGCCGGTCGGCAGCAGCCGGCCGGTCGACGCGCCGCCGGGCGCCATGAAATCGAGGCGGACGGCAGCGCCGGTTCCGCTCACGCCCGGAATCTCGAGATCGCCCTCGTCGACGCTGCGACCGTCGCGCACGACGAAACGCGAGTGGATGATCTTGCCGGTGTTGGTGTTGTGGATGCGGACGAGCGCGTCGCCGTCGCGCGGCGATGCGACCAGCCCTTCGTCGACCGCGAACGGGCCGATCGCCGCCGACATGTTGCCGCAGTTGCCGCGCCAGTCGCAGCGCGCCTCGCGGATCTGCACCTGCACGAAGGTGTAGTCGACGTCGGCGTCGGGCCGGGTCGAAGGACCGACGATGCAGACCTTCGAGAGCGACGAGATGCCGCCGCCCATGCCGTCGAGCTGGCGGCCGTAGGGATCGGGCGATCCCATCGCGCGCAGGAAGATCGCCTCCTGCGCCGCGCGCTCGGCCGGCAGGTCGGCAGCGCGAAAGACCAGGCCCTTGCTCGTGCCGCCGCGAATGAAGGCGGCGCGATGGCGTTCGCTCATGCTGCTGCCCGGCCTCAGTAGGCGCGCGGCGCGATCGCGTCGTGCTCGCGGACATGCACCGTCATGCGGCCGACGCGCTCGATCTCGATCGTCACCGCGTCGCCGGCGACGAGCGGGCCGACGCCCTCGGGCGTGCCGGTCGCGATCACGTCGCCCGGCGCGATCGGCAGGACCGACGAGATCAGCTCGATCAGCTCGGCGATGCCGACGATCATCTCGGCCGTCGACGCGTCCTGGCGCAGCTCGTCGCCGACCCAGAGGCGGTTGCGCAAGGCGCCGGGATCGGCGATCTCGTCGGCGGTGACGAGCCACGGCCCGAACGGCGTGAAGCCCTGGAACGACTTGCGCATCGAACGCTCTTCCTCGGCGACGCCGGGCTCGATCCGCATGCTCGCGTCGATGAGGCAGGCGTAGCCGAAGACGTGCGCCATCGCCCGTTCGCGCGCGATGTGCGAGCCCGCCTTGCCGACGACGACCGCGAGCTCCGACTCGTGGTCGAAGCGACGCGTCGAGCCGCGCGGCAAGGTGATCTCGCCGCCCGCGCCGACCAGCGAGCCCGGCGCCTTCAGAAAGAACCCCTGCTCGCGCGCGCTGCGGCCGGCCTTCGTCACCGTTCGCGTGCCGAGCTCGCCGATGTGCTTGCGGTAGTTGGCAGGCGCAGCGAACACGTGGCCCGGCCGCGGGCTCGGCGGCAGCAGGCGCACCGACGCCACCGGCACCGCGCTCGCCGTCCTTCGCGCTCGCGCCAGCGACGGCAGCGCGGTCTCGGCGTGGCCGATCAGCCAGTTCATGCGCTGCTCGGGAACCTCCGCCAGGAACGCCGGCAGCGCGGCCGTCACGTCGAACACGCGGTCGCCTTCGACCAGGCCGATGCGCCAGTCGTCGTAGACGGCGATCTTCATCCGGCGTCCTCCTCGCGGAAGTAGCCGAGCGCGGCCAGCGTCGGCCGGTCGTTGACCTGGAACAGCGTCGCCTCGTCGTCGCCCCGGGTCGCGTGCGCGTGCCAAGCCCAGGGCGCGACGACGAAGAAATCGCCGGCGCTCCAGTCGAACCGTTCGACGCCGACGGTCGTCGTTCCCGCGCCGCGAACGACGTGATAGAGCTTGCTCGACGTCTGCCGCCGCGCCTTGCCGACGAACCCGGGCCGCAGGCGCTGCAACGCGAGCGCCATCGTTCGCATCGCCGCGCCGCCGTCCGCCGGATTGCGGTACTCGAGGACGACGTCGTCGAACGGATCGGGCGCGAGGCCGGCAGCCTGCTGCAAGGCGCCCTCGGCGAGCGCGCGCGGATAGACGAGGAGCGGGTTGACGCCGGCCGCGGCCGCGCTCCCCGGCGGCTGCATCAGGCCGCTGCCGAACTGGCGCCAGGTCCGATCGGGCACCGCGTCGACAGGCTGCACGCCCTCGCCCGGGTACGGCTCGAAGAAGGTCGCGCGCAGCATCTTCATGAGCGAGATGTCGAGGACGTCGAGCCAGATCATCGGCTCGCTGCCGCGATGCACGTGGTCGTGCCAGGTCCACGCCGGCGTGAGGACGAGGTCGCCCTCGGCCATCGGGTAGCACTCGCCGTCGACCGTCGTCGAGGCGCCGTGGCCGCGCAGGATGAAGCGGAACGCGTTGGCGGTGTGGCGGTGCGCGGTCGCGACCTCGCCCGGCAGGATCACCTGGATCGACGCCCAGAACGTGTGGGTCGTGCCGTGCGCCAGGCCGGGGTTGTGCAGACGCAGCGTGCGCCGCGGCCCGCCGGCGCCGAGCTCGACCTCGCGACCGAGCCGCTCGAGGAGCGGCAGCAGGTCGCTGCCGCGCCAGTGGATCGAGCGCACGTCGGGACGCGGCTCGCGCGTGAAGAGCGGCGGGTCGTCGGGCTGGTGGACGCGACAGTGGAATCGCTCGAGGTCCGTCTGCAGGGCGCGCCGCGCCGCGGCATCGCTGAGCGAGGTCTTTGCCATGGTCATCCTTCGCGCCCGCTTGCGCCGCGGACGGTGTCGATCAGCGCTGTTGCGTCGTCGGCCAGGCGGTCACCGCGCCACGCGACCTGCCCGTCGGGCCGGACGAGCACGAGGCGGCGCTCGTAGACGCGCGCTGCCTCGGCGTCCTCGATGTCGACGACTTCGAGCGGCAGGCCGGCCTTCGCCGCCGCCGCCGCGAGCGCGTCGACGGGCGGCGGCGCGGCGCCGAAACGGAGCAGCACGAAGCCGCGCCCGAACAGGTCGAGCGTCGATTCGCCTTCCTTCAGCCAGACGTGCGGCGCTCTCGATCCCGGCCGCGCCGTCTGCACGTAGCGCTGCACCTCGTCGGGCGGCAGCGGCGTGCCGTCGGCGACGACGATCGGCGATCCTTCGTAGACGTAGCCGAGGTGGATGCCGATCGAGAACCACTCGCGCTTCATCATCTCGGTGTAGCGCGCGCCGTACTCGCGCCGCGCGACATCGAGCTCGGCACCGCCGGCGCCGAACACCGCCGGATCGGGCTTGACGATTCGCGGCGACAGCATTCGCTTCAGGTTGTCGCCGGCCTCGGTGACGTTGCGCACCGCCACCGGCCGCTGCTCGCTCTCGTAGGTGTCGAGCAGCGTCGGCCCGCCCCAGCCGGCGAGCACGGCGGCGAGCTTCCACGACAGGTTGACGACGTCGAGGATGCCGGTGTTCATGCCGAAGCCGCCCGTCGGCGACGTCAAGTGGGCGGCGTCGCCGGCGATGAAGGCCCGGCCGGCCCGGTACGACTCGGCGACCAGCTGGCGACGCACCCACGGCAGCATCGACTCGATCGTGAAGTCGAAGTCGCGGCCGACGGCGCGAACGATCGCGCGCCGCGCATCGTCTTCGTCGACGGTGCGGCGCTCGTCGTCGCCGACCAGCGAGAAGCGCCAGTGATCGCGGCCGTCGATCGCGACCAGCGTCGCCCAGGTCCCTTCCGGGCCGATGAAGATGAACCGGTAGCCCGGCCGCATGCGATGCAGGCGCTCGAGGCCGGCGCAGCGAAAGACGACGTTGGTCGTGTAGGTGAGGACGGCGTCGCCGGCCATGCCGATGCCGAGCGCCTGGCGCACCGTGCTCGCGCCGCCGTCGCAGCCGACGAGATAGGACGATTCGACCATCCGGAGTTCGCCGCTGTCGACATCGCGCAGGCACGCGACGACGACGTCGCCGCGCTCCTCGAACGACACCAGCTCGGTCCGGTACGCCAGGGCGACGCGACCCGAGCGCTCGGCGAACCGCGCCAGCACCGGGTCGAAGAAATTCTGCGGGCAGCGCTCGCGGTGCTGCGGGCTCTGCGGCGGCGGCCGCTCGTCGCGCGGCGCCGGAAATGCTTCACGGCCGAACTCGTAGCCGTTCAGGTCGGTGACCCAGGCGCAGTCCTGCGGATAGTCCCGGTTGTAGCCGGCGCGCTCGACCTCGTCGACGATGCCCCAGCGGCGGCAGAACTCCATGGTCCGGATGCCGACCATGTCCATGCGCGGCTGGGCGACGGCGCCGGTACCCCGCTCGACGACGGTGCTCGGAACGCCCCGCCACGCGAGATCGCCGGCGAGCGCGAGCCCGACCGGACCGGCGCCGACGATCAAGACCTTGTCCGACCTCATCGGCAGGGATCGTACTCAAATGGTCTGACCGTTTAGTCCCGGAAAACCCTGGCCGCGGTCACGGTCGATCCGTGACGTCGTCGCTGCGTCGGCATCGATCTCGAGGAACCGGGAATCGCGGCGCTCGATCGAACGCCGCCGAGCGGGCGCAGGCCGCCGGCCGTGCGAGCGGGATCAGGCGGCCGGAGCGAGGCCGACTTCGGTCTCGGCGGCGACGCCGGACGCTTCCAGGCGCGACAGGCTCGAGACGAGGTCGGCGAAGCGCTCGCCCTGCACGATCACGTGGTTGCGAACGCTGAGCACGGCCTGCTCGGCGTTGCCGTCGCGCAAGGCGTCGACGATCGCCTGGTGTTCCTCGTAGGAGCGCTGGATCCGGTTGCGCACGCGCAGCTGCAGGCGCCGGTACGGGCGGAGCTTTCTCTGCAGCGCAGCGGCCTGCTCGGCCAGGAAGGTGTTGTGCGAGGCGGCGTAGATCGCGTAGTGGAAGCGTTCGTTGGCGTAGAAGTAGGCGTCGGCGTCGCGCGCCGCAGCGGCGCCCTGGCACGCCGTGTGCGCCGTCTCGATGGCGGCGAGCTCGTCCTCCGACATGCGTCGGGCAGCCAGCTGGGCGCACATCGCCTCGAGCTCGGCCATCACCTCGAACATCTCGATCAGGCGCTGCGGCGACACCCGCGCGACGACCGCGCCGCGCCGCGGCCGCATCTCGATGAGGCCCTCGCCGAGAAGGAGGTTGAGCGCCTCCCGGATCGGCGTCCGTGAGACGTTGAAGCGCTTGGCCAGCTCGACCTCGTCGAGGCGGCTCCCGGGGAGGAGTTTTCCGGTCGCGATCTCCTCCTCGACGGCTTCACGAAGGCGGTCAGAGAGTCGGGTCATGACGGCAGCATTCTATGGGGCGCCGCGCACGTCGGACGCCCACCCGTATGCATGATCACACGGCCTAGGGGAATACTTGGTGCCGTTGCGCACAACGCGGCATACTATGTATACAAGGCAGTCTGTTACGAATCCAAGGAAGGAGAAGAACCATCACCCGACGCGAACTGATGCGGCGCGTCCGGACCCGCTTCGCCGTGGTGCCGGCCGCGCCATGAACGATCGGTCCCCGGCCGTCGACGCCCCGGCGACGAGATCCTGGGATCGGCGTGCCCGCGCGCGCGCGTTCCGGCTCGACCACGTCGCCGCCACGCTCGCCGCATCGCTCGACGGCAAGTGCGTTTCTGCGGATGCCGCAGTGCGCCTCCTCGAGGCGGTGATCGCGCCCTTCGACCGCGTCTGCCTCGAAGGCAACAATCAGAAGCAGGCCGACTTCCTCGCCCGCTCGCTCGCTGCGGTCGATGCCACGGCCGTGCACCATCTGCACATGGTGCAGTCGGTGCTGGCGCTGCCCGAGCACCTCGACGTCTTCGAAAACGGCATCGCCTCCAAGCTCGACTTCTCGTTCTCGGGCCCGCAGGGCGCGCGTCTGGCCAAGCTCGTCGCGCAGCGACGCATCCAGATCGGCGCGATCCACACCTACCTCGAGCTCTTCGGTCGCTACTTCATCGACCTGACGCCGCAGGTCGCGCTCGTCGCGGCGCAGTCGGCCGACCGGCACGGCAACCTCTACACCGGCCCCAACACCGAGGACACGCCGGCCATCGTCGAGGCGACGGCGTTCAGCGGCGGCATCGTCATCGCCCAGGCCAACGAGATCGTCGACACGGTGCCGCGCGTCGACATCCCCGCCGACTGGGTCGACTTCGTCGTCCGTGCGCCGTCGCCCGCGTTCGTCGAGCCGCTCTTCACGCGCGATCCGGCGCAGATCTCCGAGATCCAGATCCTGATGGCGATGATGGCGATCAAGGGCATCTACGCCGAGTACGGCGTGCAGCGCCTGAACCACGGCATCGGCTTCGACACCGCCGCGATCGAGCTGCTGCTGCCGACCTATGGCGAATCGCTCGGCCTGCGCGGACGAATCTGCAAACACTGGGCGCTCAACCCGCACCCGGCGCTGATCCCGGCGATCGAGGCGGGCTGGGTCGAGTCGGTCCACTCGTTCGGCTCCGAGCTCGGCATGGAGAAGTACGTGCGCGCCCGACCCGATATCTTCTTCACCGGCCGCGACGGGTCGCTGCGCAGCAACCGCGCCTTCTGCCAGGCCGCCGGCCACTACGCGTGCGACCTCTTCATCGGCTCGACGCTGCAGATCGACCTCGCCGGCAACAGCTCGACCGCCACCGTCGGCCGGATCACCGGCTTCGGCGGCGCGCCCAACATGGGCGCCGATGCGCGCGGCCGGCGCCACGGCAGCGAAGCGTGGCTGAAGGCAGGGCGCGAGGCGCGCGCCGGCCTCGGCGGTGCGCGCGGCACGCCGCGCGGCCAGAAGCTCGTCGTGCAGATGGTCGAGACCTTCCGCGAGCACATGGCGCCGGCCTTCGTCGAGACGCTCGATGCCTGGGCGCTCGCCGAGCAGGCCGGCCTGCCGCTGCCGCCGATCATGATCTACGGCGAGGACGTCACCCACATCCTCACCGAGGAAGGCATCGCCAACCTGCTGCTCTGCCGCGACGACGAGGAGCGCGCCCAGGCGATCCGCGGCGTCGCCGGCTACTCGGCGGTCGGGCTCGGCCGCGACCGCAAGGCGGTCGCCGCGCTGCGCCAGCGCGGCGTCATCCGCCGCCCGGCCGATCTCGGCATCGACCAGCGCGAGGCGACGCGCAACCTGCTCGCGGCACGCTCCATGCGGGACCTCGTGCGGGCCTCGGGCGGGCTCTACGAGCCGCCCAAGCGCTTTCGCAACTGGTGAGGGGCACGGCGATGTCGGCAGGCATGGAGCGACTGCAGTTCGAGTTCGACGGCGGCCGGCCGCTCGGCGCCTTCGCGCCGGCGCTCGTCGGCGTCGTCGGCTCGGGCAACCTCGAAGTGCTCGTCGAGCCGCGCACCGGCAGCGCCTGCAGCGTCGAGGTCGAGACCTCGGCGCGCGGCTTCGGCCACATCTGGGCCGCCGTGCTGCGCGACTTCCACGAGCGTCATCCTCTCGCCGGACTGCGCGTCTCGATCAACGACATGGGCGCGACGCCTGCCGTCGTCGGCCTGCGCCTCGATCAGGCGATCGCGCAGATCGTGGAGCCGGCGTCGTGAACGCGAGCTACGCCGAGTGCTCGGCGCGCCAGCGCATCGCGCGCCTGTTCGACGCCGGCAGCTTCCACGAGTGGCTGGCGCCGGCCGATCGCGTCACCAGCCCGCACCTCGCCCAGCTCGGCGTTCCCTGCGCCTTCGACGACGGCGTCGCCATCGGCCGCGCGCTGCTCGACGGACACCCGGTGTTCCTCGCTTCGCAGGAGGGCGAGTTCATGGGCGGCGGCGTCGGCGAAGTCCACGGCGCCAAGCTCGTCGGCCTGCTGCAGCGGGCGCGGCGCGACCGGCCCGACGCCGTGGTGCTGCTCGCCGAGTCGGGCGGCGTCCGCCTGCACGAAGCCAACGCCGGCCTGATCGGCGTCTCGGAAGTCATGCGCGCGGTTCTCGACGTGCGCGCCGCCGGCGTGCCGGTGCTCGTCCTCATCGGCGGCGCAAACGGCTGCTTCGGCGGCATGGGCATCGTCGCGCGCTGCGTCGACACGGTGATCATGAGCGACATCGGTCGGCTCGGCATGTCGGGACCCGAGGTCATCGAGGCCTCGCACGGCGTCGACGAGTTCGATTCGCGCGACCGCGCCCTCGTCTGGCGAACCACCGGCGGCAAGCACCGCTGCCTGAGCGGCGACTGCGACGTTCTCGTCGAGGACGAGGTCGTCGCGTTCCGCCAGGCCGCCGTCGAGGCGCTCTCGATCCGGCGCCCCGTCACGCTCGCCAGCCTGGAGCGCGAGCATGCCCTCCTGGCAACGCGCTGGCTCGAGGCACCCGGCGGCGCCGACGCGGAGCCGCTCTGGCGCCAAAGCGGCGTCGCCGACGCGGCGGTCGTTCCCGACCTCGACGCGGCCGCGCTGCAGCGGCTGCGGCACAAGGCCAGCGCTGCCTCGTGAACCGATGGACTGGCACACGCTCGCGACCCGCCTGTTCGGCACCGACCACGCGATCGAGGCCGAAGGCGACCTGCTGCGCGGCAGCGCCCTCGTCGGCGACGCGACGATCGCCGTCATCGGCACCACGAGCCACGCGCCGATCGGCATCGCGCTCGCGCTGGCGCAGGCGCGCTTCGTCCTCGACACGGTCGAGCGGCATCCCGGCCGTGCGCTGCTGCTGCTGATCGACACGCAGGGCCAGCAGCTGCGCCGACGCGAAGAGCTGCTCGGCATCAACCGCGCGATGGCGCACCTCGGCTGCTGCATCGACCTCGCGCGACGCCGCGGACATCGCGTCATCGGCCTCGTCTACGACCAGGCGCTCTCCGGCGGCTTCATCACCTCCGGCCTCATCGCCGATGCCTGCTACGCCTTGCCCGACGCCGAGATCCGCGTCATGCGCATCCCGGCGATGGCGCGCATCACCAAGATCGCCGAAGAGCGCCTGGCCGAGCTGTCGAAGTCGAGCCCGGTGTTCGCGCCGGGCGTCGAGAACTACGTCGCGATGGGCGGCGTGCGCGCGCTCTGGTCGGGCGACCTCGCCGCGGCGCTGCGCGAGGCGCTGGCGACTTCTCCCGTGACGGACGAGCGCGCCGCCGACGGCGCCGCGCGCGGCGGCCGTCGCCTCGCCGCCGCGGTCGCGCAGCGCGTGCTCGACGCGCCCTGAGCGGCGATGGACCTGCGTCGGCATCAGCTCGTGCGGCTCACCGCCGCCGGCTGGCGCCTGGCGTCGACTCAGCACACCGATCCGGCCGCGCAACGCTGCCTCGCCCACTGGGCGGCGAACGACCTGCCGCTCGTCGTCGCGACGCAGGCCGTTGGCGTCGATGGCGGCAACCGCGTCAACCGCGTCGATGGCGTCGATGGCGTCGACGGCGTCGATGCTTTCGATGTCGGCGGCGTCGCGCTCGGACTGCCGGCGCCGGCTGACTGGGGACGAGGACGATTCGCGCTGCGCGTCGCCGTCGAGCACCTTCGGCCCGGCACCGCGGCGTTCCCATTGCTGGCCGAATACAGCGACGGGCTCTGGAACGAATCGCAGCAGGGGTCGTCGTTGCGCGCAGCGCTCGCAGGCGCAGCCGCCGAGACGCGGGTCTACGGCAGCTTCGGCTGGCAATGGCTGACACGACTCGCCTACGTTCGCGAGCGTTCCGACCTCGACCTGCTCTTGCCGGCTGCCGACGCGCAACAGGCGGACTCGATCGTCGAAGCATTGACAACGTGCGGCATCGACTCGCCGCGCCTCGATGGCGAGCTCTCGTTCGTCGACGGCAGCGCTGTCGCTTGGCGCGAATGGGCGACATGGCGTTCCGGCCGGGTCGACACGATCCTCGTCAAGCGGCTGCGCGGGGCCCGCCTCGAGACCGGCGCGGCCTGGCTCGAGGCGCGGGTCAGGGCCACCGTGGAGCAGCTCGCATGAACACCGCCTCAGCGGCGGCAGACTCGTTCGCGATGTCGTCGCCGGGTCGGCCGTCGATGTTCGATGCCGAAGCCGAAGCCGCTCGCCTCGGGCGCGCCGCGACCAGCGCCCTCCACGACGAGCTCGCCCTCTACCCGAAGCCCGGGCTCGTCTCCTTCATCGACAACGGCAGCCACGCCGACATGACGGCGCGCACCTTCCTGCGCAGCATCGTCTCGCTGCGCGACTATTTCCGGCGCATCGCCGCGATCGGCGCCGCCGATGCGCCGTTCGCCGCCCTCGAGCAGCTCGGCATCGCCGCAGAACGGCGCATGTCGCTCGCGACCGGCGGCGTCAACACGCATCGCGGCGCGATCTTCACGATCGGGCTGTTGTGCGCCGCCGCGGCACGACCGAGCGCCGAGCGCGTGGGTGCGCTCTCCGCCGCCCTCGTGCGCGCCCGCCTGATCGAGCGCTGGGGCGCGGCGCTGGCGGCGCGCGGCGACGACGGCAGCGAGTCGAACGGACAGCGCGCCTGCCGCCGCCATGCGCTGCACGGCGCCCGCGGCGAAGCCGCCGACGCGTTCCCGGTCCTTTTCGAGATCGCGGTGCCGACGCTGACGGCGGCGTTGCGCGACGGGCTCGATCGTCGCCACGCGCAGCTTCAGACTTTTTTTGCGGTGATGGCTTCGCTCGACGACACCAACCTCGTCCACCGCGGCGGCATCGACGGCCTGCGCTATGCGCGACGGCAGGCCTCGAGCTTCCTCGCGGCAGGCGGCGCCCATCGTGCCGATGCGGTCACGCACGCCGAGCGGATTCACCGCGAATTCGTCGCCAGGCGACTGTCTCCGGGCGGCAGCGCCGACGTTCTCGCGGCGGCGTGCTTCGTCGCCCGGATCTGCGGGTGAGCCTCGCCGTTCTCTTCCCCGGCCAGGGCACCCAGCATGCGGCGATGCTGCCGTGGCTCGACGCGGCCGGCGCCGATGCGCTCATGCCGCTCGTCGACGCGCTCGGCGCCGACTGGCGCGAGCGCCTGGCCGACGCGGCCTGGGCGCAGCGCAACGACGTCGCCCAGCCGCTTCTCACCGGCGTGTGCATCGCCGCCTGGCGCGTGCTCGTGCCGCTGCTGCCCAGGCCCGCCGTCGTCGCCGGCTACAGCGTCGGCGAGCTGGCGGCCTTCCATTGCGCGGGCGTCTTCGCTGCCGGCGACGCGATGGCGCTGGCGCGTCGCCGCGCAGAGCTCATGGACGCGAGCACGCACGGCGTCGCCACCGGTCTGCTGGCGCTCGCCGACGCGTCGCCGGCGCTCGTCGAGCGGCTGTGCCGCACGCATCGACTCGACGTCGCGATCCGCTTCGGCCCCGACCGCGTCGTCGTCGGCGGCGCCAGGAGCGCGCTCGCCGCCGCGGCCGTCGAGGCGGCCCGCGCCGGCGCGACGACGACGACGCTGGACCTCGCGATCGCCTCGCACACGCCCTGGATGGCCGACGCGGTGCAGCCGTTCGCTGCCGCGCTCGCCGCAGTGCCGTTCGAACGACCGCAGCTCGCGCTGGTCGCCGACCACGAGGCGGGCGTACTCCGCGATCCCGGCGACCTGAGGCGCGCGCTGGCGAGCCAGCTCGCGGTCGCGATCCGGTGGGACGATTGCATGACCGCCGTCGCCGAGCGCGGCGCGACCTGCGTCCTCGAGATGGGACCGGGGACTTCGCTGAGCCGGCTGTGGAACGCGCGCTATCCCGCGCTGCCGGCGCGATCGGTCGACGAGTTCAGCACGCCGACGGCGATCGCCGGCTGGGTCGCGGACGCGCTCGCCTGATTCGCCTGCACTCGACCCCGCCTCGAGCAACGGAACAGGCGCCGCCGCATCGCCGCGGCGGCGCCGCCGATCAACCGCCGTTCAGTCGAGCGAGCCGGCGCGGCTCATGCGTCGCCGCCGCGCGACAGCGCCCATCGCGGCCAAGCCGGCCAGCATCAGCGCGTAGGTCTCAGGCTCGGGCACCGCCGCCACCGCGTTGAAGGCGGTGATCGTCGCCGACGCCGATCCGCCGATGCAGTCGGAGCAGTTCATGAACCAGCCGAACGACGACGATGCGTTGAAGCTGGCGTCGCCGCTCTGCGCGTCCAGGCCGCCCGGATTGGACAGCTGGATCCGCGTCGAATCGACGATCACGCCGAAGATGTCGCCGCCCGGGCCGGTGTCGTCGGCGGTCAGATACGACCAATGGAACGTGAACAGCCCGCCGTGGCCGATCGTCGCCTGGACCTGGCACGGCCCGATGAAGCCGTAGGTGCTGCCGACGCAGCTCACGTCGCTGATCGGCGTCAGCGTGTTGCCGCCGACGAGCGACAGCTGCGACGACGAGAACGTGGCTGAGCCGGCGTTCGTGCCCGTCCCCGTGAGCGTTCCGGTCGTCGCGATCGTCCAGTTGGCGGGTGCGTTGGCACCGGTGAAGTCGGCGTGGGCCGGGATGGCGACGGCGCCTAAGGCCGACAGCAGAATGGCGAGAACGGGTTTCATGAGGATCCCTTTCCTGGGGTTACTTGAGAACGTCGCTGGCCTGGGCCGCGGCGATCAGGGCGTCGCGGTCGACGGCGAGCAGATAGCCTTGCGCGAACGCATTGTTCGCCGCTTGGGTGACGGCGGCCACATAGCCCGCGTGATCCTGGTAGCGCTCGACCAGCGAAAGGCGCGGGTCGCCGGTCGTGGCGCGTTCGGCGGCGTTGAGCGCGAACGGGATGTAGCCGCCGACGTAGTTGCACACCTGCCCCTTGTGGAAACCGGCTGCGGTGATGTTCCAGCCAAGGTAGGTGCCGAGCGGGGCGTCGCGCAGCACTGTCGGCACGCCGCCGAGCTCGTTGCCGTCGGCATCGACGCGCGGCACCTTCATGGCGATGACCTTGTTGATCGGCGGCGGCAGGTTGGTCGGAACGCCGGTCGAATCGGCCCGGTTGAATTGCGGACCCCAGTCGTAGTCGAACACCGGGAAGACGAAGTTCTCGGGATCGAAGATCGACTCCGGCACGCCGGGGACGCCGGCCGGAAAGCCCATCGCCTGCCGGGTCGGATCGACGAGCGTGCCGCCGATCAGCGTCGGATAGCGGCTCGGCGGCGGCAGCGCGCCGGTCATCAGCCAGGCGCGCATCGCCAGGCGGATGACGTTGATCATCTGCGTCGACGGCATCGGGTTGGCGCGGAAGGCGCCGGTGCCCCAGTTGTTGCCCGGGCAGCTGGCGCCGGTCGCCGGCGGCTGCCAGGTGAAGCCGCCGCCGCCGCCGCCGTGCGTGGTGCTGCCGATGTAATAGCGGCGCACGTTGCGAGTCAACGGGATGTCGACGTCGGCGCCCGGGCCGACCCACTCCATCGTCATCTTCAGCGCGAAGACTTCCGAGCCGCCGAAGTGCTCGACGACCTTCGGGCAGGTGCCGGTGAGATTGCAGCGATGGAAGATGCTGCTCGCGGGAAGGTTGCGCACCGGATCGGGATAGTCGACCCACCACTGCGCGCCCTCGCTGCCGAGCTGGTAGAGCTCGAGGACGCCGTCGGGCTGGCCCCAGCGCACGTTGGCGGCGACGCGGCGACCGGCGATCTGCGGCCAGGCGCCGTTGTGGACGATGCGACCGGCCTCGTCCTGGTTCATGCCGGTGTAGATGTACTGGCGCGTGAAGTTGCCCGACTGCGAGCTGCCGCGCATCGACGACCAGTTGATGCGCGCCGCGATCGGGTTGGCATTGCCGAAGTCGTCGTTGGCCGCGTACTTGAAGAACGAGCCGACGTCGCGGAAGGCGGCGATGCCGACGCCGAGCACGTAGGCGTTCTTGGCCTGGTAGGTCAGCTGATAGAGCAGGTTCGGATCGAAGCCGCCCTTCAGGCAAACGTGGAGCGGCAGGTTGCCGGGCAGGTTGGCCTCGTCGTTGTCGTCGGGTGTGCCCGGGAAGGGATTCGCGGCGCTGCAGTGCGAGAACGCCCAGTCGGTCGACGGGATGACGCTGCCGACCGTGATCTGGCCGTTGACGGTTTCCTTGGTGTGGGTCGTCAGCACGGCGTCGGCGGTGCTGAGCGATACCGGCAGGTAGGGCACCGGATTGCCCATCACGTTCAGCGGCGCCGAATCGACGCCGCTGCGATTGACGATCCGCGTCAGCACCTTGCCGGTGATGAGCTGACCGTTGTCGCGCGCCATCGGCACGACCAGCCAGTGGTTGGTCCCCGACGTATGAATGGTCGGTACCGCCGTTGCGCCGGCGTTGTCGGCCTGCCATGCGCTCGCCAGACCGACGTCGCCGAGGTCGCGCTCGACCGCGGCGATGATGATGTTGCCGCCGCGATTCGGAACGTCGTGCCACAGGAAGCCGCTCGCCTGCGCCATGTTCACCGGCTTGGTGAGCGTGAACGAGGCTTCGTAGCGGACCTTGCCGTCGGCATCCTTGCCGAGCTGGATGTCGGTGATGGTGGCGTTCTTCGGATCGTTCGGATCGAGCTCGCCGAAGGCACGTCCGCGCAGCGTCTCGTACGCGAGCACGCCTCCGGTCACCGCGGTGGTCGAGTCGATCACGATGCGTGTGACCCGCGCCTCCGCCGCCGTCGCCGCGGCGACTCCGGCGCAGACTGCAACCAACGCACGAAGCCGCCAAGCGGTCCTGCCCAGCCTCTGCACTTTCATCGATGTCTCCTGTCTCGTTCGATCCACGGTGCGGCGCCGTGGGCCTGTTGCAAGCCGCCCTCGATCGACCCATTGGATCGACAAGAGCGACATTCCTCGCCGATAAGTCTATGGCGTGTATACCGAACGCGACTGAGGGTATACGTCAGGATCGAAAATTGCGCAGACACCGAGGCGTCCTGCCCGCCCCGCGAGCGAGGTGCGGCAGTGCCTTTCCGTCACGCGGCGCAGCGCGCCCAGAGGAAAGGTCGGACGCGATCGATCGCCAGCGTGGCGCCGAGCCCGGGCGCCGCCGGCACGTCGAGATGGCCGTCCCTGATGCGCGCCTCGGGCGGGTTCTCGAGAACCTGCACGTAGCCGGGCCGCTCGGGAAAGTATGGGTAGATCTCGAGCGTCAGGAAGTTCGCGATGCAGGCCGAGATCTGGAGCGAGGACGCGGTCGAGAGCGAGCTGCCGCAGTTGTGCGGCGCGACCCGCATGTTGTAGGCCTCGGCCATCGCCGCGATCTTCCGGACCTCGAGCAGCCCGCCCGTGTTGCCGACGTCGGGCTGGACGATGTCGACCGCCTGCGGCTCGAAGATTTTGCGGAAGCCGTGGCGCGTGTAGATGCGCTCGCCGACGGCGATCGGGATCGCGACCTGCTCCGAGATCCTCGTCAGCGCGCCGACGTCGAACGGGTCGGCAGGCTCTTCGATCCAGGCGATGTCGAGCTCCTCGAAGCGGCGACAGAGCCGGATCGTCTCGGCGGTGGTGAGGCCGCCGCTCAGGTCGAGCATGATCTCGACGTCGGCGCCGACGGCCGACCGAAGCGCCTTGATCTTCTCGAACGCCAGGTCGGCGAAAGCGCGGTCGACGCTGCGCGCGCTGACGTGGCGCAGGCCGTTCTCGTCGGGCGCGGCGAGCGGATAGCACTTCAAGGCGCGATAGCCGTCGCGCAGCGGCCGCTCCGCCGCCTGCGCCAATTGCGCCGGCGTGCGGGCGTCGCCGTACCAGCCGTTGGCGTAGACGCGGACCTTGTCTCTCGTCCTGCCGCCGAGCAGCTCGTAGACCGGAGCGCCGAGCAGCTTGCCCTTGATGTCCCACAGCGCCTGCTCGATGGCGCTGATTCCGGCGAAGACGATCGCGCCGCCGCCCTTGGCCCAGAACGAGTGGTCGTACATCTCCGACCACAGCGCCTCGATCCGCGCCGGATCCCGGCCGACGATCATCCGCTCGCTCAGGTCCTTGATCATTCCCGCGGCGGCCGTGCCGCCGAGCCCGTAGGCGATCGCCGCTTCGCCGATGCCGGTGACGCCTTCGTCGGTCACGAGCTCGACGACAACCGGATGGAGCTTGCCCGTCGTGACGAGGTAGATGTTGACCGTGTCGACTTTCATGGCTCGCTGCCGGACGCCTGGGGCGCGGCAACTATAGTTCTCGCGATGCCGACGAGGTCCACGAGGAGAGGCGAGCGATGACGGGGCTGTTTCAGCGCGCGGTCGATCGCGGCGGCGACGCCGTCGCGTTGACGATCGACGGCGCGCCCGTCGCGGCGCAGCGAGGCGACCTGCTCATGACGGCCGTCCTGCTGCATCGTCCGGCGCTGCGGCGCTTCGAGTTCGGCGCCGGCTTTCGCGCCGGCTTCTGCTTCATGGCGGCATGCCAGGACTGCTGGCTCCGGCTCGCCGACGGGCGCCGGGTTCGCGCCTGCACGACGCTCGTCGAGCCGGGGATGGCGGTGCTCGTCGAGGGAGGCGGCCCTGGCTGACCCGATCGTCGCGATCGTCGGCGCCGGGCCGGCGGGCGTGCGGGCCGCCGAAGTCCTGGCCCGGGCCGGCCTCGCGCCGATCGTCTTCGACGAGGCCGAGCGGCCCGGCGGCCAGATCTATCGCCAGCCGCCCGTCGCCGCAGGCCGACGTGAATCGACCGCGATCTACGGCTTCGAAGCGAAGAAGGCGGCGTCGATCCATCGCGCCTTCGGATCGGCTCGCGATCGGATCGATCACCGCCCGCGCACGCTCGTCTGGAACGTGTTCGACGGTCGCCTCGACCTGCTGACGCCCGACGGCTATGCAGTCCAGCCCTTCGACCGCCTCGTCCTCGCGACCGGAGCAATGGATCGGGCGCTGCCCTTTCAAGGCTGGACACTTCCCGGCGTCTTCACGCTCGGCGCGGCGCAGATCGCCCTCAAGGCGCAGGGCGTGTCGATCGGCCGACGCGTCGCGCTGATCGGTGCCGGGCCGCTCTTGCCGCTGGTCGCGCACCAGTACGCGAAGGCCGGGATCGACGTCGTCGCGGCGCTCGATGCGACGCCGTTCGGCGCCAAGGTCGCCCAGATTCCCGGCTTGCTGGCGTCCGCCGCCACCGCCGCGAAGGGCGCCTGGTACACCGGCCGCAATCGCCTGCGCGGACTCGGTGTTCGCTACGACGTCCGCTCGATTCGCGTCGAAGGCGAAGGTCGCGTCGAGGCGCTCGTCTGGCGCGAAGCGGCGGGCGGCGAGCGCCGCGTCGCCTGCGATGCGGTCGGCGCGTCGTTCGGCCTGCGGCCCGAGGCGCAGCTCGCCGACCTTGCCGGCTGTCGCTTCGTCTTTGCCGCCGAGACGCGGCAATGGATTCCGGAGCGCAGCGCGGAGGGACGATCGTCGCTGCCCGGCGTCTACCTCGCCGGCGACGGCGCGCGCATCGGCGGCGCCGACGTCGCCGAGCTGCAAGGCCTGCGGACGGCGCTCGCCGTGCTCGAGGACCTCGGCCGCGACGTCGACCGGCGCGAGACCGCGCGCCTCGATCGCGCGCTCGAACGCCAGGCGCGCTTTGGCCGCGCGCTCGACGCCGCCTATCCGTTCCCCGGCCACCTTCTCGATGCGGTCGGCGACGACGAGATCGTCTGCCGCTGCGAAGGCATCACCGCGGCAACGCTGCGACAGGCAGCGCGCGACAAGGATGCGCGCGAGATGAACCGCGTCAAGGCCTTGACCCGGATCGGCATGGGCCGATGCCAGGGCCGCGTCTGCGGCGAGGCCGCGGCGGAGCTGCTCGCCCGTGCCTGCGACGCCGACCTCGCGAGCGTCGGTCGCCTGCGCTGCCAGCCGCCGGTCAAGCCGATCCCGATTCTGGCGAGCGCCTCGTGAGCGAGCGTGTGCAGGTCGACGTCACGATCGTCGGCGGCGGCATCGGCGGCTGCGCCGCGGCGGTCGCGCTGCGCCAGGCCGGGCTGACCGTCGCGCTGCTCGAAAAGCACGTCTGCGGCGCGGGCGCGAGCGGCGTCAACTTCGGCGGCGTCCGTCAGCAAGGTCGGCATCTGGCCGAGCTGCCGCTGGCGCGAAGGGCGCGGCCGCTGTGGGACGAGCTCGACGCGCGACTCGGCGAAGACGTCGAGTTTCAGGCGACCGGCCACCTCAAGCTCGCCCGCTCGGACGCCGACATGGATCAGCTCGAGCGCTACGCCCGCGACGCGGCCGAGCACGGCCTGCGTCTGCAGCTCCTCGGCGCGAGCGCGCTTCGCGCCGAGCTGCCGTGGCTCGGCGCCGACGTCGTCGGCGCATCGCTCTGCGCCGAGGATGGACAGGCCAACCCGCGCCTCGTCGGCCCCGCCTTCGCGCGCCTCGCCCGCCGCCTCGGCGCCGACGTGCGCGAGCACGCCGCGGTGACGTCGGCGGCGCGCAGCGGCACCGGCTTCGAGACCCGGACCGATGGTCTCGAGGTGAAGAGCCGCTTCCTCGTCAACTGCGCCGGCGTCGCCGCCGGCGGCCTCGCCCGCTGGTTCGACGAAGACGTTCCGCTCCGGCCGCTCGTCCCGAACATGCTCGTCACCGAGCCGCTGCCGTTCCTCGTCAGTCGTTCGATCGGCGTGTGCGGCGGCGGCGTCTACCTGCGCCAGATCGCGCGCGGCAATGTCGTCCTCGGCGGCGGCGACGGCTGGGGCGACGTCGAGTGCAGCCGCTCGCGGCCGCTGACCGACATCTCGCTCGCGGCGATGGCGCAGGCGCTGGCGATCGTTCCCGCGCTCGCCGGCTGCCACGTCGTCCGCACCTGGGCCGGCATCGACGGCGAGATGCCCGACCGCATTCCGGTGCTCGGCTTTTCGGCGACGACGCCGAACCTCGTCCACGCCTTCGGCTTTTCAGGCCACGGCTTCCAGCTCGGGCCGGTCGTCGGCGAGATCATCGCCGAGCTGGTGACGCAAGGAAGGTCGGCGTCGCCGCTCGCGCCGTTCGCGATCGAGCGCTTCGCCGCCGCGGCGCAGCCGCTCGCGGCCGCAGTCGGCACGGGACCCTCGCTCGTGGCAGACACGGGGCCGCGCGGCCGCTAGTGCCGGCTATGATGCCGCGCGCCTGCCCTCGGCGCGACAGTGGCCCCGGCCCGCGAGGAAACCCCGCATGAAGCGACATCTCTGCGCCGCCGCCGCGGCACTTCTCCTCGGCAGCGCCGGCGTCGGCGCCGAGACGGTTCTCAACGTCGGCATGTCGGCCGCCGACGTCAGCCAGCTCGACCCCTATCGGGCGACGACGACGCAGGACAAGCCGCTGACCTCGTGGATCTACAACGGCCTGGTCCGCTTCCGGCCCGGATCGGCGAGCCTCGAGACGCTCGAGCCCGACCTCGCCGAACGCTGGGAGAGCACGCCTGACAAGCTGACCTGGACCTTCCACCTCCGCCACGGCGTCAAGTTCCACGGCGACTACGGATCGCTCACTGCCGACGACGTCGTCTTCTCGCTCAAGCGCGCCGCCGATTCGAAGACCTCGTCGTTCTCGGCCGACTACGCCTCGATCGACTCGGTCGAGGCGGTCGACCCGTACACGGTGCGCGTCAAGCTGAAGCAGGCGGTGCCGTTCTTCCTCGGACTCGTCACCAACTACCACGGCGGCAACGTCGTCAGCAGGAAGGCGGTCGAAAAGCTCGGCGACAACTTCCGCCTCAACCCGATCGGCACGGGCCCGTTCAAGTTCGAGGTCTACAAGCCCGGCGAGAGCGTGACCTTCCTCGCCAACAAGGATTACTTCCGCGGCGCGCCCAAGATCGATCGCATCGTCTATCACCTGATCCCGGCCGACTCGGCGCGCGACCTCGCCTTCACCTCGGGCGAGCTCGACATCGTCTACGGCCGCCAGGACCAGAAGTGGGCCGAGCGCTTCAAGAAGGAGCCCGGCGTGATCGTCGACGTGCTGCGGCCGGCCGAGCTCGGCCAGCTGCACCTCAACATGACGGTCAAGCCGCTCGACGACAAGCGCGTCCGCCAGGCGATCGCACACGCGATCAACCGGCAGCAGATCGTCGACTTCAAGGGCAACCTCACGGCCGACCTGCCGGTGTCGGTGGTGCCCGCCGGCTACCTCGGCACCGACGCCAAGGCGCCGCTCGCGACCTACGACGTCGCCAAGGCGAAGGCGCTGCTGAAGGAAGCCGGCTTTCCGAACGGCATCACCGTCAAGGCGATCCAGTCGACGCTGCCGTCGATGCTCAATACCGCGCAGATCCTGCAGGCGCAGCTCAAGCTCGCCGGCATCGACCTGCAGCTCGAAACCGTCGACCACCAGACTTTCCACGCCAACATCCGCAAGGACCTGAGCGGCGCGGTCTACTACACCGCGGCGCGCTTCCCGGTCGCCGACGTGCCGCTGACGCAGTTCTTCCACTCGCGCTCGATCGTCGGCACGCCGACGGCGGTGGTGAATTTCTCGCACTGCAACGTCGCCGACAAGGAGATCGACGCGGCGCGCTCCGAGCCCGACCTGGCCAAGCAGAAGGAGCTCTGGACGACGGCGCAGAAGAAGATCCTCGACGAGGTCTGCGCGGTGCCGCTGTTCGAGCAGCTCCAGGTCTGGGCGCACAAGACCAACATCGACTACGGCTACAAGCTGGTCGACGCGATCCATCTCGGGCCGCAGATCACCGAGAAGACCACCAAGAAGTAAGCGCGTCCCGGCCGGCCGCGGAGGCGCCCGCATGTTGCGCTTCATCGCCAACCGGCTGCTGCTCGCGCTGCCGACGCTCTGGGCGGTGCTGACGCTGGTGTTCGTCCTCGTCCGGGTCGTCCCCGGCGACCCGACCATCGTCGTCCTCGGCGACCAGGCGAGCCCCGCGGCGCGGGCGGCGTTGCGCGAGCGGCTCGGCCTCGACAAGCCGCTCGTCGCCCAGTACGCCGACTTCATGATCCAGATCGCGCGCGGCGATCTCGGCCGATCGCTCGTCACCAACCGGCCGATCACGACCGACGTCGCCGCGGTCCTGCCCTACACGATCGAGCTCACGCTCGCGGCGCTCTTCATCGGCACCGTCATCGGCGTGCCGCTCGGCGTCGTCGCGGCGCAGCGGCGCGACGGCTTCGTCGACTGGCTGGCGCGCATCGTCTCGCTAGCCGGCCTGTCGTTCCCGGCGTTCGTCTCGGGCATCCTGCTGCTGCTCGCGTTCGCGGTCGAGCTGCGCTGGTTTCCGGTTATCTCGACGGTCACCGGCACCGACCCGCTGCAGCGCCTGCGCGCGCTCGCCCTGCCCGCCCTCAACCTCGGCCTGATCATGGTCGCCTACGTGACCCGCGTGACGCGCTCCGGCATGCTCAAGGCGCTGAGCGACGACTACGTCCGCACCGCGCGCGCCAAGGGCCTGCCGCGGCGCATCGTCGTCTGGCGCCACGCGCTCCGCAACGTGCTGATCCCGATCGTCACCGTCGTCGGCCTCTACCTCGGCGTGCTCATCGGCAACGCCGTCCTCACCGAGATCGTCTTCAACCGTCCCGGCCTCGGCAAGCTCATCGTCTCGGCGCTGAACCAGCGCGACTACTCGCTCCTGCAGGGGCTGATGGTGGTGACGGCGCTCGCGGTCGTCGTCGCCAACATCCTCACCGACCTGACCTACGGTCTCGTCGATCCGCGCGTCAAGGCCGGATGAGCAGCGCCGTCGCCATCGCCGCGCCCTCGGCCTGGAAGCGGGCGACCCGCTCGGGCGGGCTCGCCGTCGGCCTCGTCCTCGCCGTGACGATGGTCGTGATCGCGATCGCGGCGCCGTGGATCGCGCCCTTCGACCCGAACGACCAGAACGTCCTGCTGAAGCTCGAGCCGCCTTCGGCCGCGCATCTCTTCGGCACAGATGACTTCGGCCGCGACGTGCTCTCGCGGGTGATCTTCGGCGCTCGCATCTCGCTCTTCGTCGGCGCGTTCGCGACGCTGGTCGGCGTCGTCGTCGGCACGATCGTCGGCGTCGTCTCGGGCTATCTCGGCGGCGTCGTCGACCGCCTGATCACCGCCGCCACCGACGTCCTGCTCAGCTTCCCGCAGCTGATCATGGGCCTGATGCTGGTCGCCGTCCTCGGCGCGAACCTGTTCAACCTCGTCCTCGCGATCGCGATCACGGCGGTGCCGGCCTTCATCCGCGTCGCGCGCGCCTCGACGCTGGCGATGAAGGAGCGCGACTTCGTCGACGCCTGCCGGGCGCTCGGCTTCGGCAATCCGCGCATCATGTTCCTGCACGTCCTGCCGAACATCATGGACGAGGTCGTCGTCATGGCGTCGCTGTGGTTCGCGGCTGCCATCCGCACCGAGTCGACGCTCGCCTTCATCGGCCTGGGCGTGCCGCCGCCGACCGCGACCTGGGGCGCCATCATCCGCGACGGCTTCGACAACCTGCTCGACGCGCCCTGGCTCTCGATCTTTCCGAGCCTGGCGATCCTGACGATCATGATCGCGCTTAACCTGATCGGCGACGGCCTGCGCGACGCCAGCGACCCGCGGGCGCCGCAATGAGCGCCGCGGCCGAGGCAGTGGCCGGCGCGAAGCCCGAGCCGGCGCCGGCCGGGCCGGCGCTCGTCGTCGAGCGGCTGACGACGTCGATCCGCATCGACCGCCAGTGGTTCGACGCGGTCCGCGACGTCAGCTTCGACGTGCAGCCGCGCGAAACCCTCGCCCTCGTCGGCGAGTCCGGCTGCGGCAAGAGCCTGACGGCGCTCTCGATCATGGGCCTCCTGCCCGAGGGCGTCGGCCGCGTCTCGGGCGGCCGGATCACGGTCGACGGCACCGACATGACGGCGGCGAGCGAGGCCAAGGCCCAGGCGATGCGCGGCGACCGCATCGGCATGATCTTCCAGGAGCCGATGACCTCGCTCAATCCGGTCCTGCAGGTGGGCTTCCAGATCGCCGAGTCGCTGGTCGAGCATCGCGGCATGAGCCGGCGCCAGGCGCGCCGCCGCGCCCTCGAGCTGATGGAGCTCGTGCGCATCCCGGCGGCGGCGCAGCGCCTCGATGCCTACGCGCACCAGTTCTCGGGCGGCATGCGCCAGCGCGTGATGATCGCGATCGCCCTCGCCTGCGCGCCGAAGGTGCTGATCGCCGACGAGCCGACGACCGCGCTCGACGTCACCATCCAGGCGCAGGTGCTCGCCCTCCTCGCCGACCTGCAGCGCAAGGAAGGCCTCGCCGTCCTCCTCATCACGCACAACCTCGGCGTCGTCGCCGCGGTCGCCGACCGCGTCATCGTGATGTACGGCGGCGACGTCGTCGAGAGCGCGCCGGTCAAGGAGTTCTTCCGCCGGCCGACGCATCCGTACAGCGAGGCGCTTCTGGCGGCGATGCCGCGCGTCGACCGCTCCGCCGCGGCGCTGGCACCGATCCCCGGCCAGGTGCCGACCTTGCCCGACCTGCCCGCGGGCTGCCGGTTCCAGTCGCGCTGCCCGTTGCGGATCGACCGGTGCGCCGAGCTGCCGCCGCTGATCCCGCTCGCGGCGACGCCCGAGCACGGCGTTCGCTGCTGGGTGCGCGCGCCGTGAAGGCAGCGTCATGAGCGCGCCGCTGCTCGAGGTTCGGGGCCTCACCAAGACCTTCAAGGAAAGGCGCGGCTGGCCGATTCCGACGACGGTGTCGGTGCGCGCGCTCGACGCCGTCTCGTTCGACGTCGCCCGCGGCGAGGCGCTCGGCATCGTCGGCGAATCGGGCTGCGGCAAGTCGACCGTCGCGCGCGCCTGCCTGCGCCTGATCGCCGCCGACGCCGGCAGCGTGCGCTTCGACGGCATCGACGTCGGCGCCGCGAGCGCTTCCGCGCTGCGCGCGTTGCGGCGCCGGTTGCAGATCGTGTTCCAGGACCCGGCCTCGGCGCTCGACCCGCGCCAGCGCATCGCCGACGCGCTCGGCGAGTCGATCCGCGTCCACGGCATCGCCCGCGGCCAGGCGGTGACGAGCGCCGTGGCGCGCCTGCTCGACGAGGTCGGCCTGCCGTCGTCGGCGGCGCGCCGCTATCCGCACGAGTTCTCGGGCGGCCAGCGCCAGCGCATCGGCATCGCCCGCGCGCTCGCGCTCGGCCCCGACCTCGTCTTCGCCGACGAGCCGGTGTCGGCGCTCGACGTCAGCGTCCAGGCGCAGATCCTGGTGCTTCTCGACGAGCTGCGCCATCGCCGCCGTCTCGCCTTCGTCTTCATCTCGCACGACCTCGGCGTCGTGCGCCACTTCTGCCAGCGCGTCGCCGTGATGTACCTCGGCCGGCTGGTCGAGGAAGGCCCGGTGCCGGCGATCTTCGAGGAGCCGCTGCATCCGTACACGCGGCTGCTCAAGGCGTCGTCGCCGATTCCCGATCCCGAGCGCGCGGTCGCGCTCGACCTGCAGGAAGGCGAGCCGCCTTCGCCCATCGATCCGCCGTCGGGCTGCCACTTTCATCCGCGCTGCCCGTACGTCATGGATCGGTGCAAGGCGATCGCGCCGCCGCTCGCCGAGGTCGTTCCGGGACGCCGCGTCGCCTGCCACCTCTTCGACGTGTCGACCGACGTGTCGTCAGGAAACGGCGCCCGACCCGTACCGGCCGCGCAATAGCCTGCCGCTGCGAAATCGCTCGAGCGCGTAAGGCGCGAGCGACGTCTCGGTCGGCAGGCCGAGCACCTCCTGCGCGATCACGCGGCCGACGGCGGGCGAGAGCTTGAAGCCGTGGCCGGAAAATCCGCAGGCGACGACGAGCCCGGGAACGTCGGGCAGGCGACCGAGGATCGGATTCCAGTCCGGCGTGACGTCGTAGACGCCGGTCCACGACGACGCCAGGCCCGCGGCCGCGTACGTCGGGAAGCGTTCGGCGACCTGGGCGCCGACGCGCAGCACGTCGTCCATCGCGATCTCGCCTTGCTCGTTGTCGGGCTCGGCCAGCGTCGCGCCGGCGCCGCCCTCGCTCACCAGCATCTGCGTGCCGCCGTAGCTGCGGCAATAGAGCATCCCTTCCGAGCCCAGGTCCTTGTAGACCGGCATCGCGAACGTGTACGGCTCCGGCCCGGCGAGGGCGAGGACGCTGTGCCGCTCGGCGCGCACCGGCATCTCGATGCCGGTCCAGCGCTCGATGTCGCGGGCCCAGATGTTCTGGGCGCTGACGACGGTCGCCGCGGCGAAGCGCCCGTGCGAGGTCACGACGCCGACGACGCGATCGCCCTCGCGCACGAGGCGCTCGACTTCGACGCCTTCGACGATCTTCACGCCGCGCCGCCGCGCGGCGCGCGCGAAGCCGGTGGCGACGAGATAGGCGTCGGCGAAACCCGCTTCGGGCTCGAAGCCGATCAACGCCGCGTCGTCGAAGCGGCAGAGCGGCAGCCGCTCTGACGCCTCGTGCGCGGAGAGCAGCTGCACCGCGACGCCTTGCGCCTGCTGGCCGGCGAGGGCCGCGCGCAACGGCGCGACCTTCGCGCCGTCGGGCGCGGCGATCAGGTAGCCGCACTTGACGAGCCCGGCCGAAGCATCGTCGTCGTCGAGGTAGGCGGCGAACGAGTCGAAGACCCGCCACGAGCGCAGCGCCAGCTCGACGTTTTCCGGCACCGAATAGTGGGTGCGCAGGATGCCGCTCGATTGCGACGAGGTGCCCGAGCCCACCGGGCCGCGGTCGAGCACGACGACATCGCGCGCGCCGAACGCGGCGAGGTGGTAGGCGATCGAGGTGCCGATCACGCCGGCGCCGATGACGATGACGTCGTGAATCGCCATGTCTACGAATGTCGCCGGGCCATTGCCGCGCAATCTTAGTCGCCGCGCCGCCTTGTCGGCGCACCTCAGCGCTGCGAGGCAAGAGCCCTGAGCCTGCCGTGGGCAATGGTGGTGCGCTGCTCGGCTCGCCGGTGCGTGCCGTACCCTCCTCGGCATGGCAGAGGCCAAGCCGACCGAGATCGCCGGGGTTCGCGACGACCCGGGTTCGCTGCGGACGACGCTCTACCGGTATTTCTTCTACGACTGGCTGTTCCGCGACGCGAACCACGGCTCCGATCTCGAGCGGGCCGCCGCCTTGCGCCACAACCGCGCTTCGGCGCGATGGCTGCTCACCTACGTGCTGCGGTGGCTCGTCGGCGGCGCCGTCATACTGGCGTTCGAGCTCTCGACCGAGCAGGGATCGGACAACGCGCCGCTGTCGGCAGCGCTGGCCATCGCGCTGGTCGGCGTGATCGTGTTCCTGGTCGTCACGATCCTCTGCTGGACGGCGTTGCGACTGGAGCCGCGTCGCTAGCGCCGCGGCCGTTCCGTCGTCCTGCCCGATCTCGCGCCGACGACCGAGCGCAGCGCCATACTTCGAACACGACAGGAGGACACGATGGCGACGCTGCAGCTCACCGAGGACCAGCAGGAGCGGCACCTGATCGCGCGGCTCGATGCCGCCGAGCACATGACGTTCAGACAACTCACCCACGCCAAGGCCGTGCTGGTGCGGGCGAGCCTGTCGCCGGAAGATTCGGTCCTCCTCGGTGCGGTGCTCCAGGCCATCGTCGCGAACATGCCGCCCGAAGGCGACAGCGCAACGTCGCTCTGATCGCCTCGATCATGACCAAGGGCTCCGATCTCCTCGTCGCTGCGCTCGAGAACGAAGGCGTCGAGCGCATCTTCGGCATCCCGGGCGAGGAGAACCTCGACGTCGTCGAGTCGCTGCGAAGCTCGCGCATCGAGCTGGTGGTCACGCGCCACGAACAGGCGGCCGGCTTCATGGCGGCGACGCACGGCCGCCTGACGGGCAAGCCCGGCGTCTGCATCACGACGCTCGGCCCGGGCGCGCTCAACCTGACCACGGCCGCGGCCTATGCCCATCTCGGCGCGATGCCGATGGTGATGATCACCGGGCAGAAGGGAATCCTCGCCGCGCGTCAGGCGCGCTTCCAGATCGTCGACATCGTCGCCGCGATGAAACCGCTGACCAAGTTCGCGCATCAGATCGTCTCGCCCGGAACGATCCCGACCCTGGTTCGCGAAGCCTTCCGGGTCGCTCAGCAGGAGCGGCCGGGGTCGGTCTTGCTCGAGCTGCCCGAAGACGTCGCCGCCGAGCCCTGCGACGACGTCCCCCTCGTGCCGCCCCACCCGCTCGAGCTGCCGATCGCCAGCGCCGAGACGCTGGATCGCGCCGCGGCGATGATCGTCGCCGCCAAGCGACCGCTGGTGATGCTGGGCGCCGCCGCGTCGCGGCCGCGATCGAGCGCCGACCTGGCGCAGTTCGTCCTGCGCACCCGCATCCCCTACTTCACGACCCAGATGGGCAAGGGCACGGTGTCCGGCGGCACCGAGCTCTACATGGGCACCGCTGCGCTTTCCGAGCGCGACTACGTCCACGACGCGATCGACCTGGCCGACCTGATCATCGCCATCGGCCACGACACGTCCGAGAAGCCGCCGTTCATCATGAGCGCCGACCGTCCCGTGGTGATCCACGTCGCCTATCAGCCGGCCACCGTCGAGCAGGTCTATTTCCCGCAGGCCGAGGTGATCGGCGACATGGGCCGATCGCTCTGCCTCCTCGCCGACCGGCTCGAAGGCAAGCTCGCCAACGCGGGCGCGCTGCTGCCGCTGCGCGCCGCCATCCTGAGCGGTCTCGCCGAGGGCGCGACCGAGAATCGCTGGACGCCGCAGCGCATCGTCCACGACGTTCGTCAGGTCATGCCGCCCGACGGCATCGTCGCGCTCGACAACGGCATGTACAAGATCTGGTTCGCGCGCAACTACCGCACCCGGGTCGCGAACACGCTCCTGCTCGACAACGCGCTCGCCACCATGGGCGCGGGCCTGCCGTCGGCGATCATGGCGGCGATGCTCCATCCCGGGCGGCGCGTCATGGCGGTCTGCGGCGACGGCGGCTTCATGATGAACAGCCAGGAGCTCGAGACCGCGGTCCGCCTCGGCCTCGACCTCGTCGTCCTGGTCCTGGTCGACAACGCCTTCGGCATGATCCGCTGGAAGCAGGCCGTCGACGGCTTCGGCGACTTCGGCATGACCTTCGCCAACCCCGACTTCGCGCTCTATGCGCAGGCCTACGGCGCGCACGGGCACCACGTCAGCGACGTCGCCGACTTCGTTGCCGCGCTCGAGGCGGCGTTCCGCGCCGGCGGCGTCCACCTGGTCGCGATTCCGGTCGACTACGCCGAGAACAAGCGCGTCCTCGTCGACGAGCTGCGTCAGCGCGCGCCGGCGAGGCTCGCGGCGGCGCGCGAGTGAGCGTCGCCACGAAGACCGATCGCCGACCAGCACCGCACCTCAGGGAGACTCTCGCATGGACGTCACGCTCGACCAGGCCAACCGGATCATCGCCGCCGCCTTGCAACGATCGACCGAGGCCGGCTACAAGCCGATGGCCGTGGTGGTTCTCGATGCGTCGGGCCACACGCGAAGCGCCCAGCGCCAGGACGGCGCGAGCATGTTCCGCATCGACATCGCGACCGGCAAGGCCTGGGCCTCGATCGCCATGGGCGCCGCTTCTCGTGTCCTGACCCAGCGCGCCAAGGACCTGCCCGCGTTCTTCGGCGCGCTGGCCGCCACCGGCCAGGGCAAGTTCATTCCGCAGACCGGCGCCGTGCTGATCAAGGACGGCGAGGGCCGGGTCATCGGCGCCGCCGGCGCGAGCGGCGGCACCGGCGACGAGGACGAGGCGATCTGCATCGCCGGCATCGAGGCCGCGGGATTGCAGGCCGGCTGAGCGGCGCGCGGCCGGCTAGTAGGAGTCGATCCCCCAGAGCGCGATGGTGCGGCCCGCCGCGTTGGCGGCGACCCGGGGCACCGGATAGGTGAAGCCGGTCGCAGCGGCATCGAGGACGAGCGACGCGCCCCACGCGGCGCCCGCGAGCGATCGGCTGCTCAGCACCGACACCGCGTTGTCGCTGAGCTGATACCAGACGGCAGTGGCGTTGCCGGCGCCGTCGATCGCGACGTGCGGGTCGTAGACGTCGCCGGCGACGTCGGTGCCGAACGCCGTCGATGTGCCCCAGAGACCGGTGCCGGCGTCGAAGCGCGCCACGCCGCCGAAGGCGCCGACGCCGGTCTGCTGCTGCCAGACCGCGACCGCGTTGCCGGCAGCGTCGAAGGCGACGTGGGGGCCGTAGCTGCTGTCGAGCGGATTCGACGTGATGACGGTGTCGGGCTGCCAGCCGTTCGCCGCGGAAAGCCGCGCCGCATGGATCACGAAGGGCAGCGTGCCCGAGCCCTGGACCCAGAGCGCGAAGCCGTTGCCCTGGCCATCGATCGCGACCGCGATCTGGCCGTAGACGCCGTCGACCTCGCCGCCGACGTGGTTGATCCGCGTCGCCGCCGCAGCGACGCCGCTGCCGCTGTCGAGGCGGCGCGCCCAGATGTCCTCGGGGCCGTTCGAGACGACGGTGCCGTCGTCCTGGCCCTGGGTCCAGGCGGCGGCGCCGACGCCGGCGGCGTTGAGCGCGACACGCGGATTGAATGCGCTCATGACGCCGTCGCTGAGCCGCGCCGGTGCGCTCCACGTGCCGCCGGCCGCCGCGTAGCGCGCCGACCAGACGTCGAAATGATTGGTGCGTCCATCGCCCTGATGCCAGACGACGAAGGCATTGCCGGCGCCGTCGACGGCGACGTCGGGCACGTTGGCGTCGGCGACCGCGTTCGGCGCCGACAGGCGCACCGGCGCGCCCCAGGCGACGGTCGCGGCGACGAAGCGGCTCGCCCAGATGTCGTTGCGGCCGTTCTCGTATTGGGTCCAGGCGACGATGGCGTCGCCGGCGGTGTCGAACGCGACCTTCGGCAAGCCGGCGTCGCCCGAGGCGCTGAGCGTCATCGCCGCGCCCACGCCGGCGCCGAGAAAGCGCGCGCGAACGACCGAGTGCCCGGCGACGACTTCCGACCAGGCGACGAGGCCGACGCCGGCGCCGGCGACGGCGACGTCGGGATCGGCGGCGACGGTCGCGTCGCTCGCGCTCCATCCGGAGACGGTGAGTGCGTGCGCCAAGTCGCCGACGCGGCCGTCGAGCAGGAGCGCGCCGGCGCTGGCGTCGTGGACGGTGATCGCGGCACCGGCATAGGCGATGGCGATGCCGTCGAGGACCGCGTCCATTCCGGTGTGGTCCGGCGCGAACGGCGTCGAGATCGGATCGGCCGCCGCCGCGCCGGCCTTCGCGAGCTGCGGCGCGAACGCCTTCTGCACTGCCGTGACGGCGGCCGGCAGCGCGGCCGCGATGGCGGCCAGCGCCGTCGCGCTGCCGCCGTCGTACACGGCGTCGAGCGCGCTCGTGCCGGCTGCATCGACGAGCGCGAGGTGAGTGAGCGGCGTGATGTTGATGGTGCCGCCGGCGCCGGTCGCCGCGAACGAGTAGAGCGTCGACGTCGTTCCGGCCGAGGTCCACTGCGCCTTCAGCATGAAGGGCGGCGCGAGGCCGGTGACGACGAAGCTGAAGCGGCCGTCGGTGGTGTCGACGAATTGCTCGTGTCCGGCGCTGTCCTTGAGGAAGATGCGGCCGGCGATCGCGCCGCCGGTCGCGGCGACGCCGCTCAGCGTGACGACAGTCGCCGCCGGCGAGACGACGGGAGCGACGACGTCGACGACGCCGCCGCCGCCGCACGCAGCGAGGGCCAGGGCCGAGACAAGGACAAAAGTACGCACGGCCGACTCCATCGAGGTGACGGCCGGTTAACGGCGCCGGTCGGATCGACTTGAGCCGGCCGCCGCGACGGCGCGACGAACGGCGCCCGTGGCCCGACAGGCGTGCCGGAGCGGCGACATTCGACGGCACGGCGACGCAGCGCCGCTTTTGCGCGCAAGGCATGTCCCTTGCCGGAGCCGAGGATCGAATCCATCGAAAGGGCTGCCATGAAACTTCGAATCGCCGCGCTCGTCGCCCTGTCCTGCTTCGCCTTGCTGCCGGGAGTCTCGAACGCCAAGGGCTGCCTCAAGGGCGCCGCCGTCGGCGCGGTCGGCGGCCACGTCGCCGGCCGCCATGCCGTCATCGGCGCGGCCGCCGGATGTGCCGTCGGCCATCACATGGCCAACAAGAAGGACAAGGCGGCGGCCCAGTCGGCGCCGCCCGCGGCGCCGGCGCCGGCCCCTGCCGCGCCGCCCGCGCCGGCGCGGCCCTGACCTCAGGCGCTTCTGATCACGGCCGCAGCTCGACCTCCGCCTCGACTTCGACCGGGATGCCGAACGGCAGCTCGAACAGTCCGACGGCGCTGCGCGCGTGCGAGCCGATCTCGGCGCCGAACACCTCCAGGACGAGGTCGGAAAAGCCGTTGATGACCGCCGGCTGACGCACGAAGCCCGGCGCGGAGTTGACCATGCCGAACACGCGCGACCAGGCGGCGATGCGGTCGAGGTCGCCGAGCGCGCGCTGCAGGCTGCCGAAGACCGAGAGCGCGACGAGCCGCGCCGCCGCGTAGCCCTCGTCGATCGTCAGGTCGCTGCCGACCTTGCCGAGCGGCTCGGCGAGCGAGCCGTCGGCGTTCTGCGGTCCATGGCCCGAGACGAAGGCGCGCGTGCCGACGACGCGGACCATCGCGAACGGCAGCACGACACCGGGCGGCGGCTTCAACGCCGCCGGCAGGACGAGGCCGAGCGAGGCGAGCTTCGATTCGATGCGGGTCATGGCGGTCCTCAGGCAGCCGGCGCGTCGGCCGGCGGTGGCAGGGGCGCGGCGAAGCCGCGGTTCACGACGATCAGGATTTTCGTGCCGGCGCTGCTGCCCGACAGGTACGCGTGCGGCGTGCTGCTGTCGAACAGCGCGCTGGCGCCGGCCTTCATGATGCGCGGCGGCCGGCCTTCCATGTGAAGCACGAGCGTGCCGGCGAGGACGTAGCAGAACTCCTCGCCGCGGTGGCCGAACAGGCCGCCGACGTCGCTCATGTCGCGGGCGCGAACGTCGATCAGCAGCGGCAGCGAGCGCGCCGATTCGACCGGATGCAGCACGGTCGCGCTCGACTCGCGGATCTTCGTCGACCGGCCGCCCTTGCCGGCGTCGGCGAAGCTCATCACGCGCTCGCCCGGCACCAGGGCGCGCGGGCCGACGAGGTCGCCCCAGTCGACCTCGAGCCCCATCATCACGCGCGCCAGCACGCCGAAGGTCGGCGACATCTTGCTGTTCTCGATTCGCGACAGGGTCGCGCCGGGAATGCCGCTCTTCTCGCTGAGCTGCGCCAGCGAGAGGCCGCGCGCTTCGCGCACGGCGCGGACGCGCACGCCGAGCTCCTGCGTCATCGAGTGATCGCCCTGGGCACGGCGCCAGCCGGCGGGCTCCTTCTTCATCGTCGCCTTCGTCGCCTTCGTCGCCGTCGTTGCCTTCGCCGCTTTGATCGCCTTCGCTTTCGCCGCCTTCGGCGCTTTCGGCGCTTTCGGCGCCCCGGCCGCGGCGCCGACGGCCTTGCCGGCGACGCTCTTCAAGCGCCGCGAGGGCGCGGCGCGAGACGCGACGGCGTTCGCCTTCGCGGCGACGTTCGCTTTCATCGAGAGTGCTCTCCTTACTGTTCCGGGGCGCGCCGCCGCTTTCGGGTAAACGCGCCCAACCGGACCATTGACATACCGATCCGTAACGGTACAGTACGTATCCGTAACGCCTATCGTACACGCCCTCGCCCACCGCCGTGCCTGCCGTTTTCACCACGCGTCCCGAGATCACCGGCACCTTCGGCGTCGTCGCAGCGACGCACTGGATCGCCGCGCAGGCGGCGATGGGCGTGCTCGAGCGCGGCGGCAACGCCTTCGACGCGGCGGTCGCCGGCGGCTTCGTATTGCAAGTGGTCGAGCCGCATCTCAACGGCGCCGGCGGCGAGGTGCCGATGCTGTTCTGGAGCGAGCACGACCGGCAGGTGCGCACGCTCAACGGCCAGGGCTGCGCACCGGCCGATGCGACGCCGGCGGCCTATCGCCGCCTCGGCATGGAGCAGGTGCCGGGCATCGGCCTGCTCGCCGCGACCGTGCCCGGCGCCTTCGCGAGCTGGATGACGCTGCTGCGCGAGCACGGCAGCTGGCCGCTCGCCGACGTCCTCGCGCCGGCGATCGCCTGCGCGAGCGACGGCTTCCCGGTATCGCGCCGGCTGTCGGAGGCGATCCTCGGCGTGCAGCCGCTGTTCCTTGCCGAGTGGGCTTCGTCGGCGGCGCAGTGGCTCGACGGCGGCGGCGTGCCCTTGCCCGGCACGCTCATTCGCTTGCCCACGCTGGCGGCGACCTACCGGCGCGTCATCGAGGAGGCCGAGGCCGGCGGCGGCGATCACGTCGCCGTGATCGAAGCGGCGATCCGCATCTGGCAGGAAGGCTTCGTCGCCGAGGAGATCGATCGCTTCTGCCGCGAGCAGCCGGCGCGCGACAGCAGCGGCGAGCGCCAGCGCGGGCTCCTTCGCCGCGACGACATGGCCGCCTGGCGGCCGCAGATCGAGGCGCCTTTGTTCGGCGATTTCGGCCGCTACCGGGTCGCCAAGTGCGGCTTCTGGAGCCAGGGGCCGATGTTCCTGCAACTGCTCGCGATGCTCGGCCATGCCGACCTCGGCGCGCACGATCCCGAGAGCGCCGAGTTCGTCCATCGCATCGCCGAGGCGACCAAGCTCGCGCTCGCCGATCGCCTCGGCTGGTACGGCACGGCGCCGGGCGCAGACAGGCGGGCGCAGCAGGCGCTGCTTGGCGCCGACTACGCGCGGGCGCGCTGGAGCGAGGTCGACGCCGCGCGCGCGTCGACGCTGCTCCGCGTCGGCCATCCGCTCGGCCGCACGGCGCGCCTGCCCGACTTCGGCGTCACGGCGCGGACGCTGCGCAGCGCCGACGTCCGCTTCGGCATCGGCGAGCCGACCTTCGGCACGCTGCCGCCGGTCGCCGACTGGGCCGATCGCGAGATCTTCGTTGGCGAGACCTGCCAGATCGACGTCATCGACCGGCACGGCAACATGGTCGCGGCGACGCCGTCGGGCGGCTGGCTCTCGTCGAGCCCGACGATCCCGGCGCTCGGCTTCGCGCTCGGCACGCGGCTGCAGATGACGTGGTTCGACGACGGGCTGGCGACGACCTTGACGCCGCGGGTCGCTCCGTGCACGACGCTCTCGCCGACGCTCGCGTTGCGCGACGGCGAGCCGTACCTCGCCTTCGGCACGCCGGGCGGCGACCAGCAGGAGCAGTGGCAGGCGGCGTTCTTCCTGCGCCACGCGCTGCACGGCATGAACCTGCAGGAAGCGATCGACGCGCCTGCCTTTCACGTCAAGCACTACCCGGCGTCGTTCTGGCCGCGCCACGTCACGCTCAATCGGCTCAGCATCGAATCGCGCTTTCCGGCGGCGACGATCGACGAGCTGCGCCGCCGCGGCCACGACGTCCAGGTCGGCGACGCCTGGTCCGAAGGGCGCCTCTGCGCCTGCAGCCGCGTGCGCGATCGTCACGGCCGGCTGGTGCTGCGCGCGGCGGCGAGCCCGCGCCTCATGCAGGGCTACGCGGTCGGCCGCTGACGCCACGACGACCGGGCCGACAACATCCGCGCGCAACTTGGAGCAACCGTCGTGAGCCCTTCGCAAGACCGCACGCCATCGCGCACGCAGCTCCTCATCGTCGGCGCCGGGCCAGTCGGGCTGGCGATGGCGGTGCTGCTCGATCGCTTCGCCATCGGCTATGTCGTCGTCGAGCGCTCGGCGGGAATCACCGACCATCCGAAGGCGCGCGGCTGCGACATCCGCTCGATGGAGCTGTTCCGGCAGTGGGGCATGGACGCCAAGGTCAAGGCGCGCGGCCTGCCGCCGGGCTCCGACACCTTCGCGATGGTCGACAGCCTCTCCGGCCGCGAATACGGGCGCACGGTGCCGGAGCTCGACATCGGCCATTCGCCGTCGTGGCGCTGCCTGGTCTCGCAGGACGTCGTCGAGGAGGAGCTCTTCGAGCTGATCCGCGATTCGAGGCACGGCCGCGTGCTCTACGACACCGAGTTCGTGAGCTACCAGGATCTCGACGGCGACGGCGTATCGGTGCAGACGCGGGACGTGCGGACCGGCACGACGCAGGCCTGGCGTGCCGACTACCTGATCGGCGCCGACGGCGCCGGCAGCAGCGTGCGCCGCCTCACCGACATCACGATGCGCGGGCCGTCGACGCTGGCGGTGATGGCCAACGAATACTGGCTCGCCGATCTCTCGGCGCTGCCGCGGATCTCGATGACCGCGGGCTACCGGATTCGCCCGGAGGATCCGCGCGATGCGATCTGGACCGTCCTCAACGGCAACGGCCGCGACCGCTGGCTCAGCACCGGCTTCGTCGGCGCCGAGAACGACGAGCGGCCGCTGCCGCGCAGCGACGCCGAGGTCGTCGCGCTGGCGCGCAAGCAGACCGGCCTGCCCGACCTCGACGTCAAGGTCATCAGCCGCTCGATCTGGCGCCTCAGCCGCCAGGTGGCGACCAAGTTCCGCAGCGGCAACGTCTTCCTGATCGGCGACGCGGCGCATCGCTTCCCGCCGAACGGCGGCTTCGGCATGAACAGCGGCATCCAGGACGCGCACAACCTCGCCTGGAAGATGCGGCTGGTCTTCGACGGCAAGGCCGGCGCCGCGCTGCTCGATTCGTACGACGTCGAGCGCCGCCCCGTGGCCGAGTCGAACGCCGACTTCAGCCTCGGCAACCAGAAGCGCTTCCTGAAGACCGACGCGGCCCTGCGCAGCGGCAACATCGACGAGATCAACTTCTGGATCCGCGACAGCCACAACCACCTGCACAGCTCGGGCCAGTCGCTGGGCTTCTCGTACGAGGAGGGCGCGCTCGTCCAGGACGGCACGGCGCGGGTCGCGTTGCAGGCGCGCTGGTATCAGCCGTCCGATCGCCCGGGCGGCCGCTTCCCGCACTGGTGGACCGACCTCGCGCGAACCCAGTCGACGCTCGACTGGTTCGACCGCGAGCTCGTGCTCGTCGCCGGTCCGAAGGCCGAGGGCTGGATCGAGGCGGCGCCGAGCGTGAGCGAGAAGACCGGCGTGCCGATCCGGATCCGCCAGCTCGACACGGCCAACGAGTCCGACGGCATCCGGCTCGGCCTGCGCGGCGCGGTGCTGGTGCGGCCCGACGGCCACGTCGCCTGGCGCATGCCGTGGTTGCCGGCCGATCCGCGGGCCGAGCTCGGCTCGGCCGTCAACGCGATCCTTTGTCGCTGAAACGTCGCGTCGCCGCTCGGGAGCAACTTCATGTCGATCTCAGGCCTGAACCACTACACGATCCGCTGCGTTCCGGGCGACCTGCCCGAGATCGTCGCCTTCTATTCGAAGGTGCTGCGCCTCGCGCCCGGCGCGCGGCCGACGATGCCCCGGCCGGGTTACTGGCTCTACGGCGAGGGCCAGCCGATCGTGCATCTCTACGCCTCGCTCGACGAGCGCATCGACGGCCCCACCGGCGCGCTCGACCACATCTCGTTTCGCAGCCACGGCCTCGCGGAGACGCGCGCCTTTCTCCAGGGGGAGGACATCGCCTTCGACGAATTCCCGCTGCCCGGCACCGACATCCACCAGATCTTCCTGCGCGACCCGATGGGCCTGAAGATCGAGCTGACCTTCGACCTCGCCGAAGAGAAGAGCGATGCCTGAGCGGATCGCCATCGGCGCCGGCGTCACGCTCGCCTGCACGGTGACGGGCCGCGGCCCGCCGCTCATCCTCATGCACGGCGCCGAAGGCAGCCACCGCATGTTCGACGCGCTCGTGCCGCACCTGGCCGCGCACTTCACGACCATCGCCTACGACCAGCGCGACTGCGGCGACAGCGCGAGCCCGATCGGCGAAACGTCGCTCGCCGACCTCGCCGACGACGCACGCGCGCTCGTGCGCGCGCTCGGCCATGCCAAGGCGCACGTCTACGGCTCGTCGTTCGGCGGCCGCGTCGCGCAGATGCTCGCCCATCGTCACGCCGATGCGATCGACCGCCTCGTGCTCGGCAGCACCTGGCCGTTGCCGCTCGTGCTCGAGTCGCTCAATCCGGACGGCATGGCCGAGATCCAGGCGCTTCGCGCCGGCTTGCCGGAGAGTGCCGAAGCGCTCGCGGAGCTGTTCCTGCCGAAGGAATTTCTCGACACGAGACCCGAGCTGAAGCAGATCTTCCGCAACGCGCAGCCCCGATCGGAGCGCTCGCTGCGACGCTTTCGCACCGTCGCCGACCGGCCGCGATTCGAGCCGGCCGGGATCGGCGTGCCGACGCTCGTCCTCGCCGGCGAGCTCGACCGCGTCGTGCCGGCGCGCGTGACCGAGGCGATGGCGGAGGCGATGCCGCGCGCCGAGTTCGTGCTGCTGCGCGGCGTCGGCCACGCCGGCGCATTGCAGGCGCCGGAAGCGATCGCCGCGCACATCCGGCGCTTCTGCCGCGCCGCCGAGACGCAGAGCCAGGAGGCCGCGCCATGAAGACCGCCGAGGTGATCGACATGCCGCGCGTCGCCGCCGGCACGATCGAGATCCGCCATCTCTCGAAGACCTTCGGCGCCGCGGACGCGGGCGGCGTCGTCGCGCTGCTCGACATCGACTGCGCGATCGAGAAGGGCAGCTTCGTGTCGGTGGTCGGACCGAGCGGCTGCGGCAAGAGCACCTTGCTGCGCATCGTCGCGGGGCTGCTGCCGGCGAGCGCCGGCAGCGTCGTCATGGACGGCCAGCCGATCACCGGCACGCGGCGCGACATCGGCTTCGTCTTCCAGAGCTCGATCCTTTTGCCGTGGCGGACGATTCTCGACAACGTGCTGCTTCCGGCCGAGGTGCTCGGCCTCGAGAAGACCGCCGCGACGCGGCGGGCGATGGACCTGCTCGAGCTCGTCGGCCTCACCGGCTTCGAAGGCAAGCTGCCGCGCCAGCTCAGCGGCGGCATGCAGCAGCGCGCGTCGATCGCCCGCGCGCTGCTGCACGATCCGAAGATCCTGCTCATGGACGAGCCCTTCGGCGCGCTCGACGCGATGACGCGCGAGCAGATGAACCTCGAGCTGCAGCGCATCTGGCGCGAGAGCGGCAAGACCGTGATCCTCATCACCCATTCGATCCCGGAGGCGATCTTCCTCGGCGACGTCGTCCTCGTGATGACGGCGCGCCCGGGCACGCTCAAGCGCGTGATCCCGGTCGGGCTGCCCCGGCCGCGCGACATGGACGTGATGGCGTCGCCCGAGTTCGCGCGCATCGCCCGCGAGATCCGCGCCCTGTTCAGCCACGCCGGAACGTTCGACTGATGGCGCGCGAGAAGAAGAAGGCCGTGGCCGCTCGGATGTCCGACATCGAAGCCGCGCCCGCCGCCGAATCGATCGCGGCGGCGGCGCCACGCGCGGCGCGCTATCGGCCGAGCCGGATGACCGTCGCCTCGCTGCTGCTGCTCGTCGCGCTGCTCGCCGCGTGGGAATTCGGCGTCGGCCTCTTCCACGTTCCCAAGTTCCTGCTGCCGCCGTTCAGCGACGTCGTCGTCGCGATGTGGAGCGGCCTCGCGACCAGCCCGTTCGCCAAGGACGGCCTCTGGCTGCACACCTTCGTCACGCTCTGGGAGATCGTCCTCGGCTTCGCGCTCGGCAGCGCGATCGGCCTCGTGCTCGCGATCGTGATCTCGGAGTTCGAGACCGTCGAGACGCTGACCCGCCCGTACATCGCCGCGCTGCAGAGCCTGCCCAAGGTCGCGGTGGCGCCGATCATCGTCATGTGGATGGGCTTCGGCATCGGCTCGAAGGTCGCGATCGTCTGCCTGATCACCTTCTTCCCCGTCCTCGTCACGAGCATCGCCGGCTTCAAGGCGATCGATCTCGACCGCATCGACCTGCTGCGCTCGCTTTCGGCGACGCGCTGGCAGATCTTCACCAAGGCCAAGTTCCCGAGCGCCCTGCCCTACGTCTTCGCCGGCCTCGACATGGCGGCGGCGTTCTCGGTCGTGGGTGCGGTCGTCGGCGAGTTCGTCGGCGCGCAGTCGGGCCTCGGCGTGATGATCCTGCAGCACGACGGCCAGCTCGACACGGCTGGCAGCTTCGCCGTCTTCGTCATCCTGTCGCTGCTCGGCGTCGCCCTCACCGGCGCGCTGCGCCTCGTGCGTCGACGCGTCCTGAGCTGGATGCCGGTCGAAGAGTCGCACCAGACCGTGAGCGCCTGACGGCCCGCCCGCCTTGCTTCCCTGTCCGTTCAACCCGAGGAGCCGAACCATGATCAGCAGAAGAGACTTCGGATTGGCCGTCGGCGCCGCCGCCGTCGTCGGCGCGCGAGGCACGGCGCGCGCGCAGGGCAAGCGCGTCTTCCGGGCCGCCAATCCGAACGCCGTGCTCGACGCGCAGCAAGCCTTCGCGACCTGCGGCCGGCACCCGAAGCTGCGCTACTACGAGGTGGAGAACGTCGACCTCGAGTACGTCAACATGAGCAGCCTCGTGCAGGCGATGCTCTCGGTATCGACCGGCCAATCCGACTTCGCCTCGCTCGCGCCGGCACTTTATCTGCCGGCGGTCGCGAAGGAGCCGAACCTCGGCATCATCGCCGCCTACAACTGGCTGCCGCGCAACGCCAACATCGTCGTCGTCAAGCCCGACAGCGCGATCAAGACCGTCGCCGACACCGTCGGCAAGAAGATCGGCATCCGCAACCAGGGCGACGGCGGCATCGTCCAGCTGCAGCTCATGTACAGCGAGCTCGGCCTGCCGACGACCGACATCAACTTCATCGCCGTCGGCGACTCCGGCCTCGCCGGCACCGCGCTCGCCAACGGCACGGTCGACGCCTACGTCACCTTCGACGCCCAGGGCGGGCGGATCGAGGCGGTCGGCTTTCCGCTGCGTTACCTGCCCTTGCCCCCGGTCTACGGCCGCCTCTCTTCGGGCTGGTTCGGCATGCGCAAGAAGGACCTCAAGGAGGACCGCAAGAACGTGATCGGCTTCTGCCGCGCGGTCGCGAAGTCGACGCTGTTCGCCTACTCCAACCTGACCCAGGCGATCAACATCCACTGGGCCCTCTATCCCGATTCGAAATCGCGCTCGAAGTCCGACGAGGAAAGCCGCAAGGAGGTCGAGACCATCCTTGGCCAGCGCAAGAACAACTGGATCCGTAGGCCCGACGACCCCGACCAGCGCTGGGGCGCGTCGAGCCTCGAGGAGTGGAAAACCTACATCGCGATCGCGGCCAAGAGCACCAACAACCCGCAGCTGCCGCAGCAGATCGGCGATCCGTCGAACGTCTTCACCAACGAGCTGGTCGACGAGATCAACAACTTCGACAAGGCGGCGATCGTCAATCAGGCGAAGACCTTCAGGCTCTAGGAAACCTTCGTCGGGCCGTCGGCTCTGGGTCTAGGCCGCCCGGGCCGGCGCAGCGCACAGGGCCACCGTGTCGAGGTAGGTGCCGCCCGGTGAAAGAGCGCGCGCCGCTCACGAGGGCTCCGCCACCGACGGCGCCGGGGCGACCGCCGGCCCGGGCCGGGCGAGCCACTTGTCGAGCGCTGCGCCGAGCAGGTGGAGCTGCATCGGCTTGGTCAGGTATTCGTCGACCCCGGCCTCGCGAGCCCGCGCCGCTTCGCCTTGCAGCGCGTTGGCGGTGAGGAGGAGGATCGGCAGGCGGCGGCCGCGCTCCTCGGCGCGGATCGTCGCGGCGAGCGCGTAGCCGTCCATCACCGGCATGTGGAGATCGGTCAGCAGGAGCGCGTGGCCGCCGCGCCGCCACGCGGCCAGCGCCTGCAGACCGTCCTCGACGATCTCGGCAGCGTGGCCGAGCAGCGCGAGCTGCTGCGAGATCACCTTGCGGTTGACGGCGTCGTCCTCGGCGACGAGGATCAGCTGGCCGCCGGCCTGCGCCGCGGCGAGCGAGGGCGCGACCTTCGCCGTCGCGTCGACCGCGCGCTCGACGGGTGCCTCTTCGCGCGACACGCGGCCGGCTGCCGTCGCGACGGCGCGCAACAAGGCGAGGCGGCCGAGCGCATTGGCGGGCACCGCCACGACGCGCCGCTCTTGCCCGGCGATGGCGGCATCGGTACCAATCGTCAACAGCACCTTGGCCAGATCGCGCGCGAGGTCGAGCTCGGGCGCGATCTCGGGCGCTCCGGTGGCGCGCTGCTGGTGCGCGACGACGACGGCGTTGCCGAGCCCGCGCGCGGTCGCGATCGCGGCCGCGGCATCGGCGGCGCGATGCACCGTCGCGCCGGCCGCGCCGAGGTAGGCGGCGACGTCGTCGACGTCGATGTCGGCGTCGTCGACGATGACGCAGGCGACGCCCGCGAGGTCGAGCGCCGTGCCCGCCGCCTCGCCCGCGAGCGCGTCGATCGGCAGGCGCACGGTGAAGGTCGCGCCGAGCGAAGGCCGGCTCGCCGCTTCGATCGATCCGCCCATCAGCGCGACCAGGCGGTGCGAGATCGCCAGGCCGAGGCCGGTGCCGCCGAAGCGTCGCGTCGTCGACGTCTCCGCCTGCGTGAAGGAAGTGAAGAGCCGCCCCACGGTCTCGGCCGGGATGCCGATGCCGTTGTCGACCACCGTCAGCGTCCAGGTCCGGCCGTCGTCGCCGGGCACGGCGCGCACGCTCACCCGGCCGGCGATGCCGTCGCGGCCGCCGCTGAACTTGACGGCATTGCCGACGAGGTTGGTCAGGATCTGGCGCAGGCGCGTCGGGTCGGTCCAGATCCGCGCCGGCAGGCGCGGGTCGACGAAGACGCGCAGGCTGACGCCCTTGTCGGCGGCGACCGCGGCAAGCGAGCGGCAGAGCCCCTCGACGATCTCCCCGAGGTCGGCCGGCAGGCGTTCGAGCTCGAGTCGACCGGCCTCGATCTTGGAGAAGTCGAGCACGCCGTCGATCAGCGCCAGCAAGGCGAACGACGAGCCACGAATCGTCTCCACCGCGTCGCGCTGCCCGGCGTCGAGCCGGCTCCGCGCGAGCACGTCGATCATGCCGATGACGCCGTTCATGGGCGTGCGGATCTCGTGGCTCATCGTCGCCAGGAAGGCCGACTTCGCGCGGCTCGCCCCCTCGGCATCGACGCGGGCCTGCTCGAGCTGCAGGTTGCTGACCCTCAGCTCATGGGTGCGCGCCTCGACGCGCTGCTCGAGCTCGGTGGTCAGCAGCGAGAGCTGGGCGGTGCGCTCGGCGACGCGCTGCTCGAGGCTCGCGTTGAGATGCTGGATGTCTTCCTCGGCGGCACTGCGGGCGAGCATCTCGCGGCGAATGCTGCCGAACAGCAGCGCGAACAAGCCGGTCGCGAGCGCCAGCGTCGCCAGCAGGGACACCAGCGTCTGGCGGCGATCGGCCTCGGCGATCGCGTCGCGCGATTTCAGCAGCGCGCTCTCGGCCGCGTGCATGTCGAACGCCAAGCCGCGAACCTTGCGCATCAACGCCGGCGCCGCCTCGGCAGCGACCGCGGCGCGGGCGGCGGCCTCGCCGCGGCTCCGGAAGACGGCGTTGACGTCCTCGAGACTCGCGATCCGGCCCTCGGAGAGCCGGCCCAGGAGCTCGAAGCGCGCGACCTGCGACGGATCGTCCTGGATCAGCAGGCGGAGCGCTTCGGCGCGGTCGCGCGCCTTGGCGACGTCGTCGCGAAACTCGCGCTCGAATTCCGATCGGCCCGTGAGCACGTAGTCGCGCTGGGCGGTCTCGGCGTCGGACATCGCTGCGTAGAGCTGATCGAGCTGCGCGCTCACCCTCTGCGAATGAACGATCCACCGGCTTGCATCGGCGAACTTGGCGCCCGACTTGTAGGTGTAGCCGCCGCCGACGACGAGGACGAGCACCGCCGGAACGAAACCGCTGAGCACCATCGCCTCGATCCGGCTGCGCACGCGGCGCCGCGGCAGCTCGGGTCGAACGCTCGCGAACCAGATCGCGGCGCCGAGCACGATGAAGCCGAGCGCGGTGTTCACCGCCACCGGCGGCGCCAGGCGGTCGCTGACGATCTCGCTGGCGTTCCAGAAGTAGCCGAGCAGCGAGACGACGCCGACCGCGACCACCAGGCCGGCGAGCACCCGGACGGCGCTGGCCGCGGCGCGATAGCGCAGCCCGGCGATCGCCAGGCCCAGCGCCGCGAAAGCGCTCGCGGTATACGGCGACATGCGACCCTTGGCCTGATTGAAGGCGGCGCCGGTGTCGCGCACGAGCAGCTCGTCGATGCCGAAGCTCACGCCGAGCGCGTACTCGGCGAGCGTGGCCAGGCCGAGCGAGACGACCGAGGCGGCGAGCAAGGGAGCGAGCCTGGGCAGTTGCTTGGCGGACCGGGGTGCGACGGTGATCCACAGGGCCGCGGCCGAAGCGATCAGGCCGAGCGCGGTGTTCGCCTTCATTTCCACCGCACCGCGGATCACGCTCCTCAGCGCCGGAGCATCGATCGCCCAGCCGAGCAGGACGATCGCTCCGAGCAGCGCGGTGAATCCCGCGGCGACGGCGACGACCTGGACGTGCGAGAGGGTCAAACCGACCGGGCGACGGACGATGATCACTGCATTCGAGGTGTAATTCGCCGGCCTTGTCGCCGGAAACGACGCAGAGCACGCCCCGTGCGGCCCGGCAATCAGGGTACAAGTCTTTGCCGGCGCCGGTCCTGCCAATTGGGCGAGTTAATACCGCCAATCGTCGAACAGTGGGCCCTCGGTACCATGGAGTGAATCTCGCCCGCACTCCGGAAGGAAGCCCGTGCTTGCCCGTCGCGACCTGTTGATCGGCGTCCCCCTGGCGCTGCTCGCGCTGCGTTCCCGCGCCGAGCCTCCGCTCAAGGTCATCGGCTTCCTCAGCCCTTACGCCGGCGTCGATGCCCGGGCGACGCTCTCCGTCTTTCGCCAGGCCATGCGCGACCTCGGCTATGTCGAAGGCCGCCACTTCAGCCTGGTCGAGCGCTTCGCCGACGGCAGGAACGAGCGGCTGCCGGCGCTGGCCGGCGAGCTCGCGGAGCTGCGCGTGGACCTGATCCTCGCCTCGACGACGAACGCCGTCAAAGCGGCGCAAGCGGCGACGAGCAGCATTCCGATCGTGTTCGAGAGCGTCGCCGATCCCGTCGTCGCCGGCTTCGCGGAGAGCGTCAACCATCCGGGTCGCAACATCACCGGCCTCTCAAACTTCTCCGCCGACCTGAGCCCGAAGCGATTTCAGTTCCTGACGCAGATGCTGCCGGCGATGCGTCGAGTCGCCGTCCTCGTCAATGATTCCAACCCGTACTACGTGACGCAGAAGCCGGCCATCGAGTCGGTCGCCGGCAAGCTTGGGCTCGGTGTCCAGTTCGTCGGCGCCAGCTCGGCAGAAGAGGTCGAGCGTGCCTTCCAGGCGATGACTGCAGCGCGCGCCGAGGCCGTCCTCGTCACGGCCGATGCCTATCTCTTCGCGCTGCGGAAGGCGATCGCCGAGCGCGCCTTGCGCAGCCGGCTGCCGTCGATATTTCCGTTTTCGGCCTACGTCGAGTCGGGCGGCCTGATGAGCTATGGCGTCGATCCCGCGCTCGGTGCCCGCCAGACGGCCGTCTTCGTCGACAAGGTCTTCAAGGGCGCGAAGGCTGGCGATCTGCCGATCGAGCAGCCGACCCGCGTCGAGCTGGTGATCAATCGCCGGACCGCGGGCCTGCTCCGGCTGACGATCCCGCGCGTGCTGTTGCTCCAGGCCGCGAGGGTGATCGAATGACGCCGGTGCTGATACTGTTCAATCCGGCTCCTCGACACTGTCGTTCGGGAACGCTGCGATGAAGGCGAAGACAATTGCGCTCGGGCTGCTTGCTGCCATCGGGGTGGCCGGGTCGGCGGGCTGGTTCAGCCTCGACAAGGAAACGCGCGGCCTGCTGGCGACGCTGCCGACCAACCGCGATCTCCTGTTCTGGAGCGAGCCGCAGCGCGATGCCGGATTTCGCGCGCTCGATCGGCTGCCGCTGCTGGCCAAGTCGCGCGTCGTTCCGGCGGGCGCCGCACCGACGCCGCTGCCGGCGGGACCGCCGCTGAAGCTGGCGCTCGACGTCGACGCCTACATGGCGGGCCAGCGCAGCGCCGCCCTGCTCGTCGTCCACGACGGCAAGCTGCGCCTCGAGCGCTACGGCCTCGGCTTCGATGGCGGCGGCCGCTGGACCACGTTCTCGGTGGCCAAGTCGATCACCTCGACCCTGGTCGGCGCGGCGATCCGCGACGGCTACATCCGGAGCATGGACGACAAGGTCAGCGACTACATCGCGCAGATGAAGGGCTCGGCCTACGACGACGTCAGCATCCGCCAGCTGTTGACGATGACCTCCGGGGTGCGCTGGAACGAGGACTACGCCGATCCGAATTCGGACGTGGCGCAGTTCAACAAGCACCGGCCCGAAGAAGGCGTCGATGCGCTGGTGAGCTACATGCGGCGACTTCCGCGCGACGTGCCGGCGGGAACGCGCTGGCACTACAGCACGGGCGAGACCAACCTCGTCGGCGTCCTGCTCGGCCAGGCCACGAAGAAGCCCCTGTCGACCTACCTGTCGGAAAAGATCTGGGTGCCGGCGGGGATGGAACAACAGGCGACCTGGATCCTCAACCGCAGCGGCAACGAGATCAGCGGCTGCTGCATCCAGGCCAGCCCGCGCGACTTCGCCCGCTTCGGCGTCTTCGTCCTGAACGGCGCCCGCGTCGGCGGGCAGAGCATCGTGCCGGAAGGATGGCTGGCCGATGCCACGAGCGAGCGCACCGCCGTCGACCAGCCCGGGCGCGGCTACGGCTACCAGTGGTGGACCTACAGCGACGGCAGCTTCGCCGCGCGCGGCATCTTCGGCCAAGGGATCTTCATCGACCCGAAGCGCAAGCTCGTGATCGTGTCCAACGCCGACTGGGGCGGCGGCGCGACCGATCGTGTCGCCAGCCAGGCGCGCGAGACGTTCTACCGCGCCGTGCAGAAGGCCGTCGACGACGAGACGGCAGGATCGCCGGGTCCGGGGTCGGGACGCTGAAGATCTGCGTCGGCTCGGCCAACGAGCCCGGCACGTTGCCTCCGACATCACGGTTCTTCCACAACCGTTCCACAATTCCACGCGGCGCGCCAATTACCGTGAAGCGATCGAGCCGCCGCAGCACCCTCGAAGCGCCGCAACCCCGCGGCATTCCGCGACCGTCCCGACCTGCCCCGTACCGCTGTGCCTTCTTCAACGGAATTCCCGCCGCTCGCTCGGCATCGCGCCCCGACGGGCGTCCGGCCGACGTCCGGCAACGGGCTGCGCATCGCCGCGGCGATCGGCATCGTCCTGGTCGCCTGCCTGTGGTTCCTGACCCTCGACGCGCGCCACCTCCTGCCTTCCGACGAAGGCCGCTACGCCGAGATCGCGCGCGAGATGCTCGCCAGCGGCGACTGGGTGACGATCCGCTACCAGGGCCTCAAGTACTTCGAGAAGCCGCCCATGCAGATGTGGGCGACGGCGCTGTCGTTCTGGCTCTTCGGCATCGGCGAATGGCAAGCCCGCCTCTGGGTCGCGCTCGGCGGCGCGGCGGGCCTGCTCGTCACGGCAGCGGCAGCGCGGCGATGGTTCGGCGATCGCGTCGCGCTCTTCACGGCGCTCGTCCTCCTCGCCGCGCCGGCGTGGAATCTGGCGGCGCATTTCAACTCGCTCGACATGGGCGTCTCGGCCGCCCTCGCCTTCGTCCTCGCCGGCGTGCTGATCGCCCAGCACCCGGCGACGTCGCCGGCCGGCCGCCGCGCCTGGATGTGGGCGGCGTGGGCAGCGATGGCCGTCGCCGTGCTGACCAAGGGCCTGATCGGCATCGTCTTGCCGGGGCTGGTGCTGATCGTCTACACGGCGGTCGCGCGCGACTTCGCGATCTGGCGTCGCCTCCATCTCGTCGGCGGCGCGCTGGTCGCGTTCGCCATTGCCACGCCATGGTTCGTTCTGGTGTCGCAGCGAAACCCCGAGTTCGCGAGCTTCTTCTTCATCCACGAGCACTGGCAGCGCTATGTGTCGACGGTGCATCACCGCGTCGGGGCCTGGTGGTACTTCGTTCCGCAGCTCGTCGTCGGCTTCCTGCCCTGGCTCGGGCTCTCGCGCAGGATGGTCGTCGAGGTGCGCGCGGACCTGCATCGGCCCGGGTTTCGTCCCCTCGTCCTGCTCGCTTCGTGGGCGCTGACGATCTTCGTCTTCTTCAGCTTCTCGAGCTCCAAGCTTCCCGGCTACATCGTGCCGATCGACCCGGCGCTGGCGATCCTCGCCGCCGTCGCCCTCGACCGCGTCGATGCGCGCCACTGGCGCTTCCATGTCGCGGTCGCCCTGGCGCTCTCGGTCG
>DASYKC010000029.1:0-51712 GCA_035995885.1 Caldimonas sp. | reverse complement strand
TAGAAGTCGCTCACCGCGGCCGAGCGCGTGAAGCGCGGATCGACGACGACCAGCTTGGCCTTGTTGTGCTTCTTGGCCTCGATCACCCACTTGAAGCCGCAGGGGTGCGCTTCAGCCGCGTTGCCGCCCATGATCAGCACCACATCCGCATTCTTGATGTCCACCCAGTGGTTGGTCATCGCGCCGCGTCCGAACGTCGGGGCCAGACCGGCCACCGTCGGGGCGTGTCAGACCCGCGCCTGGTTGTCGAAGACGAGCATCCCCATCGAACGCGCCACCTTCTGCGTCAGGTAGCCGGTCTCGTTGCTCGACGCCGACGCGGCGAGCATGCCGGTCGTGATCCAGCGGTTGACCGTCTGCCCGGCGCCGTTGCTCGCGACGAAGTTCGCGTCGCGGTCGGCCTTCATCATCGTGATGACGCGGCCCATGGCGTCGTCCCACGAGACGCGCTTCCACTCGGTGCTGCCGGGCTCGCGGATCTCGGGAAACTTCAGCCGGTCGGGGCTGCGCACGAAGTCGAGCAGGCCGGCGCCCTTCGGGCAGAGCGTGCCGCGGTTCACCGGATGGTCGGGGTCGCCCTCGATGTGGATGATGCCGGCGACGACGTTCTTCGCCTTGTCGCCGAGGCTGTACATGATGATCCCGCAGCCGACCGAGCAGTACGGGCAGGTGTTGCGGGTCTCGGTCGCCTGCGCCAGCTTGAAGTTGCGCGTCTCGGCCAGCGCCAGCGTCGGCGAGAAGCCGAGCGCGACCAGGCTCGAGGCCGCCAGGCCGGCCGCGCTGACGCGAAAGAATTGCCGTCGGTTCATGTCCATGGAGACGTCCTTCGAGAGGCGGCTTGAAGATGCCGCCATGGCAGCGTCGCGGCCGGGCATCACGCCGGAGTTGCAGCACTGCACGGCGGCATTACAGATGCAACCCGATGCGGTCTCCGATCGCCTGAACCGCTGGCCTGCCGAGCCGGCGAGCGCGATGGGCGAGCGCCTCGACCGGGGAAGCGAAGACGGCGCGCGCCCGAGGCGCCCGCCGCGCGCTAGTAGACGATCTCGACCGGCACGCCGAAGCAGTAGCCGGTGCCGCGCTCGGTGCGGATGTAGCCCGGTGCCGCCGGGTCGCCCTCGAGCTTGCGCCGCAGCCTCAGGATCTGCGTGTTGACCGAGCGGTTGTAGACGTCGTCGCCGTGCAGGCGCGACATGTCGAGCAGCTGGTCGCGCGACAGGGTTCGACCCGGCGCGCCGAGAAACACCACGAGCAGGCTGAACTCGCCGTTGCTGAGCGGCACCGCCTGGCCCTGGCGATTCTTCAGGCGGCGCGTGTTGAGGTTCAGCTCCCAGCCGTCGAAGCGATAGGCGCGGACGCCCTCGGGCCGGCCCTGCTGCACCTCGGGCCGGCGCCGGCGCAGCACGGCGCGGATGCGGGCGAGCAGCTCGCGCGGGCTGAACGGCTTGGTCAGGTAGTCGTCGGCGCCGAGCTCGAGCCCCATCACCCGGTCGGCCTCGTCGCGCCGACCGGTGAGCATGATGATCGGAATCGCCGAGTCCTGGCGCAACCGGCGCGCGAGCCCCATTCCGTCCTCGGCCTGCAGCCTGAGGTCGAGGACGACGATGTCGACCACTTCGCGGCCGAGCACCTCCTGCATCGCGCGGCCGTCGGCGACCGCGGTGACGCGGAAGTCGTGCTGGCCGAGGTAGTCGACGATCGCCGAGCGGATCGTCGGATCGTCGTCGACCGCGAGGACGTGCGCCGGCGGCGCCGCCGGCGCGCGCGCGGTCGTGTTCATGACGGCCTCGGTGCTGCTCATGCCAACCAGTCTAGCGAAGGACGGCGGCGTGGGTCACGGATGTGACCTGTGGCATCGTCGCACCTCACATACTGGCGACGGCCGCCCGATTGAATCGGTGGCTCGCTGCCGCACGGGCGTTCGGGTTGCCAACCCCGAGGGCCCAAGCTGAAGCACCGCATCGACCATGACCATGACCACCGACATCCTCGTCATTGAAGACGACGCCATCATGCGCGACGCTCTCGCGGAGTGGCTCGAGGCGGCCGGTTATGGCGTGCGCAAGGCCGCCGACGGCGGTGCCGGGCTCGCCGCCGTTCGCTCGGTCGCGCCCGCCCTGGTGGTCACCGACATCCACATGCCGGGAACGAACGGTGCCGTCGTCATCGCCGAGCTGAAGCAGCGCCATCCTCAGATCCCGGTGATCGCGATCTCGGGCCTGTTCGACTCCGGGCACGGAATGGACGCCGCCGCGGCGATCGCGCTCGGTGCGGCGCGAACGCTGGCCAAGCCGTTCAGGCGCGTCGAGCTGCTCCAGACGGTGGCCGACCTGCTCGGGCGATCCAGTCCCTAGGCCCGCGCTGCGGGATCGCAGCGCGGGTATCCTTGCCGCAGCACCGCGGCGGCGCACGCGCGGATCGCCGAAGCCGCCGGGTCATGCGCAGGAGATCCCTTCCATGACGGAGCGTCCCGAGTACGCGCTGGAGGCTCTGCGGCAAGGCCCGGAGTTCACGCTCTATCGCGGCCGACAGCGCGGCAACCCGCTGCCGATCCTCGCCCTGGCGCTCGCCGCGGAACAGCCGTCGCCGCAGAGCCTGCGTCGCCTCGAGCACGAGTACGCGCTCGCGGCGCAGCTCGATCCCGCGTGGGCAGCCCGGCCGCTGGCGCTCGCGCGCCATGGCTCGCGAACGATGCTGGTGCTCGGCGATCCGGGCGGCGAGCCGCTGGATCGGATCCTCGATCGCGACGCCGGTCGACCGCTCGAGCTGACCCGCTTCCTGCACGTCGCGATCGGCCTGGCGAACGCGCTCGGCCAGGTGCATGCGCAAGGACTCATCCACCTCGACATCAATCCGACCAATGTCCTCGTCGACGACGACGGCAACGTCCGGCTGACCGGCTTCGGCATCGCGTCGCGCCTGCCGAACGAGTGCCAGGCGCCGGCGCCGCCGGAGGTCATCGCCGGCACGCTCGCCTACATGGCGCCCGAGCAGACCGGCCGGATGAACCGCTCGATGGATGCGCGCAGCGACCTCTATTCGCTCGGCGTCACCTTGTACCGGATGCTCACCGGCACGCTGCCGTTCAGCGCCGCCGATCCGCTCGAGTGGGTGCACTGCCACATTGCGCGCCAGCCGGCGCCGCCGGACCAACGCGCGGCCGTCCCCGAGCCGCTCTCGACGATGGTCATGAAGCTGCTCGCCAAGAACGCCGAGGAGCGCTATCAGAGCGCCTCGGGCCTGGAGAGCGATCTGCGCCGTTGCCTGACCGAATGGCAGGCGCGAGGCCGGATCGATGCGTTCCCGCTCGGCACCGACGACGCGTCGCCCCGGCTTCGGGTGGCACAGAAGCTGTACGGTCGCGAGCCCGAGAGCGAGGCGCTGCTCGCGGCCTTCGATCGCGTCGTCGCCGACGGCAGGCCCGAGCTCGTGCTCGTCTCCGGCTATGCCGGCATCGGCAAATCCTCGCTCGTCAGCGAGCTCCACAAGGTGCTCGCGCCGTCGCGCGGCCTGTTCGCCTCCGGCAAGTTCGACCAGTACCAGCGCGACATTCCCTATGCGACGCTGGCCCAGGCGTTCCGCACGCTCATGCGCCAGATCCTTGCCGACAGCGAGGCGGAGGTGACGCGCTGGCGCCACGCCCTCGAGGAGGCGACCGGCCCGAACGCGCAGCTGATCGTCGATCTCGTCCCCGAGCTCGAGTTCGTCATCGGCAGACAGGCGCCCGTCGCGGAGTTGCCGGGCAGAGATGCGCAGAACCGGTTCCAGACGGTGTTCCGGCGCTTCCTGAACGTGTTCGCGCGCAAGGAGCATCCGCTCGTCGTCTTCCTCGACGACCTGCAATGGCTGGACACGGCGACGCTCGACCTCCTCGAGCACCTGGTCACGCACGCCGAGGTGCGGCACCTGCTGCTGGTCGGCGCCTACCGCGACAACGAGGTCGGCCCCGCGCATCCGATGCGGCGAACGCTCGATGCGATCCGCGGCGCCGGCGCGAGCGTGCTCGAGATCGTGCTCGCGCCGCTCGCGGTCGACGACGCCAACCGCTTGCTCGCCGATGCGCTGAGTTGCGATCCCGAGCGGCTGCGCCCGCTGACGCTGCTGGTGCACGAGAAGACCGGCGGCAATCCGCTCTTCGCGAGCCAGTTCCTGGCGGCGCTCGCCGAGGAGGGGCTGATCGCATTCGATGCCGCGACGCGCGCCTGGCAGTGGGACATCGATCGCATTCGCGCCAAGAGCTACACCGACAACGTCGTCGACCTCATCGCCCGAAAGCTGAAGCGCTTGTCGGCGCCGACGCAGGAAGCGCTGAAGGAGCTCGCCTGCCTGGGCCACATCGTCGAGACCGCGACCCTGACCCGGGTGCACGGCGTCGGCGCGACGGCGATGGACGCGGCGCTCGGCGAAGCGGTTCGTGCCGGGCTCGTCTTCCACCAGCAGGGCAGCTGCAAGTTCCTGCACGACCGGATCCGGCAAGCGGCGTACTCGCTCGTTCCCGACGCGGAGCGTGCCGCCGCCCATCTGCGCATCGGCCGGACGCTCTGGGCGGGCAGCAGCGCCGAGGGGCTCGCCGAGCATCTGTTCGAGATCGTCAATCAGCTCAACCGCGGCGCCGCGCTGATCACCGCACGCGACGAGCGCGAGCGCCTGGCCGAGCTCAACCTGAAGGCGGGCGAGCGCGCCAAGGCGTCGACCGCCCATGCATCGGCGCTCGCCTATTTCGTCACCGGCGCGTCGCTGCTCGAGTCGGACGCGTGGCAGCGCCGGCACGAGCTCGCCTTCGCGCTCGAGCTCGATCGGGCCGAATGCGAGTTCCTCACCGGCGCGCTCGCCGAAGCGGACGAGCGCCTGACGGCGCTCTCGGCCCGCGCCGCGACGACGATCGAACGCGCCGCCGTCACCTGCCTGCGCGCGGATCTGTACACGACCCTCGATCAGGGCAGCCGCGCCATCGAGGTCTGCCTCGACCATCTCCGGCAGCTCGGCATCGACTGGTCGGCGCATCCGACCGAAGAGCAGGCGCGGCGCGAGTACGAGCGGATCTGGGACCGGCTCGGCTCGCGCACGATCGAGCAGCTCATCGATCTGCCGCTGATGAGCGATCCCGCCGAGCTCGCCACGCTGGACGTGCTCGCCAAGATGGCGACGCCGGCCCTCTACACCGATGCCGACCTGTATCTCCTGGTCGTCTGCCGGCAGGTGAACCTCGGCCTCGAGCACGGCCACTGCGACGCGTCGTGCTTCGCCTACGAGTGGCTCGCCATGGCGGCCGGCGCACGCTTCGGCAACTACGAGGCCGCCTACCGCTTCGGCCGGCTCGGCCACGACCTGGTCGAACAGCGCGGGCTGAAGCGCTTCGAGGCCAGGACTGCGCTGGTCTTCGCCGGTCTCATCATCCCGTGGACGAGACACGTCAAGAGCGGCCGGGATCTGCTGCGGCGTGCTTTCGAGGCCGCGAACCGGAGCGGCGATCTGACCTACGCCGCCTACAGCTGCGATCAGCTCAACACGAACCTGCTGGCGGCGGGCGACTCGCTCGCCGACGTGCAGCGCGAGATCGAGAACGGGCTCGAGTTCGCGCGCAAGCTTCGCTTCGGCCTGGTCATCGATCTGGTCTCCGCCGCGCTCGGCCTCGTCCGGTCGCTGCGCGGGCAGACGCGCGAGTTCGGCCGCTTCGACGACGGCCAGCTCGACGAGCGCGAGCTCGAGCAGCGCTTCGCCGCCAACCCGGACCTGCAACTCGCCGAGTGCTGGTACTCGATCCGCAAGCTCCAGGCGCGTTTCTTCGCCGGCGACTACGCCACCGCGCTCGACGCCGCCGCGACCGCGGGGCGCCTGCTCTGGACCTCGGTCTCGCGTTTCGAGACGGCCGAGTACCACTTCTACGGCGCGCTCGCGCACGCCGCGTCGTGCGATCGGGCCGCCGGCGAACAACGCCGCCAGCACCTCGAGGCCGGCATCGCTCATCACCGGCAGCTCGCGGCGTGGGCCGAGACCTGCCCGGAGAACTTCGCCAACCGTGCGGCCCTGGTCGGTGCCGAGATCGCTCGCGTCGAGGGCCGCGCCGTCGATGCGATGCCCTTGTACGAGCAGGCGATCCGCTCGGCGCGCGAGCACGGCTTCGTCCAAAACGAGGCGCTCGCCCACGAGCTGGCGGCGCGCTTCTACCTGGCGCAGGGTCTCGATACCGTCGGCCGCGCCTGTCTGCGCAGCGCGCGCAGCTGCTACGACCGCTGGGGCGCGCTCGGCAAGGTGAAGCAGCTCGACGAGCTCTACCCGCACCTGCGCGAGGAGCCGGCATCGGCCTCGTCCGCGACGACGATCGGCGCGGCGCTCGGCGAGCTCGACGTCGGCACGGTCGTCAAGGCGTCACAGGCGCTCTCGAGCGAGATCGTTCTGCCGAAGCTGATCGAAAAGCTCATGCGGATCGCCGTCGAGCACGCCGGCGCCGAGCGCGGCCTGCTCATCCTGCTGCATCGCGGCGAGCCGCAGATCGAGGCCGAGGCGACGACCGGCCCGGGCCGCATCGAGGTCGCGGTTCGCCAGGCGGCGATCGCGTCGTCCGACCTGCCCCTGTCGGCGCTGCACTACGCGATCCGGACGCGCGAGAACGTCGTCCTCGACGACGCCTCGGTCCGGAACCTCTACTCGAGCGACGAGTACATGCGCCGGAAGCGTCCGCGCTCGGTCCTCTGCCTGCCGATCGTCCAGCAGACGAAGCTGGTCGGCGCGCTCTATCTCGAGAACAACCTGACGCCGCGCGCCTTCACCTCCGACCGCATCGCGGTGCTGGAGCTGCTCGCCTCGCAGGCGGCGATCTCGCTCGAGAACGCCCGCCTCTATGCCGATCTGCAGCGCAGCGAAGCCTTCCTCGCCCAGGGGCAGAGCATCAGCTCGACCGGCAGCTGGGACTGGAGCGTTCGCAGCGGCAGGATCACCTGGTCGATGGAGACGTTCCGGATCTTCGAGTACGAGCCGACGCTCACGCCGAGCGTCGATCTGCTCTTGCGGCGCGTGCATCCCGACGACCGCGCAGCCCTGGAAGAACTCCTCGCCCAGGCGACGCGCGACGGCGCGAACTTCGCCACCGAGTACCGCTTGCTGATGCCGGGCGGCAGGATCAAGCACCTGCAGGTGCTGGCGCACGCGCTGCAGGACGCGGCCGGCGACGTCGAATTCGTCGGCTCGGTGATGGACGTCACCGAGCGCAAGCGCGCCGACGCCGAACGCGAGCGGCTCGGTCGCCGGCTGCGCCAGGCGGAGAAGATGGAAGCGGTCGGGCGCCTCGCGGGCGGCATCGCCCACGACTTCAACAACGTCCTCGGCGGCATCCTCGCGTACGGCGAGATGCTCCTCGACGAGGCGCCCGCGGATTCGGCGCGCAAGCGCTATGCCCAGAACGTGCTCACCGCCGCCGGCCGCGGCCGCGCCCTCGTCGAGCAGATCCTCCTCTACAGCCGCAGCCAGCGCGGCAAGCGGGCGCCGGTCGACCTCGTCGGCGTCGTCGCCGAGACGATCGAGCTGGTCCGCGGGTCGCTTCCGGGCGACATCCTTCTCGAGTCGAGCAGCCCTGCGCCGCCGCTCACGGTGATCGGCGATTCGACCCGCCTGCACCAGGTCGTGATGAACCTCTGCAGCAACGCGATCCAGGCGATGAGCGGCGGCGGCAGCTTGCGCGTCCGGCTCGAGATCGCGCCGTTTCCGGCCGGCAGGACGTTCTCGCACGGAACGCTCGAATCGGGTCGCTACGTCGCCCTGATCGTCGAGGACCGCGGCTGCGGCATGAACGAGGCGACCCTCGCCAGGATCTTCGAGCCGTTCTTCACGACCAAGGAGATCGGCCACGGCACCGGCCTCGGCCTGTCGCTGGTCTACGCGATCGTCGTCGATCTCGCCGGCGCCATCGACGTGAAGAGCGCGCCCGGCGAAGGCACCACGTTCGCGATCTACCTGCCGCTTGTCGCGGCCGCGCCGGCGGGTGCGACCGAGGCGCCGGCGCGCCTCGCCGGCGGCTAGATCTCGGTTCCCTCGAGCGACTTCCACAGGTCCGTGGAGCGCGCGGGCAGCACGGCCTCGACGCTCGCCGGTCGGACCTCCCAGGCGCCCTTGCCGACCTGCTCGTCGAGCTCGCCGGGCGACCAGACCATCAGGCCGACGAAATAGCGCGCGTCGTTGGGGCTCGTCTCGAGGATCTGATCGACGGTCTCCCCGTCCATCACCGCGACCAGGCCGGGGATCAGCGGCACCGCCTTGCTGTCGTCGGCGGGGGGCTTGCGCGTCACCGCGAAGACGACGCTGTCGAGCATCGGCCCGCCGGCGTACACCTGATCGACGACGTTGCGCGCCGACTCCTGTCCGGGCAGCAGGCTCTCGAGCTTGACGCCGGTCGGACGATTGACGACGAAGCCCATGTGCCCGCCTTGCGGCAATGGCGTCGCCAGGATCACGGTCTTCTCGAACGGCGATCCGGCGAGGCGGTCGGAGGCGACGAGGATGACCGCACGAGACAGATCGGCGGCGCCTGCCAGCGAGCTCATGCCGGCGAACAGGACGACGAGGACTGCGAGCGACTTGAGGACGCGTTCAAAGGCTTTCATGGGAATCTCCAGGGAAAAGATCGACACCGTGGACGTACTGTGAATGGCCAGCGGTCACCGGCGGATGTCAGCGCATCGCCGCCAAGCTACAGGCGAAACGCGGCGTCGCGGCAGCGCCTTGGGCCAGGCCGAACTCGTGCAGCGCCGCGGCGAGATTTCGGGTGTGCCCGGGCCGGCTCAGCTTGATCAGCGCAAAGCGTTGCAGATCGTTGAGACGGCGCCACGCCGGCTCGTTGATCGTTCCGAGCTGCAACGCCGTCATCGTCGACACGAGCGACGAAGGGATCGGGCTCTCGTCGTTCCAGGCCGCACGGTCGACCTGCACGACCGGCAGCTCCAGAAGCCCGTGCACTTCGACGACGCGGCGCAGGTACTCGCCGACCCAGACGATGTCGACGAGCGTGTCGCAACGGATCTGCAGCAGGATCCGCCGCACCGACATCGGCAGCGCGGCCCACTGGGCGAGCGAGAGCTTGAAGCCGCAGAGGTCGAGCTTCAGGCGAACCCGCATCGGCATGCAATCGAGGGTTCTTTCCTCGGCCGACTCGAAATCGAAAACGTCCGGTGCGATCCAGGTTTCCATCGTCCCTCCGCATTGCATCGACGGGATCGACTGTCGCGGCGCGCGGCGCGCTCACCGTGACGATTCGGAGGCCGGCCAGTTACAGCTGTGACGTCGCGGCGCCATCGACGCCGGCGCGCCGCGCCGGAGGTCACGGCGGATCTCGGCAGCGGCTGCATCCGTAGCGGCGGCGAGAAAAACTGACACCGCCGCGTGAGCCGGCGGCGCCAATCTGACCGCATCGTGCAACTCGCCCCCCGAGGAATCATGCGGACCCTGCTCAATCTCAAGCAATTCAGTGCGCTCTTCGTTCTCTGCTGCTCGCTGACGTTCGCGACCGGCGCCGACGCGCAGACCGCGCCAGCCGCGACCACGGACCTGAACCAGCTCGTCGCGCCGATCGCGCTCTATCCCGACCCACTGGTGGCGGACATCCTCGCCGCGGCCACGTACCCGTCGCAGATCGTCGATGCGTCGAGCTGGGAGCAGCAGCATCCGGGCCTGCAAGGGCAGCAGCTGGCCGACTACGTCGACCTGCAGACCTGGGACCCGAGCGTCAAGTCGCTCACCCAATTCGCGTCGGTCCTCCAAAGCATGAACGCCAACCTGAGCTGGACGTCCGCGCTCGGCGATGCCTATGCCAACCAGCCCGATGCGGTCATGAACGCGATCCAGGTCATGCGCCAGCGAGCGCAATCGGCCGGGACCCTCTACAGCACGAACCAGCAGACGGTGACGGGACAGGATCAGGCGATCTCCATCGAGCCGGTCGACCCGGAGCTCATGTACTTGCCGGCCTACGACCCCTGGCTCGTCTACGGCGATCCGCTGGCGACGTATCCCGGATGGGTCGGCGTCCCCGGCGTCTTCTACGGCGGGCCGGACCTCTATTTCGGCTGGGGACTGGGCATCGGCGTCCTGGCCGGCGCCGCCTGGGGATGGCATCACTGGGGCTTCGACTGGCATGACCATCGGATGCTCCACGACCACTCGCCCTTCATCACCCGCGGTCCGACCTTCGCCCATCACGACGAGGGTCCCGGACACGTCGATCACCGTGACGGCGAGCCGGGTCGCATCGCGGATCGAGGTGGACGCAGTGCAGCGGGCGCAGGCGCGATCGGTCGCGTGACGCGAGCGCCGGGCCGCGCCGTCGCGCCTACCAACGCCTTCAGCGGCTTCGACCACGGCGGCGTCGTTCGCGGATTCGCAGCGCGCGGCCGATCGAGCGTGGGCCAAGGCTTCCAAGGCGGCAACCTGGCCGGTGGCGGCTTCCATGGCGGTGCCGGGTTTGGCGGCAGCGTCGCGCACGCGGGCGGCGGCTTCGCCGGCGGCGGCATGCACGGTGGCGGCGGCTTCGCCGGCGGCGGCATGCATGGTGGCGGCGGCTTCGCCGGTGGCGGCATGCACGGTGGCGGCGGCTTCGGCGGCGGCGGCGGTGGCGGGCACGGCGGTGGTGGCGGCGGCGGCCACCGCTAAGTGAATCGCCCGACGACCCCAGCAACACAACTCGAGGAGATTGCCATCATGTCCCCCACTTCAATCACGATCGATCGACCGGCCCTGCGCCGGCTCGCCGCGGCCGCTGCGTTCGCCACCGTCGCGCTCATCGCCGCGATCTACTCGCCGCCGAGCCTCGCCGGCGCAGCGACGTCGAGCACGTTCACCAGTCCCGAACAAGCGAGCCACGCGCTCTACCTCGCCGTCTCGCGCGGCGACGCGGCGGCGATCACGACGATCCTCGGCTCGGCCAAGGCGCTCGTCTCCTCGAGCGATCCGGCCCAGGACCGCCTCGACCGCAAGCGCTTCGTCGAGAAGTACCGGCAGATGCATCGATTCGTGCGCGAGCCCGACGCGACCACGGTTCTCTACGTCGGCGCGGAGAACTGGCCGTTCCCGATTCCGCTCGTCGACGCGCAAGGCGCCTGGCGCTTCGATGCCGAGCGCGGCATGGACGAAGTGCTGTTCCGGCGCATCGGCGAGAACGAGCTGAGCGCGGCGCAGGCATGCCGCGCCCTGGTCCTGGCGCAGAAGGAACATCGCTGGGCGGAGCGCGATGCGTCGATGGGCGCGCTGCGCAGCCTGCCAGGTCGTGGCGCCGATCGCGGTGTCGCCTTCCACGGCTATGTCTTTCGCGCCCTCGCGAGCGCAGCGAAGGACGGGTCGCCGGGCACCGGGATCGCCTACGTCGCCTACCCGGCGCGCTACGGCTCGACCGGCGTGATGACCTACCTCGTCGACCAGGACGACGTCGTGATCGCGAAGGACCTCGGCCCGCAGACGCACCGCATCGCGGCTCGAATGACCGCGTACCGACCGGATGCGACCTGGCATCCCGAGGATTAGCGCCTCCACGTTGCGTTCGCCTTCGCACCGGACGACGCAAGCCACGACCTGACGAAAGGTGCGCAACACCATTCTCATGGAGCTGACCATGGCCTTGCTACTCAACTGCCTCAGAGAGGTCCGGACAAGAACGCGCGACTTCGACATGCTTCCGCCTGCGCCGAGCGCCGATTCCTGCGGCCTGCGCCCGCGCCGACGCCGACACGACGATCCGGATACCGCCCTGTCGTGCCGCGGCGCATCGCGCGTTGCAGCACCGGGCGCGTCCCTTCCGCCCTGGCGCCGCGCGTGAGCCGGCCGGATCACGACGCTCGCCGGCGCGAACGATGAACGCGACGCACCATGACGCCGGCCGCCGGCATCTGCCGCGCCGGCACCAGCTGGTGACGCCGTCGTGGCTCGCCGCGCTGCTTGCCGGTCGACCGATCATCGCCGCGCCGGCGCAGCGCTGGCGCGTGTTCGAGGTCGGCTGCGGCGGCGCGACGGCGTTCCGGCGTCGCCACATCCCCGGCGCCGGCTACCTCGAGACGGGACACCTCGAGCGCGGCCCGCTCTGGAACAAGGTCCCCGACGCGCTGCTGCTGCGCGTCCTGCTCGCGCACGGCATCCGACACGACACGACCGTGATCCTGTACGGCCGCAACACGCTCGCGGCCGCACGCGCAGCGCATCTGCTGCTGTATGCCGGCCTCGACGACGTCCGCCTCCTCGACGGCGGCTTCGATGCGTGGCAGGCCGCCGGTCGCCCGGTCGAGCCGGGAACGCCGCGTCGCCACCCGGCGGCGAGCGACTTCGGCGCGCGCTTTCCGGCCCGTCCGGAATACCTCATCGACATGCGCCAGGCGCGCGACCTCATGCGCTGCAAGGAGGGCGTCCTGGTCAGCGTGCGCAGCTGGAACGAGTTCATCGGCAAGAGCTCGGGCTACAGCTACATCGCGGCCAGAGGCGATATTCCCGGCGCGCGCTGGGGACGCGCCGGCCGCGACGGCGACGTCAACAGCATGAGCGATTTCCAGCACGACGACGGCACGATGAAGCCGGCCTGGGAGATCGAGTCGTTCTGGGGCGATGCCGGCATCCGTCCGGGGCAATGGACCACGTTCTATTGCGGCACCGGCTGGCGCGCCTCGCTCGCGTTCTTCTACGCCTGGCTGATGAATTGGGAGCGGATCAGCGTCTACGACGGCGGCTGGTGCGAGTGGAGCCGCGATCCGGCCAATCCGGTGGGTCGCCGCCACGCGACGTCGGGTCGAAGCGCCTTGTTGCTCGAAGCGCCGGCCATCGCCAAGCCGCATCGGGTCGAGGCCTGAAAGCGCAGCGCCCGGCCGAAGCCGGGCGCTGCGCGATGCGAGCGTCCCTCACTTCGCGCGGCTGGAGGCCAGGTTCTGGCTCGTCGGCGGTGCGGCCTTGGCACGGGCCAAGGCATGCGGCGCGTACGCCGGCGTGTAGTCGGAGTACTCGGCCTCGCCGGCCGGAACCAGCGTGCCGTTGGCGCGTGCCTCGAGCACCTGTTCCTTCACCTCGGCACGCGTCACGGTCGAGGTGGACGGATGCGCCTGCGCGTATTCCATCTCTTCCTCGGGTGCGACGTCGCCGGCGTGGGCGAGCTGGCCGGCGGCGCGCGCGCGCAGCACGACCTGGTTCTCCTGCCCTCGGGTGATCGTCGAGCGAGCCTGGATCTGCGCCTTGTACGGCGTCATTTCCTCGGGGGCGGTATCGCCGGCGTGGCGCAGCGTGCCGTCGGCGCGTGCGTCGAGGACCTGCTGGCGGACCTCGGCGCGCGTCAGCGGCACGTCGGTGGCCTCCTGCGCCAGGACGGCGCCGGCGGCGAGGGCGAGTGCGCTGAGCGCGAAGAGTTGCTTTGCTTTCATGATGGGCTCCAAGTTGAAAAAATCGCTTCGGGTTCAAGCCAGGGTTGTTCTGATCACATGTGCGCCGCTCCTCCGCTGTGTGAAGAGAGGACTTGCACCGAGCTCGCTGCCGCGCTGAATGGGATCGAGCGGAGCCCGCCTTCGTCAGGGATGAGTCGCACCTCGACGTCGCTCGCGCCTTGGCGGGTCGTCGGGCGCACCGGCGCCGGCCACAGCAGCGCCAGGATGACCGTCAGGTGAAGGGCGAGGGTGGCGGCGGCTGCCACGACGCGATGGTCGATCATGTCGACTCCCGCAAGCTGCCCAGATCCGCATCGGTGCGATGCCCGTCGTCGGCCAAGTCGACGTCGATGATCGGTCCCGCTTGCGCCAGGGCGCCGAGAGCGGTTCGCGTTGCGATGGTCGGTGTCTTCATGTCGGGCTCTCCCTTGCAGCAGGTGGATGAGGCGCAGCCGGAGCCGCTGAAGTCGTTAATCTCGCAAGCCGGTGTGTAGTCAGGATTGCAACGGCGCCGGCGCGCCGTTACGCGTGCAATCGAGGGGTGTGCTCCGCTTCGGCGGTATCTGCCGCGCGCGTCGTCGCTTGGCGACGGGCTTCGGTCAAGCGCTTTCGGCGGCCGGGCCGATCACCTCGAACACCGCGGCCCGCTCGAAATCGCCGGGGGTGACGTTGCCCAGGTCCGCTCCGGCCGTCGAGCCCGGGGAGGCCTGGACCGGTGCGATCGCCAGCCCGACGAACGCGAAGGCGTGCGTCAACAGGCTGCAGCAGATGAAGCGAGTGGCCGTGCCGGCGACCGTGTTCGAGGCAGCGTGCGGGACGCGCCGGGTCGGCAGCCGCAGCAGCCTTCTTCCGAGCAGCCACGCGTGCGCATGGTCGTATTCGCTGCCGATCCGGCCGACGACCCATTCGGCGAGCCGGAGTCGATTCGCGTGGTCGAGGCCCGTCGGCCGCAGCACGCAGACATTGAGCGCGTTCAGCTCCGACAGTCGGATCGACCTGACGCCCGCCTCGATGTCGGCCTCGACGACGCACCTAGGATCGTGGCCGTCGTCGAGCGGCCCGACGTACATCGACACGTGCGACCAGGCGGATCGCGTCAGGCACTTGACGAGCACCGACACGCGCGTGTTTCCCGCGCTCAGCAGGACATCGCCGCGACAGAGGACCTTCGCCAGCGATTGGATGTCTTCGGCGGTCGCCGAACCGTCACGCCTGATCGGCCCCGTGAGGTAACGCAGCAGGGCGGTGAAGAGGCGCGCGCGCAGCCGATGCAGCCATGCGCGTGCCGCGACGAGCGCGCCAAGCTCGCGGGTCACGTGCCGAGCGCTCATGGGCCAAGTGCTCAGGCGCGCTGGAACACGGCGTCGACCGTGCGGCCGCCGGTGAACTGGCATTCGCCCTGACCGCCGCCGCCCATTCCTGCCGCCGGACTGTTGAGATGAAAGCGGCAGCGCAGTTGCTGCGAGCCCGGACCCTTCAGGTTGGCGACCACCTTGCCGGAGTAGCGGGTCGAGAACTCGGTGTCGGGAAACGATCCCCAGTAGCCCCAGTCGTTCCAGCCCCGGCGCCAGCCGCCGCCCCACATCGGCTCGAGCGCGTCGGTCTGCACGTTGCTCGTGATCTGCAGGAACGGCCCGCTGAACGAGGCGCCGTTGTCGATCGTCGCCGACATGGTTCCGGTGTTGCCGCCGTCCTTGCTGGTCCAGTCGAAAGTGACCGGGGCATTGCCGGGCGTGACCGAACCGGTGCCGGTTCCCATGGACGTGCACGCCGCTGCAGCCAATGCCAGTCCCGCCACGGCAGCGACGCCGAACGCGCGGCGGTTGCGATCGATCCAAGGTGAGGTCATGTCAAGTCTCCGATGTCGATGAAGAGACTCGCCCTTGCGCGTCTCGAGACGAGAAGGTTGCTTCGCTCCGATCTCGGTTCTGCGTCTTCGGCGCCGCCCGGAGTTACGTTTGCAGCGAGCGTGCGGCGCGCAGGTCGACACGGATCGGGCGGGCATCGAGCTGCCGTCGCGGGCCGTGGAGCGCGCGGCGTTTCGGTTGTCGCATCGCGCCGCGCCGTCGAAATCGGCGGGTGACCGTCGCTGGCGAGAGTGCGGGGACGGTGCCGGCTTTTCCGGACCGAATCGTGAGGAGCAGAGATGAAGTCGACGACCCCACAACCCGAACGTCGGTCGCAATCGCTTGCTGCCGCGTCGCGCCGATCATGCGATCGATGAAGCCGGCCCGTTCCATCCTCGACCCCGCGTTCCGGTACGTGCCATCGATGGCGACGTCCGTGTCGGAGACGTGGCGCCGATTCGGCTGGCGACCGATGAGCGAAGAGGAACGAAGAGCCCGGTCTTTCGAAGAAACCTCGGCCATGCAACGCCACGAGGGCACGACGCTCTCGCCACAATGAGCCGCGGCGACCTCGCCTCTGGGCAGGTCGGCCCCCATGAACGAAAACGCGCGGCGCCCGGCCGTTGGCCGGGACGCCGCGCGCGCGAGAGGCTCGACTTACTGGCCGCGCGCCATCATCGACTGCGTCGGCTGGCCGGCCTTCGCATAGGTCGCATGCGTGCGCACCGGCGGCAGGTCCGGGTACTCGCCCTCGCCCGCGGGAATCAGCGTGCCGTCGGCCCGTGCCTCGAGCACCTGTTCCTTCACGGTGCCGCGGGCGAGCGTCGACGTGGAGGGATGCGCGCGCGCGTATTCCATCTCTTCCTCGGGCGCGACGCTGCCGGTGTGGGCGAGCTGGCCGGCGGCGCGCGCCTGCAGCACAGTGGCCTTCTCCTGCGCCTTGGTGAGGGTCGCCGGCGCGGCGATCTGCGCCTTGTACGGCGTCATTTCCTCGGGGGCGGTTTCGCCGGCGTGGCGCAGCGTGCCGTTGGCACGCGCGTCGAGGACCTGCTGGCGGACCTCGGCGCGGGTCAGCGGCGCGTCGGCAGCCGCTTGCGCCATGACGGCGCCGGTGGCGAGGGCAAGCGCAGAGAGCGCGAAGAGTTGCTTGACTTTCATGATTCACTCCAGAGTAAGAAGGTTCGGTTCCGAGGCCCTTGGGCCGGGGCGATGCGCTATTGCATTCACGATTCGAAGATAGCGACGGCGGGTCACGCCGCGCCGACAAAGGGCCGACATGCACATTGCTTCTGCAACGTGCCGATCGCCTCAGTTCGCCCGAGCGGCGCGCGAACGGTCGCCTGGCGTTCCCTGCCCTGACGGCAGGTTCACGCCGACATCGGCGGGGCGGGGCGCATCGCCGGTGTGCTCGATCCATCCGCCGCCCAGCGTGCGGTAGAGGTCGACCAGATTGGTGAGGCGCGCGAGGCGCGTCGACACCAGCGTCAGCTGGGCGCCGTAGAGGCCGGTCTGCGCGGTCAGCACCGTGAGGTAGTTGGCCACGCCGTTCCGGAACAGCGACTCCGACAGATCGAGCGAACGCTGCTCGGCATCGACGAAGCGCTCGAGCGACGCGACCTCGTCGCTGAAGGTGCCGCGCGCCGCGAGCGCGTCGGCGACTTCGCGGAATGCGATCTGGATCGCCTTTTCGTACTGGGCGACGTTGATGTCCTTCTGGAGGGTCGCGACGTCGAGCTGCGCCTGCAGCTTGCCGCCGTTGAAGATCGGCAGCGTGATCGACGGCAGGAAGCTCCAGGCCAGCGAGCCGGCGCCGAACAGGCCGCCGAGCGCGGCGCTCGCCGTGCCGAAGTCGCCGGTCAGGCTGATGTTCGGAAAGAACGCCGCGCGCGCCGCGCCGATGTTGGCGTTGGCGCCGCGCAGCGTCGCCTCGGCCTGCATCACGTCGGGCCGGCGCGTCAGCAGGTCGGAAGGAAGACCCGCCGGGATGTCGGCCAGGATCGCCTGGCTGTTGAGCGGCACCGCCGGCGGCAGGTCGGCAGGAAGCGGCTGACCGAGCAAGAGCACCAGCGCGTTCTCGGCCTGGGCGCGGCCGCGGACCTGCGCCGAGTAGTTGGCCTTGGCCTGCTCGACGACGGTCTGCGCCTGCTCGACCGAGAGCTGGTTGCCGGTGCCGGCCTGGAACAGGGCCGTGTTGAGGCGGAGCGAGACCTGCGCGGTGTCGAGCGTCCGCTGCGTCACGGCGAGGAGCTCGTCGAAGGCGAGCACGCTCAGGTACTGGTCGGCGACCTCGGAGACGAGCAGGATCTCGAACGCCTTGCGTGCCTCGGCTGTGGCAAGGTATTGCTGCAGCGCTTGGTCCTTCAGGCTCTGCAGCTGGCCGAAGAAATCGATCTCCCAGGCCGCAGATGCGCCCACCGAGTAGTCGTGCAGCACGGTGGCGTTGCCGCTGGTCGAGATGCTCGCCGGCGTTCGCGTCGACGACGAATTGGCGAAGCCGCTGACCTGCGGAAACATCGCCGCGCGCTGGATCCGGAACTGCGCTTGCATCTGGGCGACGTTCAGCGCCGCGATGCGCAGGTCGCGGTTGTTCGCGAGGGCGATCTCGACCAGTCGCTGCAGGCGCGGATCGGTGAGGAAATCGCGCCAGCCGATCTCGACCGCCGGCAGGGTCGTGCTGCCGGGCCCGCCCGGCAGGGGCGGATACGCGGCGCCGGCCGGAAACGCGCCGGAGACCGGCGCATCGGGCCGCCGGTAGAGCGGCTGCAGCGAGCACCCGGAGATCAGCGTCGCCAGGGCGAGGAGGGCGCTCGCGCCGCGGCGCACGACCGGCGCGTTGGCGCGAACGAGCGCGGCATCGCGGCTCATGTCGTCGCCGCTCCGCCGGCTGGATCGGGCGCGCCCGCGGCCGGCGCCGGCGGCTCCTGCGCCGGCGTGACCTTGGTCTTGAACACCTTGCCGGTGATCACGTAGAAGAACATCGGGATCAGGAACGGCGCCAGGAACGTCGCGGTCAACATGCCGCCAATGACGCCGCGGCCGACCGCGTTCTCGCTGCCCGAGCCGGCGCCGGTGGCGATCGCGAGCGGCAGCACGCCGAGGACGAACGCGAGCGACGTCATCAGGATCGGCCGCAACCGGATCTGCGCCGCTTCGAGGGCGGCGTCGAGCACCGACTTGCCTTCGGCCTCGAGATCGCGCGCGAACTCGACGATCAGGATCGCGTTCTTCGACGACAGCCCGATCGTCGTCAACAGGCCGACCTGGAAGTAGACGTCGTTCTCGAGGTGGAGCGCGGTCGCTGCGCAGAGCGCGCCGAGGATGCCGAGCGGCACGACCATGATCACGGCGATCGGCACCGACCAGCTCTCGTAGAGCGCCGCCAGGGCCAGCAGAACGACCAGGATCGAGAGGCCATACAGCATCGGCGCCTGCGAGCCCGACTGCTGCTCCTGCAGCGAGACGCCGGTCCACTCGTAGCCGATGCCGGGCGGCAGCTTCTTGATCAGGTTCTGCATCACCGTGATCGCCTGCCCGGTGCTCTGGCCCGGCGCCGCCTGACCCTGGATCTCGTACGACGGGACGCCGTTGTAGCGCTCGAGCTTGGGCGAGCCGTAGCTCCACGAGCCGCTCGCGAACGACGTGAACGGCACCATGGTTCCGGTCGCGCTGCGGACGTAGAGCGAGTTCAGATCGTCCGGATTCATGCGGAACGGGCTGTCGGCCTGGACGTAGACCTTCTTGATCCGGCCGTCGGTGTCGAGAAAGTTGTTGACGTAGCGCGAGCCCCAGGCGATCGAGAACGTCTGGTCGACGTCGCTCAGGTTGACGCCGAACGCGCTCACCTTCTCGCGGTCGATGTCGATCTTGTAGTTCGGGTTGTCGGTCAGCCCGTTGGCCCGGACGAGCGCGAGGTTGGGGTCCTGCCGGGCCATCGCCAGCAGCTGGTCGCGCGCCTGGGTCAGCTTGTCGTGGCCGATTCCGCCGCGATCCTCGAGTTCGAGGTCGAACCCCGACGCCGTGCCGAGCGCGGCGATCGCCGGCGGGTTGATCGGCACGATCACCGCCTGCTGGTACGACGCGAACTGCTTGCTGACGCGGGCCAGGACCGAGGTCGCGTCGAGCCCCGAGCCCTTGCGCAGCGACCAGTCCTTGAAGCGCACGAAGACCATGCCCTGGGTCTGGCCGCGGCCCGCGAAATTCAGGCCGTTGATCTCGAAGGCGACGTCGACGGCGGCGGATTCCTGCTTCAGCAGGTAGTTGCCGACGTCGTCGAGCGCGAGCTGCGTCTGACCCTGGGTGGCACCCGGCGGGGTCTGCACCTGGATGTAGGCGATGCCCTGGTCCTCGACCGGCAGGAATCCGGACGGCAGGTGCAGGAACAGCCAGCCCACGGCGACGATCAGCGCACAGTAGATCAGCAACCAGCGCCCGAAGCGATCGACGATATGGCGCGCGGCGCCCAGGTACTTGTTGCGCGCGTGCTCGAAGCCGCGATTGAACGCGCCGAAGAAGCCCTTCTTCGCGCCCTCGCCGCCCTTCTTGACGGGTTTCAGCATCGTCGCGCACAGCGCCGGGGTCAGCGACAGCGCGACGAACACCGAGAGCAGCATCGCCGAGACGATCGTCAGCGAGAACTGCCGGTAGATCGCACCGACCGATCCGCCCGAGAACGCCATCGGCACGAACACCGCGCTGAGCACGACGGCGACGCCGACCAGCGCGCCGGTGATCTGCCCCATCGCCTTCTTCGTCGCCTCGCGCGGCGAGAGTCCCTCTTCGGCCATCACGCGCTCGACGTTCTCGACGACGACGATCGCGTCGTCGACGAGCAGGCCGATCGCCAGCACCATGCCGAACATCGACAAGGTGTTGATCGTGAATCCGAGGGCCGACAGGATTCCGAACGTTCCGAGGAGGACGACCGGAACGGCGATGGTCGGGATCAGGGTCGCGCGGAAATTCTGCAGGAACAGGTACATCACCAGGAAGACGAGCACCACGCCCTCGAACAGCGTCTTCACCACTTCGGTGATCGAGATCTTCACGAATGGCGTGGTGTCGTACGGGTACACGACCTGCAGGCCGTGCGGGAAGTACGGCGCGAGCTCGTCGATCCGGGCACGCACGGCGGTCGCCGTCGCGAGCGCGTTCGCGCCCGGGGCCAGCTGGATGCCGATGCCCGAAGCGGGCGCGCCGTTGTATCTGGAGTCGATGAAGTAGGTCTCGGCGCCGAGCTCGACCTTGGCGACGTCGCGGATCCGTACCTGCGAGCCGCCCGGATTGACCTTCAGCAGGATCGCGCCGAACTCCTCGGGCGTGCGCAGCAGCGTCGCCTCGGTGATCGTCGCGGTCAGCCGCTGCGTCGGCGGCGCCGGCGTGCCGCCGAGCTGGCCGCCGGCGACCTGGATGTTCTGGTTCGTGATCGCGGTCGCGACGTCGACCGGCGTGAGCTGGAAGCTGTTCAGCTTGGCCGAGTCGAGCCAGATGCGCATCGCGTACTGGGTGCCGAAGACGTTGAAGTTGCCGACGCCGTTGACCCGGCTCAACGGGTCCTGCAGGTGCGAGACGACGTAGTTCGCGATGTCGTAGCGCGACATGCTGTTGTCGCTCGAGACGAAGCCGGCGATCAGCAAGTAGCCGTTGCTCGACTGGGTGACGCGGATGCCGGCCTGCTGCACCTGCGCCGGCAGGAGCGGCGTGGCGAGCTGGAGCTTGTTCTGCACCTGGACCTGGGCGATGTCGGGATTGGTGCCGGCGGCGAAGGTCAGCGTGATCGTCGCGGTGCCGGTGTCGTCGGCGTTCGACGAGAGGTAGAGCAGGTTGTTGAGCCCGTTCATCTGCTGCTCGATCACCTGGACGACGGTGTCGGTCGTGGTCTCCGCCGAGGCGCCGACGTAGGTCGCCGTGATCTGGATCGACGGCGGCGCGATCGTCGGGTACTGCTCGACCGGCATCGAGACGATCGAGAGGCCGCCGACCAGCATCGCCAGCAGCGCGATGACGATCGCGAAGATCGGTCGCTCGATGAAGAACTTGGCCATCGCGAGTGTCCTGACTTATTTCCGGGAAGCGACAGCGCGCGATAGAAGCGGTGCGCTGGCCGCGGCAGCGGTCGGCGGTGCGCTGGCTGCGGCGGTCCGCGGCGTGCTGGCTGCGGCGGTGGTCGGCGGCGCGCTGGTCGCGGCGGTGGTCCGCGGCGCGCTGGCAGCGGCGGTCGTCTGCGGCGCGCTGGCCGCGGCGGCGGTCGTCGGCGGTGCCTCGGTCGCCTGCACCTGCGCTCCGGGCTGCACCTTCTGGATGCCGGCGACGATCACGCGCTCGCCGTCGGCGAGGCCGCCCGAGACGATCCACTGGTCGCCGTGCGTGCCCTCGAGCTGCAGCGTTCGCGTCGCGACCTTGGCGTCGGGGCCGACGACGAGCGCGGTCGCATGGCCTTGCGGGTCGTGGGTGACGCCGACCTGCGGCACGAGGATGGCGTCGTCTGAGACGCCTTCTTCGATGCGCGCGCGCACGAACATCCCGGGAAGCAGAACGAAGTTCGGATTGGGAAAGATCGCGCGCACCGTCACCGAGCCGGTCGTCGGATCGACGGTGATGTCGCTGAACTGCAGCGCCCCCGACTGCGGATACTGCTTGCCGTTCTCCAGCGTCAAGGTCACCTTGGCCTGGTGCGCGCCGCCGACCGTCAGCCGGCCGCTCGCGATGTCGCTGCGCAGCTGCAGGCCTTCGACGCTCGACTGGGTGAGGTCGACGTAGATCGGATCGATCTGCTGCACGGTCGTCATCAGCGTCGCCGCGCTGACCTGGACGTACGCGCCCTGGGTGACCAGCGAGATCCCGCTGCGTCCGCTGATCGGCGACACCACGCTGGTGTAGTCGACGTTGATCTGGGCGGTCTGCACCATCGCCTTGCCGGTCGCGACGTCGGCCGCGGCCTGACCTTGCATCGACACGGCGTTGTCGTAGTCCTGCTTGCTGATCGCGTTCGTCGGCAGGAGCACCTTGTAGCGCTCGACCAGCGCCGTGGTCGAGGCGAGATTGGCCTCGGCCTTCTGCAGCGCGGCCTTGGCGCTGTTCAGCGTGGCGATGTAGGGCGCCGGGTCGATCTCGTAGAGCCGCTGTCCGGTCTTGACGTCGCCGCCCTCCTTGAACTCGCGCTTGAGGACGATGCCGTCGACGCGCGCCCGCACCTGGGCGACGAGATAGGCGGAGGTCCGCCCGGGAAGGTCGATCGTGATCGGCACGCTGCTCCGGTGCACCGTCACCACCGAGACTTGCGGCGGCGCCGGTGCGCTCGGGGGCTTGCTCTTGTGACAGGCCTGCAGGGCCAGCGTCGCCGTTGCGACGACCAGCGCGATGCGAAGAGGAGAGATGAGATCGGAGTTCATGCGGACCACCACTTGATCTGTCGATGTCGAGAATGGCGGGCCTGCGCGCCCCCAGCGTTTCACTGCGCTTGCGCCGGGTTGCACATGCAACGCGCAACCGAGGGCGCGCATCGCGCCCGAGCGGCGCTCACCGGCCGAGCTTCGACAGGTAGGCCGCGCTTTCCTCGATCTGCAGCTCGTCGAGCAGCGCCGCAACTGCGGTCATCGACCCGGCGTCGGGCGTTTTGGCACGGGCGCGCGCCTGGAACTCATGGAGCCGGTCGACGAGGAACTGCGCCGGCTGGCCGGCGATGCTCGGAAAGCGCGCGCCGTTGCCCTGACCCTGCGCGGCGTGGCAGCTGAAGCACGCGGGAACGTTGCCGGCACCTTTCTCGGCGAGCAGCTTGCCGGCAGGCGCGAGCTCCGGCGACGCCGGGGTGGCCGCGTCGACCGGGGCCGCGCTCTGGTGCGAGAAGTAGTCGGCGAGCGATCGCATCTCGGCGTCGTCGAGCGTGCCGGCGATCGGCTGCATGATGGCGCTCGTCCGCGTTCCGGCCTTGAACATCGCCAGCGCGTGGCTCAGGTAGTCGGCGTTCTGCCCGGCCAGCCGCGGCACGCCGGTGCTGGCGCCTTCACCGTGGGCGCCGTGGCAGGCGACGCAGATGCCGAGCGCGGCGGGCGCCGCGTCGGCGACCGGTGCCGCCGAGATCGGCGCTGCCAGCAGCATCGCGACGAGGGCCGCGACAAGAAGAGCGCTGGTCCGGCCGGCGCCCGGCGCCGCGAACCGAGGGATCGAGTTCATCGCCGGATCGTCGCCAGCGCGTGCGTCACGGCGACGACATCGGTGCCTGTGCCGGTGGCACATGCAACGCAGCCACCCTCATCCGCAGCGCTCAGCCGCGCGCGCGCCGCAGCGTGCTGGCCGACAGCAACAGCGGCGTGCCCAGCGCGAAGAGGAGGGCGGCGCCTGCCGAGACGACCGGGTAGTGCGCCTCGACGGCCCACGCCGCAAAGGCCCAGAGCAGGACGCCGATGGCGAGCCAGTGGTCGTCGACGAAGAGGCCCGTGATCTCGGCGACCAGGCCGCGCAGCGCACCGCGCGCGGCCGGCGGACGGGCGGCCGGCTTCGCGCTTTCGGCACCTTGCGCGCGCCGCGACCGCCGGCAGATCCCGACCAGGGCGAGCGCGACCGCGAGGATGACGATCATCAGGACGAGGATCGCGGCATCGGCGCCGGGCCAGTGCAGGCCGATGCCCTCGCCGACCCAGTAGGTGCCGAAGGCCGCCAGCATGACGCCGACGCCGAACTTGAGCGTGTTCTCGGGGATGCGCGCGAGCGGCCGATGCAGCCACAGGCCGAGCGCCACCACGACCAGCAGGGCGAGCGCCGCACCGAGCGACGCCGGCACGAGCAGACCGCCGCGCGCGCCGAGGGCGATGACGATGAACACGACCTCGATGCCTTCGAGCACGACCGCCTTGAAGCTGGTCACGAAGGCGATCACGTCGAACCTCGGGTGCGCGGGAAGGCCGTGGCGCTGAAGCGACTCGGTGTTCTTCTCGTACGCCGCGGCCTCGTCGTGCAGCGACACGATGCCGGCCGAGCGCAGGACCGCCTTCTGCAGCCAGCGCAGCCCGAACATCATCAGCAGGATGCCGACCACCAGCTGCAGCACCGGCAGCGGCACCGCCGACAGGGAGCGGCCGAGGCCGAGCACGAGGACGGCGAGCAGCGCGACGCCTGCCGCGGTGCCGAGCATCGCCGAGCGCCAGCCGCGCACGACGCCGACCGCGAGGACGATCGTCAGGGCCTCGACGAACTCGACCATCGAGGCCATGAACGAGGCGAGCACCGACGGCGCCGCCGAGATCCAGGTCGTCATCATCTGCCGCTCCCCGCGATGTCGATGTGTTCTTGCATTCGCGCGCGCTGCCTCGCGGCGCGCCGGACGACCACCGACGCGCGGCTCATCGTTTCCCGCGCGCCGGCCGGACCGGCGCCACCGGCCAGAGCAGCGTCACCATCACCGTCAGATGAAGGGCGAGGCTGATGGCGGCGGCCGCCAGGTGATGGTCGATCACGACGTCGCCGCCTTGGGGCTGCCGACCCAGTGGAAGTACAGGTTGGCGCGGTCGCGACCGCGCAAGGTGACGACCCGGCTTTCGGTCTGGCCGTGCAGGCTGGCATCGACGCGATATGTGCCGTTCGGCACGTTGACGTTGACGATCGGCCCGGCCTGGGCGAGATCCAGCACGGGCTGGCCCTTCATGTCGGTGATCTTCAGGGCGGCATCGGCGACGAGCTCGTTGTCGGCGCGTTCGGAGAGCTCGACGCGCAGCTTGAATGCCGCGCCGGCCTTGCGGATCGACGCCCGTTCGGACTCGCCGACGCCGCCGTTCATGAACTGGATCGATGCCGTCGTTCCCGGGGCGATCTGCACGTCCTGGGCGTGGAGCAGCGGCGCGCCGGTCGAGAGGAGGGCGGCGCCGAGGGCGGCATGCTTCGCCAGGGTCAATGTCTTCATGTCGATCTTCCTTTCAAGAGGATGGAACAGGCCGCGGCCGGAGCTGTGCGAGGACCTCAATCTGACAAGCGCGGATGGCGCGACGATTGCAGGAGCGCACCGTCGGCGTTACGCGTGCAACCCGACGCCGCACGGCTTCGGCGACATCCGTAGCGCGCGCCGCGCATGCCGTCGCACCGCGCCGACGCCGCGCGGCGAAAGTCGCGGCCATGCCACGCCGCGACCATCGCTCCCGACCCTGGCGCGTGCCGGCGCTGGCCGACGCCTGGCGCCTGGCACGGCCGTTCTGGACCGCGAGCGACCAGGGCCGCGCCCGCGTGCTGCTCGCCGCCGTCGTCGCCCTGACCCTCGCCGGCGTCTGGCTGAACGTTCGCTTCAGCGCCTGGAACAACGCCTTCTACGACGCGCTGCAGGGCCATGACCGCTCGGCCTTCGCCCACCAGCTTGTCGTGTTCTCGGTGCTGGCCGGGCTCTTCATCGTCGCCGCCGTCTACCGGCAGTACCTGCAGCAGGTGCTGACGATGCGCTGGCGCCGCTGGCTGACCGAACGACTGCTCGAACGCTGGCTCCAGCCGGGCACGCCGTACCGGCTCCTGCACGGCAGCGGCAGCGGCATCGACAACCCCGACCAGCGCATCGCCGACGATGCGCGTCTCTTCGTCGACTCGTGCCTCGAGCTCTCGCTCGGCCTCCTCAACGCCGGCGTGACGCTCTGCTCCTTCGTCGCCATCCTCTGGGGCCTGTCGGGCACGCTGCGGCTGCCGCTCGGCCACTCGGTCGTGCCGGTGCCGGGCTACATGGTGTGGGTGGCGTTGCTGTACGCCGGGCTCGGCAGCTGGATCACGCAGCGCCTCGGTCGTCCGCTCGCGGGCGTGAGCGCGCAGCGCCAGAAGGTCGAGGCCGACTTCCGCTACGCGCTCGTGCAGGTTCGCGATCACGCCGAGGCGGTCGCCCTCGCCCAGGGCGAGGCGCTCGAGCAGCGCCGGCTGCGTACCGGCTTCGCGGCGATCCAGCTCAACTGGAGCGGGTTGATCCGCCTCCTCAAGCGCCTGACCTGGTTCTCCTCCGGCTACGCCCAGCTCGCCAACGTCTTTCCGATCCTCGCCGCGTCGCCGCGCTATTTCTCGGGCGCGATCGCGCTCGGCGGCCTGATGCAGACCGCGCAGGCCTTCGGCCAGGTGCAAGGCGCGCTGAGCTGGTTCATCGATGCCTACCCGACGCTGGCCGACTGGCGTGCCACGGTGAAGCGTCTGGTCGATTTCGAATCGGCGGCGCTGGCCGATGGCCGCGCGCCGGCGGCGGGCGCCGCCGTGCAGACCGTCGAACGGGTGCCGTCGATCGGCGAGGCGATCGAATTCCCGGCGCTAATCGTTCGCGCGCCTGACGGCCGCGAGCTGATCCGCCTGCGCGACCGCCGCCTGGTTCCGGGCCGCCACGTGCTGCTGAGCGGCGCATCGGGAAGCGGCAAGAGCTCGCTCCTGCGCGTGATCGCCGGCCTGTGGCGCCACGGCGAAGGGACGCTGCGCCTGCCGCGCGACGCGACGCTGATGATCGTGCCGCAGCACCCGTACCTGCCCGACGGCAGCCTGAGCGCCGCGCTCGCCTATCCGCAGCCGGAAGGCGACTTCGATGCGGCCGCGATCGTTCGCTCGCTGGCCCTGGTCGGCTTCGACCGGCTCGTGCCCGATCGAGACCAGGCGAGGACGTGGTCGACGGTGCTCTCGCCGGGCGAGCAGCAGCGCCTGCAGTTCGCGCGCGTGCTGCTGCATCGTCCCGACTGGGTCTTTCTCGACGAGGCCAGCGCCGCGCTCGACGAGCCCGCCGAGCAAACGCTGTACGAGTGCCTGCGGCGCGAGCTGCCCGGCACGACCGTCGTCAGCGTCGGCCACCGCTCGACGCTGAAGCGACTCCACGACGAGCAATGGCTGCTCGAGCCTCCGCCCGCCGCGGCCGCGCGCGAGTCGCCGCACGCGGCGACTCCGGTCAGCCAATGACGAGCGAAGTCGGCGTGGTGAAGCGGTGCTCGGGGATGACCAGGTTGACCGGCGCCGGCACGTTCCTGATCACCCGGCCGGCGAGGTCGAAGACCGAGCCGTGGCACGGGCAGTAGTAGCCGTCCGGCGCATGCAGCCGCGCAGCGAGCGCGGCATCGTCGAGGCGCAGCGTCGGCGAGCAGCCGAGATGGGTGCAGATGCCGACGCAGACGAAGACGTCCGGCCGGACCGAGCGCGTCGCATTGACGCAATCGGCCGGCTGTTCCGATCGCTTCGACAGGGGATCGGCGAGATCGGGATTGGCGCGCTGGAGCTCGCTCACCATCGCCGGCGTGCGCTTCATGATCCAGACCGGCTTGCCGCGCCATGCCACCGTCGCCGTCTGTCCCGCGCCGAGCTGGCCGAGGTCGAACTCGACCGGCCCGCCTTCGGCAAGGGCCCGCGCCGAGGGCTCGAGGCTCGCGACGAACGGATAGGCCGCGGCGAGCAGCCCCGCCGCTCCCATCGTGCCGGCGACGACCAGCAGGGCGCGTTTCTCGGACTCGGGTCGCGACGGCGGCGTCGCTGGCGAGATGTTCATGGCGTTGTCTTTCGCGGCCGGAAAGGGATTTCGCATCGTCGGCACGACGTGTTCCTGCGAGATGGCGGCGCTGCCCCGCCGGATGACGTCTGCAACCTGATTCGTCCGCTGACTCGCCCGGTCCTGGAAGGCGCTGGGCAGATTGCAGGTGTAACGCCGGAGATGGCGTTCGCAATCGCCAGCGGCTGCGCGATCGTGGCCACGGTTCGACAATGCAGGCATCGCGCGCAGATGCAGCGCCAGTGATAAACCGATTGCCGTCAGAACCGTCGCCGGGAGCTCTTTCGATGCCTCACACCGCCTGCGCCTCAAGCCGGGACGATCATGCGCACGGCATCGATGAAGAGCGCCGACGTGAACGGCTTGGCCAGGATCGCGTCGGCGCCGAGGGCCGACGCGGTCGCCGTGCAGCCGTTCAGCCAGCCCATGAACTGCCCCGAGATCGCCAGCACCTTGGCGCCGGGGAAGCGCTGCCGCAGGATGGCGATTCGCGCCGCGCCGTCGAGGCGCGGTGCGGGCAGGTCGGCGACGACCAGCACCACCCTGGCGCTCGCGCAGGACGCGGCTGCGTCGCTGAGGGGCAGGTAGTGGGCGCGCTGCAGCCATTCGCCGAGCAGCGCGCAAAGGAGCGGGTCGGGTTCGCAGAGCGCGACCGGCATCGGCGACGGCGGCGGGACGGATACGGAGTCGGGCGTTGTTGGCATGACGAGCTGGCGGGCGGCGGCGAGGCCGCGATGGCAGGCCAGCGTAAGGTCGCCGAGGCCCGGTTTCATTGCACCGCCGGCCAGCCGTGACTACAGATCAAACACTGGAGCGATGGCCCGTGAACACCGAAGCGAATCCTGCCATTCCCGCGATTCCCGCCAACCTGCCGCACGTGCTGGTGGTCGACGACGACCCGGACATCCGCACCGTGCTGACCGAGTACCTCTGCAACAACCAGCTGCGCGTCACGGCGCTGGCGAGCGGGCACGAGATGCTCAAGGTGATCGAGTCCGAGGCCATCGACCTGGTCCTGCTCGACGTTCGCATGCCGGGCGAGAACGGCATGATCCTGGCGCAGTCGCTGCGCGAGACGGCCTCGGTGCCGATCATGCTGCTGACCGGCAACGCCGAGGAAGCGGACCGGGTGATGGGCCTCGAGCTCGGCGCCGACGACTACGTCACCAAGCCGTTCAGCCCGCGCGAGCTGCTCGCCCGCATCCGGGCCGTGCTGCGCCGCTACCAGATGCCGATCGACGGCCCGGCGCGCGACGACAAGCGCCGCGCCTTCCGCTTCGCCGGCTGGGAGCTGAACCTGCGCACGCGCAAGCTCACCGCGCCCGACGGACGCAAGCTCGACCTGAGCAACGGCGAGTTCAGCCTGCTCGCGGCGTTCTGCGGCTCGCCCGAGCGCGTCCTGTCGCGCGATCAGCTGATGACCTTGTCACGGCTTCACAACGCCGAGGTCTACGAGCGAACGGTCGACGTCCAGATCGTCCGGCTGCGCCGCAAGATTGAGATCGATCCGGCCCGGCCGCAGCTGATCGTCACCGAGCGCGGCGCCGGGTACATCTTCGTTCCGCCGGTGGAGTCGCTGTACTGACCGATCGGCCCGGTCGGGAAAGACATCCAGCGCACCATGCGCGTAGCACGCCGACCAGCCGATCAGCAGCAGCCCGTTGAGCGCCTCGACGCCCGCCATCGCGCGCAACGCGCCCGACGGCACGATGTCGCCGTAGCCGAGCGAAGAGTAGGTCTCGAGCGAGAAGTAGAGCGATGCGTTCAGCGAAGGCGAGACCAGGCCGCCGAGCGTGCCGACATGGGCGTAGCGGGCCAGCAGGTAGTACGCGCCGGCGTACAGGAAGACCTCGGTGACGTGGGCGGTGGAGATGCCGAGCAGCACCAGCATCGTCCGCGCCCTGCTGGTCGTGGCGCCGCGCGGATGGGCGAGCCGGATCGCCCGAAGCGCCTCGTAGTGCAGCCACGTCGTCAGCAGCAGCAGCGCAATGCAGCAGCCGATCGTCAGCGCAGCCTCGGGCAGCGAGCCTGGCGCGAGCGGGGATATTGGGGTCATCTCGGGGGCAAGGTCGAATTCCGCGGAGTCGCCGGACGGCGTCCCGCATTCAGGCATGCCCGCTTGCCGCATCGATGACCGAAGCCGGGCGCCGCGTGAAGTCTGCAACCGGAATCGGCGGCGGGCGCGCCGGCCCCGTCTGGCCGTTCGTTGCATCTGTCATCGCGCCGCCCGTCGGCTCGCACGCACACGCACGTCCCGGTGCCTAGCATCCGGCTTGGCCCACATCGACCATGGCACAGCGACCGCCGCCGGCTTCCAGCCCCCCTCAGCAGCTCAGGCTCACGTCGACGTTTTCCGTCGTCGCCCTGCTGTTCGTGCTGGCGCTGGTGCTGACCGCGCTGTTCGAGCTGGATCGCAGCCGGCACGAAGCGGAGCAGCGGGCCGCGCACGAGATCGAGGCGCTGGCGCGCGTCTTCGCCGAGCAGACGCGCCGCTCGCTGCAGACCGTCGACATCATGCTGCGCGGGCTCGTCGAGGCCCAGCGCGACCAGAAGCTGCCGCCCCTGGACTCGCCGCAGATGCACGAACAGCTGGTGGCGCAGCGGGACCAGTTCAGCGACGTGGCGGCGGTCTTCCTCACCGACGCGCACGGCACACGCCTGAACAGCTCGACCGCGTTTCCATCGCCGAACGCGAGCGTCGAGGGCGGGGTGCTGGTTCGGGGCCTGCAGGCGCGCGCCCCGAGCGATGCCTTCGTCGCCCAGTCCGTGCGCTGGATGACGACCGGCCGCTGGGTCGTGCCGCTTGCGCGTCGCCTCGAAGGACCGGGCGGGCGCCTCGACGGCGTCGTCGGTGCGCTGCTCGACGCGAGCTACTTCGAGAATTTCTACGCCGCCGTGCAGCTCGAGCGCGGCACGTCGGTGGCGCTGCTCGGCGAAGGCGCCACGCTGGTCGCCAAATTCCCGGCGGAAGGCCAGAAAGTCGGCCAGCCGGTGCCGGAATATCGCGACCTGCGCCGCGAAGACGGCCTGGGCACCGAGCCGACGGTCCTGCCGGGTGGCCACGGCGTTTCCGATCGCATCGCCGTGGCGCGCCAGGTGCCCGGGTTCGACATGACGATCGTGGTCGCGCGCGAGCGCCGCGAAGTCCTCGCCGCCTGGCACGAGCAGGTGTTCTCGGTGGCGCTGCGGACCGTCTTCCTGGCCCTGATGGTGGGTGCGCTGCTGGTGATCGTGCGGCGCCACTTCGCCCGCGTCAACGCGGCGCGCGCGCTGGTGCGCGAATCGGAGGAGCGCTACGCGCTCGCCGTCGCCGGCGCGAACGAGGGGCTGTGGGACTGGAACCTCATGACCGGCGACCTGTTCTTCTCGGAGCGCGCCCAGCAGCTCGCCGGCATGCGGCCGGGCCCGCCGCTGCGGCCGCGGCGGAGCTGGCAGGCCGGCCTCGCCGTGCATCCGGAGGACGTGCCGCGCATGCGCCAGGAGATGCGCGCTCATCTGCACGGTCGCCGCGCCCACTTCGACGTCGAATTCCGCGCCGCCTTGCGCCGCGACGGCGGCGCCGAGGCGTCGGGCCGCGAGCCCGACTGGCACTGGTATCGCCAGCGCGGCGTCGCGATCCGCGACGAACGCGGCCGGCCGTGCCGGATGGCCGGCTCGGTCGAGAACATCGACGAACGCAAGCGCTCCGAGCGCGAGCGGCAGCGCCTCGAAGGACAACTTCGCCAGGCGCAGAAGCTCGAGGCGATCGGCACGCTCGCCGGCGGCATCGCCCACGACTTCAACAACATCCTCGGCGCCATCCTCGGCTACGGCGAGCTGGCCCGCTCGAGCGCGGCGCCCGAGAGCGCGCTGGCGCGCCATCTCGACGGCGTCATGAACGCCGGCCTGCGCGCCAAGGCGCTGGTCGAGCGCATCCTCGCCTTCAGCCGCTCGGGAATGGGCGAGCGCGTGCCGGTCCACGTCCAGTCGGTGGTCGCCGAGGCGCTCGACCTGCTGCTGCCGTCGCTTCCCGAGGGCATCGAGCTCAAGCGCAGGCTCGAGGCCGGCGACACGGCGGTCATCGGCGACGCCACCCAGATTCACCAGGTGGTGATGAACCTGTGCACGAACGCGATGCATGCGATGCAGCATGCCGGCACGCTCTCCGTTTCGCTCGAGCTGCGCCGCTCGGAGCAGGTCGTCTCGCTCACGACCGGGGCGCTGCCGGCGGGCGACTACGTCTGCCTGGTGGTCGCCGACCAGGGCGAAGGCATCGAGCCCGATGTCGTGCACCGGATCTTCGACCCGTTCTTCACCACCAAGGGCGTCGGCGTCGGCACCGGCCTCGGCCTCTCGCTCGTGCACGGCATCGTCACGGATCTGGGCGGCGGCATCGACGTGAAGAGCGCGCTGGGCGCCGGGACGACGTTCACGGTCTGGCTGCCCTGGTCGGGCCGCGCCGCGGCGCACGTGCAAGGCGTCGCTGCCGTGCCGCTCGGCAAGGGCGAGCGCGTCCTGCTCGTCGACGACGAGCTCGCCCTGGTGCAGCTGGGCGAGGAGATGCTGGCGGCGCTCGGCTACGAGCCGGCGGGCTACACCTCGAGCGTCGAGGCGCTCGCCGCCTTCGAGGCCGAGCCCGAGCGTTTCGACGCGGTCCTCACCGACGAGACGATGCCGCACATGTCGGGCTCGCAACTGACGGCGCGGATGCGCCGGATCCGCCCCGACATCCCGATCCTGCTGATGAGCGGCTACGTCGGCGCCAACATCGCCGCGCTCGCGCGCCAGGCGAACGTCAACGAGCTGCTTGCCAAGCCGCTGGTCTCGGGCGACATCGCCAAGGCGCTGGCGCGGGCCTTCGCGCGCTAGCCGTCAATACAGCGTGTGGACGTCGCAGTCGAGCCGATACCCGGCCCCGCGCTCGGTGAGGAGGAGCCGCGGATGGGCCGTCTCGGTCTCGATCTTGAGGCGCAGGCGCCGAACCTGCACGTCGATCGTGCGGTCGTACACCTCGCCCTCGTGCAGGCGCGACATCGACAGCAGCTGGTCGCGCGTGAGCACTCGATGAGGGGCGCGACACAGGGCGTTCAGGAGATTGAACTCGCCGCTGGAAAGGTCGACCGCCTCGCCCGCCGGCGAGGTCAGCCGGCGCGTCAGCAGGTTCAGCTCCCAGCCCGAGAACCTGAACGCCCGGCGACTGCCGTCGCGCTCGGGCAGCGTCGCCTGCAGGTGGTAGCGGCGCAGCACGGCGCGGACGCGCGCGAGCAGCTCGCGCGGGCTGAACGGCTTGGTGACGTAGTCGTCGGCGCCGAGCTCGAGGCCCATGACCCGATCGGCGACGTGGTCGCGCGCAGTCAGGAGGACGATCGGCACCGGCGCCCGCGCGCGCAGGCTCCGCGCCAGCTCCATGCCGTCCTCGCCGGGCAGGCCGAGGTCGAGCAGGACGAGGTCGATCGACTCGCGATGGAAGAGCTCGAACATGTCGTGGCCGGAGGTGCCCGCGCTGACGCGCAGGTCGTTCCTGCCCAGGTACTCGACGACGATGTCGCGCACGTCGGAATCGTCGTCGATCACGAGAATGTGCGGAGACGTGACCATCGTCGAAGTTGATCGCGGCGGCGGCGCGTCGTTCCGTTGCTGACGGGTAAAGGACTGCAATGTCATCGTCGCGCAGGACGCGGCAGCGCCGGCCGCGGCCAGACTCCCGCCATGAATGACGGGATCGATGGCCGGGCCGCCGCGGTCGCCAGGCCGCGGCGCTCGCGCGGGCCGTGGTGGATCGCGCTCGGCCTCTGGCTCGCCCTCGCGCTGCTCGCCTCGCTGGCCTTGTGGCACCTGCGCCGCAACGCCATCGAAGCGGAGAAGCGCGACCTGAACCTGCTCTCGCTCGCCCTCACCGACGAGATCGACCGCGGCTTGCGCGGCATCGAGGTCGGCCTGCAGGCCTTGCGCACCGAGCTGCGCGACGGTCGCCTGCCGGTCGCCGTTCCGGCGTCGCGGCAGGCCTTGCAGACGCGTGCCGACCTCATGCCGCTGGTGCGCAACCTGTGGCTCGTCGGCCTCGACGGCCGAACGATCTCCGCCTCCGATGCCGCGCCGGCGCCGCTGCCGGGCACGTTCGCGCCGGCGCTCGGCGATCTCGGCGACAGCGCGATGGCGGTGAGCCGGCCGTTCACCGACGGCGGCGCAACGCCGCCGCTGGTCGCCTTCGCGATCCGCTTCAGCGACGTTCCCGGCACGAGCGGCGGCTGGATCGTCGCCAGCATCCCGGCGGCCGAGCTGCTCGGCGCGTTCTCGGTCGCGGTGCCGGCCACCGATGCGCGGATGCGCGTCTTTCGTGGCGACGGCGTCCTGATCTCCGGTGCGCATGCGTCGGGCCGCGGCGTCGCACCTGCCTTCAACGAGGCCGCGGTGGCGCGACGCCTCGCCACCCAGCCCGCCGTCGAGCTGCGCCGGCTGCGCGACGGCAGCAACAATCTCGTCGCCACGCACGGCGTGCCGCGCTACGGCATCAAGGTGGTCGTCGCGCGCAATCAGAACGCAGTGCTCGCGGAATGGCGCGGCGCTGCCGAGCTGACCGTGTGCGCCTTCGCGCTGCTGCTCGCCCTCACCGCGTTCGCCCTGAGGCGCGTCCAGCGCGCCGACCGCCGTCGCGCCGAGGCGCAGGAGGCGCTGCAGGCGCAGCGATCGCGCGCCAGCAAGCTCGAATCGCTCGGCACGCTCGCCGGCGGCGTCGCCCACGACTTCAACAACGTCCTCGCCGGCATCCTCGGCTACGCCGAGATGGCGCACGATGCGGCCCGCGCCGGCAGCGATCAGGCGCGTCACCTCGATCGGGTGGTCGAGGCGGCGCTGCGCGGCCGGGCGCTCGTCGGCCGCATCCTCTCGTTCAGCCGCGGCGCCGCGCGCACGTCGACGGTCTTCGCGCTGCAGCCGGTCGTCGAGGAAGCGCTGACGCTGCTCTCGGCATCGCTGCGGCCCGGCGTCGTCCTGGCGCGAGCGCTCGACGCGCCCGGCGCCTGCCTGCGCGGCGATTCGACGCAGGCGTTCGAGGCCGTGATGAACCTGTGCACGAATGCCATGCAGGCGATGCCCGACGGCGGAACGCTGAGCGTTTGGCTGCAGAGACGGCGCGTCGTCGATTCGCGCATCCTCTCGCACAGCGCGCTGGCCGCCGGCCGCTATCTCGCGCTCAGCGTCGCCGACGAGGGCACCGGCATCGCCGCCGAGGTCATGGAGCACCTGTTCGAGCCCTTCTACACGACGCGCGGCGATCGATCGGGAACGGGTCTGGGGCTGGCGGTGGTGCACGGCGTCGTCGCCGAGCTCGGCGGCGCGATCGACGTCGAGAGCCGGCCCGGGCAGGGCGCCCGTTTCACCCTCTATCTTCCGGAGAGCGCCGACAAGCCGGCGCCCGCGCCGAGGCCCAGCGACGTCGCGCCGGCCGGACGCGGCCAGAAGCTGCTCGTCGTCGACGACGAACCGCAGCTCGTCGGCCTCGCGCTGGAGCTGCTCGAAGGGCTCGGCTACGCAGCCGAAGGCCATGTCGACGCGAGCGCCGCGCTCGCTGCCGCCCTGAGTCCCATGTCGACCTTCGCGGCCGTGATCACCGACGAGGTGATGCCCGGTCTGACCGGCACGCAGCTGACGCAGGCGCTGCGCGCGCGCTCTCTGGCGCTGCCGGTGCTGCTCGTCAGCGCCTACGGCGGTGCGCTGCTCGCCGATCGCGCGGCACAGGCCGGCGTCACCCGCACGCTGGCCAAGCCGCTGCGGCGCGCAGACCTCGCCCGCGCCCTGGCCGACGTGCTGCGCTGACGACCTCGTCCGTGCGACCGCCCCGTCGGTCCGGCCCGGCGCCAGGCAAGCGGACGGGCTTCGATTGCAGATGCAATACGCGACCCGGCGCGCGTCACATGGGTTCCCGGGGCCTCGAAGAGGATGCCCCCACGCATCGATGTCGATGCGCGAAATCGAAAAGGAATCCGACATGAACGCACGCCATTTCAAACCCGTCATCGTCGCCGCGATCGCGGCGGCGAGCAGCCTTCTCACCGTGCTCGCCCACGCCGACGGGATCTACGTCGGCGGCGCCCTCGGCGCGCCGCATTTCGGCGACACCGTCAACGGCGTCGAGGGCGGCAGCTCCGGCGTCAGCGGCAAGGTCTTCGGCGGCTACCAGCTCAACCCGAACTTCGCGCTCGAGGCCGGGGTTGCCGAGCTCGGCCGCATCAGCAACGGCAGCGGCTCGATCAAGAGCCACGGCGAGTACCTCGACGCGGTCGGCCTCCTGCCGCTCGGCGGCAACTTCTCCCTGCTCGGCAGCGCCGGCCTCGCCCACGTCAACCTGAACACCTCGAACGGCGACTCGGACGGCTTCGGCCTGAAGCTGGGCCTCGGCGGCGAATACGCGCTCAGCCAACGCGTCTCGCTGCGCGGCGAGTACGAGCGCTATCAGCCATCGGCGTTCGGCAGCCACCCGGTCGTCGGCCAGTTCACGTTCGGCGTGCGCGTCGGTTTCTGAGCGCGTTCGATGTCACAGGAGCAGCGAGCCACCATGAATCAGCACCCTCAGTCCCGCGCCATCGTCACTCCCCTCGTCGCCCGGACGGCCGCAGGCCAGGCACCGGACCGCTTCATCTCGGAGCTCGTCGGCGACGTCTACGAATCGGCACCGATGAGCGAGCGCGGCCGCCTGCTCGAGCAGATGCTGCGGCCGCTGGCGATCCTGCCGCTGTTCGACATCGCCGGCGGCGTCTTCGTCAAGCCGAGGCTGCGCGGCGGCTGGCACGACCTGCACATCCGGCTCGAAGACATCACGGCGATCCGCGCCGGCGACGTCGCCGCGCTGGTCGATCACGTCCAGCGATTCAGCGTCGACGCGGTCGGCGCACTGGCGGCGCTGCTGCGGGTGCTGCCGGTGACGTCGGGCTCGGCCACCGCCGTCCTGCTCGGCACCGCGCTGCTGCAACGGGCGCGACGGTCGCGCGGCGATCCGGCCGAGGCCGGCGACGAAGCGGCCGCGCCGAGCTGAGCCGACGGCGCGGCCTGCCGCACCGGCGGCGCACCGACAGCGCAGGGCGCCGGTCGTCAATCGCTGTGCATGCCGCCGGCCGATGACGGACATCGGCCGGCGGGATCAGACACTCGTCACCGCCATGAAGGCCACGGCCAGCCCCATCACTCCGGTCGCCGCCCAGCCGAAGAAACGATGCCGAGGGCTGATGGTCAGGCTGCCCATGATGCGCGTCGACTGGCCGATCCACATCATGACGACCATGATCGGCACGGCGATGACGCCGTTCACGATCGCGCTCCATACCAGCGCCTTGAGCGGGTCGACCTCGAGCGTGCTCATCAGCGTGCCGACGACGGTGGCGACGATGATGATGGCGTAGAAGCCGCGGGCTTCGTGAAAGCCGTGCGACAGGCTTCCCTTCCAGCCGAAGACGTCGCTGACCGCGTAGGCGGCCGAGCCGGCCAGCACCGGCACCGCCAGCAAGCCGGTGCCGACGATCCCCAGCGCGAAGACCGTGAACGCGAACTCGCCGGCGACCGGCCGCAACGCCTCGGCCGCCTGCGACGACGTCTGGATGTTGGTGATGCCGTGAAGATTCAGCGTCACCGCCGTCGCGATCACGATGCAGACCGCGATCAGGTTCGACAGGCCCATGCCGATGTAGGTGTCGAGCTTGATCCGCCAGAGATGCTCGGCGACGTATTCCGGATGGTCCCTCAGCCTCGCCGCTTCGGGCCGGCGTCGGCCGTCCTCGACTTCCTGAGAAGCCTGCCAGAAGAAGAGGTAGGGGCTGATGGTCGTGCCGAGCACCGCGACCACCATCGAAGCGTATTCGTTGGCCGAGACCCCGGCCGGGAAGTGCGCCCACGGCGTCAGCGCCTCGACGCCGGCCTGGCGCCAGGGAATCGACACCGTCAGGATGACGGCGACGTAGGAGAAGAGCGCCATCGTCAGCCACTTGAGGATGCGGACGGTGCGCTCGTACGAGAAGCAGACCTGGCCGAGGATCGAGAGGACACCGAAGCCGACGATGTAGCTCGCCTGCGGGCCACCGGCGAGGAGGCGGACCGCCTCGCCCATCGCGCCGATGTCCGCGGCAATGTTGATCGTGTTGGCGACGACCAGCAATCCGACCAGGGTCATCGTCAGCCAGCGCGGGCACATCCTGGCGATATTGACGCCGAGCCCTTCTCCCGTCACCCAGCCGATGCGGGCGGACAGCATCTGGATGCCGATCATCAGCGGCGTCGTCAGCAGCAGCGTCCAGACCAGGCCGAAGCGGAATTGCGATCCCGCCTGCGAATAGGTGGCGATGCCGCTCGGATCGTCGTCCGCGGCACCGGTGATGAGCCCGGGACCCAGCTTGCGAGCGAAGTTGTTGACGTTCGGCGCGGTCATTCTGAGCACTCCCAGCGCGGCGGAACCGCGCAGGGCGAATGAGAGGATTTGCGGTTTCACGGGCGGTCTCCCACCGCGCAGGGCGCGGCGTGGCGAACGCCGTGCCGGCGTCCGGAGGGCGACCGGAGAGCTGAAACGAAAAGAGAGGCCTCGGCCTCTCTCGGGGGCTCGCTCGCCGGGCGATGAAAAGGACTGCCGCCTTCCCGCCCGAACGTCGCAAGCAGCGATGACACCGACGTGTCTACATGCTCTTCTCGAACGGCGAAGGCGACGGACTCGGTGTGGGTATCAAGGTCGTCACGGGTCGTTGAGGTGCAGTGATTATCTTCGGCCGATTCGGCAGGGTCAATGTCAAGGTCGATGCGCCGATGCATTCGTGCGGTTTCGCGGACGCGGTTGCAGCCTGTTGCGCGGGTTGTCGCACATCGGTTTGCCCACGTCGGCGCCGTCTCCTCGTGAACCTCGCTGAGGCCGCCTAGGGAATCTCCGTAGCGCGTTTGGCATAGGCCTTGCCCCTCTTCACCGATGAGAGCGTGCGCCGTCGGCTTGCCGACGTGTCGCCAGAGCCCGTCGGGCCGTGACGCCAAAGCTCAGCAGTGCCGGCATCAGGTCGGTACTCCCTCATCGAGTAGGAGACATCCGTGCGAAACATCGTTTCTCGCGCCGCGATCGCTGCGGCATTTGCCATTTCCGCCGCGGTCTTGATCTCGTGCGGCGGCGACAGCGGCCCGGCGGCGCCCTCCATGCAGGTGCTGTCGTCGAGCCCGAGCCAGGTGACAGGAGGGACGGCTCTCCTCGCCGTCAGTCCGAGCGGCGCCGCGGTCACCCACGTCAGCGTCAACGGCACCGATGTCTCGAGCGCGTTCGCGCAGGATCCGAACGACAGCACTCGCCTGGTCGGAATCGTCTCCGGCCTCAAGGTCGGCGACAACACGCTCGTCGCCGACGTCGGCGGCGATGCCGCAACGCTGATGGTGACGAACTATCCGATCTCGGGACCGATGTTCTCGGGTCCGCACCAGACGCCGTTCATTTGCCAGACCGATCTCTTCACCCTGCCGGACGGGACCAAGCTGGGCACCGCGCTCGACGCCGATTGCTCGGCGACGACCAAAATCAGCTACGTCTACCTGAAGACGGGCGGCACCGCGCTCGTGCCCTTGCCCGATCCGACGACCGTCCCCGCCGACGCGGCGACGACGACGACGACGGCAGGCGTCCAGATGCCCTTCATCGTTCGCGTCGAGACCAGCACGATCGATCGCGGCATCTACCAGGCGGCGGTCCTGTTCGACCCGACCAAGGACAAGACGCCGACGCCGACGGCGGCGCCGAAAGGATGGAATCGGCGCCTGATCGCCATCGAGGGCTTCGGCTGTCCGGCGGGCTGGTATATCCAGGGCCCGGCCGAGGGCAATCTGGCGATCGCCGGGTTCGATTTCAGCGTTCTCGCCGTCAAGCGGCTCGGCGAGGGCTATGCGACCTTCTCCAACACGCTGCAGCACGCGTCGAACAACTGCAACGCCGTTCTCTCGAGCGAGGCGGCGACCATGTCGAAGGAGCACTTCATCAAGACGATGGGGGTGCCGACCTTCACCGTCAGCGCCGGCTGCTCGGGCGGCTCGTACGGCAGCTCGCAGCTCGCTGACCGGATTCCCGGCCTGTTCGACGGCGTCCTCATCATGTGCACCTTCCCGGATCCGCTCGCGATCGCGTTCTCCGGCTCCGACGGTCACCTGCTGACGCACTACTTCGCGGTCACCGATCCGGCCGGATTCAGCGACGCGCAGAAGGTCGCGGTCTCCGGCTACAAGGGATTGCAGGCCTTCCTCGACGCCGCCAATCAGGCCGGCCGCACCGACCCGATCTCGGGACGCGTCGACATCGCGGGCTACAGCGCGGGCACCTTCAGCGCCTCGGTTCCGGTCGCGCTGCGCTACAACCCGGCGACCAATCCGACCGGGGCGCGCGGCACGGTCTACGACCACGGCAAGAACGTCTACGGCGTCGACAAGACGACCGGGTTCGCGCTTCGCCCCTTCGACAACGTCGGTGTCCAGTACGGCCTGGCGGCGCTCAACGCCGGCACCATCACGCCGACCCAGTTCCTGAACCTCAACCAGAGCATCGGCGGCTACGACCAGGATGCCAATTACGTCGCCGGCCGCACCGTCGGCGACGCCGGCGCGATGACGCGGGCCCAGCAGAGCGGCCTTCAGCTCGGCGGCGGCGGCGGTCTCGCCAGCATCCCGGTCTTCGACGTCACCGGCATCTACAACGACGACGGCGGCTATCACTACCAGTGGTTCCACTTCGCGATGCGCGACCGCATGCTGCAGGCCAACGGCGATACCAAGAACCATGTGATGTGGCGCGGCAACCCGGTGCCGGCGGACACGACCTGGAGCACGTTCATCGCCTGGGTCGCCGCCTACAAGGCCGACACCTCGGCCGCGGCGCAGCGCGACAAGGTGATCGCCGCCAAGCCTGCCGCCGCGGTCGACGGTTGCTGGTCGAGCGCGACGACCTTCATCAGCGAGCCGCAGACGCTCAGCAGCGCGCCGAACTCGCAGTGCAACACGCTGTTCCCGAGCTGGACCTTCCCGCGTCGGGTCGCCGGCGGTCCCGTCGCGGCGAACATCCCGAAGTGCACGCTCAAGCCCGTGACCATGGCCGACTACACGGTGGCCTTCTCCGCGGCGGAAACGACGCGGTTGAACACGGTCTTCCCGAGCGGCGTGTGCGACTGGTCGAGCCAGGGCAACCACACGAGCGTCATCGTCAACGGGTCGTTCGGACCCTCGCCGATCAACGTCGTGTTCGACGTGACCAAATAGGCCGCGCCGGCGGGCGGCTCCTCGCGGGCCGCGCTATGGCAAACCACGACCTGCAGCCGCCCTGCCCGGCCCTACGATGGAGCCGGGCACTTTTGCGCCTGCTGCCATGAGCCCTGCGCGTCGCCGTCTGGTCCTCCTCGCCGTCGCCGCCTTGCTCGCCGCGGTGGCGTCGCTGAGCTACGTCGTGGCGGAGCGGATGGCGCTGCGCTCGCTGCGCGAAGCCACCGCCCTCCACATGGACCTCTATGCGCTCAACCTCGGCAACGAGATGCGCCGCTTCGAGTACCTCCCCGGCATCGTCGCCTCCGACCCGCGCGTGAATTCGCTGCTGCAGAATCCGGCGGCGCCGGGAGCCCAGTCGCTCGTCAACGGCTACCTGCAGAAGATCGACGAGAGCGCCGGCTCGTCCGCCATCTACGTGATGGACCGGGCCGGCCTGACGCTGGCCGCGAGCAACTGGGCGCATCCGGCCACCTTCGTCGGCATGAACTTCTCGTACCGGCCCTACTTCCAGGACGCGTTGGAAGGCAAGGAGGGCCGGTTCTACGGCATCGGCACGGTCAGCCGGGAACCGGGCTACTACTTTTCCTCGACGATTCGCGACGGGCAGCAGGTCCTCGGCGTCATCGCCGTCAAGGTCAATCTCGAGCGCCTCGACCAGGCCTGGGCGCATGGCGGCGAGAAGATCCTCGTCGCCGACGGCAACGGCATCGTCTTTCTGGCCTCCGAGGCAGCATGGAAGTTCAAGACGCTGCGCAGCCTGCCGCGCGAGACCGTCGGCCGCCTCGCCGCGACGCGGCAGTACACCGAAGCGGGCGCGCTCGCGCCGCTCGGGCTGCGCGAAGTGAGCCCCGAACAGGACGGCAGCGCCATCGTCGAGCTCACCGCGGGCGCATCGCGCGCGCAGCCCTGGGACGATTCGAGGTACGTGCTGATGAGCCGTTCGCTGCCCGGCACCGACTGGCGAATGCTGGTCATGGCCGACATGGCGCCGGTCACGTCGACCGCGCGCAGCAGCGCGGCGCTTTCGGTGCTGACCTTCGTCCTGGTCCTGCTCGGCCTCGTCCACCTCCAGCAACGACGCAGGAGCATCGCCCAGGGGATCGCGGCCAGCGCCGCCCTGAAGCGCGCCTACGAGGAGCTCGAGGGCAAGGTCGAGATGCGCACCGCCGATCTGAGCGAGGCGAATCACCGGCTCCAGAGCGAAATCTCGGAACGGACGCGCGCCGAAGAGTCGCTGCGGGCGACGCTCCACGATCTCGTTCACACCGCCAAGATGGCGGTCCTCGGCCAGATGTCGGCGAGCATCACGCACGAGCTCAACCAACCGCTCGCCGCCGTCCAGACCCTGTCCGACAACACCGTCAAGCTGCTCGAGCGCGGCCGGCAGGACGAGGCCAAGGAAAACCTGCGCATGATCGGCAAGACGACGGCGCACATGGGCAAGATCACCGGCCAGCTGAAGAGGTTCGCACGCCGCTCCGACGTCGAGTCCGAGCCGGTCCAGGTCCCGATCGTCATCAACGACGCGATCTTTCTCCTGAAGCAGAGCCAGCGCCTGCGCAGCGTTCGCCTCGACAGCCGCATCGAAAGCGGTCTGCCGATGGCGCTCTGCGAAGCGAGCCGCCTCGAGCAGGTCATCGTCAACCTGCTCTCCAACGCGGTCGATGCCGTCGAGCATGTCGCCGACCCGCTCGTCGAAGTGCTCGTCGCCCAGCGCGACGAATACGTCTGCGTCGAGGTCCACGACAACGGCCCCGGCGTCAGCGAGGCGGCCAACGCGCACTTGTTCGAGCCGTTCTACACGACCAAGCAGCAGGGTGTCGGCCTCGGCCTGGGCCTGGCGATCTCCAACGACATCGTTCGTCGCTTCGGCGGAACGCTGCGCGCGGAGACGAGCCGCCGGCTCGGCGGTGCGGTCTTCGTCGTCAGGCTGCGCGCCGCCACGATCGAGGAGGTGCTCTGTGCCTGACGAAGCCGCCGTGCTCTTCGTCGAGGACGACGCCACGGTCCGGTTCGGCAGCGCCCAGGCGCTCGAGCTCGCCGGCCGGCAGGTGAAGGCGTTCGGATCGGCGGAGGAGGCGCTTCCCGCCGTCACGCCGGGCTTTCGCGGCGTCCTGGTGACCGACGTGCGCCTGCCCGGAATGGACGGGATGGCTCTCCTCGAGCGCGCCAAGCGGATCGATCGCGACGTTCCGGTCATCGTCGTCACCGGCCACGGCGACGTGTCGATGGCGGTGCAGGCGATGCGCCTGGGTGCCTACGATTTCATCGAGAAGCCGTTTTCGGCAGATCGCCTCAACGAGGCCATCGGCAGGGCGCTCGAGACACGCCGCCTCACCCTCGAGGTCAACGCGCTTCGCACCCAGCTGTCGGGGCTCGAGTCGATCAAGTCGAGGCTGATCGGTCGCTCGCCGGCGATGGCGAACCTGCGCCGCATCGTTCTCGACATCGCCTCGACCAACGCCGACGTGCTGATCACGGGAGAGACCGGAACGGGCAAGGAGCTGGTGGCGAGATGCCTGCACGATTTCAGCACGCGCAGGGCGGCCAACTTCGCGGCGATCAACTGCGGCGGCATCCCCGAGACGCTGTTCGAGAGCGAGGTGTTCGGCCACGAAGCGGGCTCGTTCACCGGCGCCGCCAAGCGCCGCATCGGCAAGATGGAGCATGCCTCCGGCGGCACGCTCTTCCTCGACGAGATCGAGTCGATGCCGGCGAGCCTGCAGGTCAAGCTGCTGCGCTGCCTGCAGGAGCGCCAGTTCGAGCGTCTCGGCTCGAACGAGCTTCACGCCATGAGCTGTCGCGTCATCGCCGCGACGAAGTCCGATTTGCTCCGTCCCGCCGCCGACCGGCCGTTCCGAAGCGACCTCTACTATCGGCTCAGCGTCGTCGTCCTCGAGCTGCCGCCCTTGCGCGACCGGCGCGAGGACATCCCGATGCTGTTCAGCCACTTCCTGCTGCAGGCCTCGGCGCGCTACGAGCGGCCGCTGAACGGCGTCCCCGACGGCCTCATGAACGAGCTCATGGGGCGTCCCTGGCCGGGCAACGTCCGCGAGCTGCGCAACGCCGCCGATCGCATGGTGCTCGGCATCCCGCTCGACGAGACAGGGGTCCACGCCAGCGGTTCGTCGCCGCGCACCCTCGACGAGCAGCTGGCGATGTTCGAGCGCCATCTCATCGAGGAGGCGCTTTCGCGCAGCGGCGGCCGGGCGATCCTCGCCAGCGAGCGCCTCGGCCTGCCGAAGAAGACCCTGTACGACAAGATGAAGCGTCTCGGCATTTCCACCGAGGAGTTTCGCGGCCTGGCGAACGAGCCGGCCTGACGCGCGAGGCGCGGCGCCTGCCGCGGCGGCGAGTCAGCGGAGATAGGGCTGCGTCAGGTAGCTCGGCGCCGTCTGCCGGCCGACCAGGCCGCCGACGGCGACGAGCGCGAGCAGATACGGCAGCATGATGAGCAAGGCGTTGGGCACGTCGACGCCCATCGCCGGCAGCTGGAACTGGAGCGCCGTCGCCGCGCCGAAGAAGAGGCAGGCGAGCACGGTGCGACCGATCTTCCAGTTGCCGAAGATGACGGCCGCGAGCGCCAGATAGCCGGCGCCGTTCGTCATCCCTTCGGTGAAGGTGTGGATGTCGCCGATCGAGAGATAGCAGCCGGCGAGCGCCGACATCACGCCGGTGAAGAGGACCGCGCCGTAGCGAACGCGAGTCACCGAGATCCCCGACTTGTCGACCGCGCGCGGCTCGGATCCGGCCGAGTGGACGGCGAGGCCGATCGCGGTGTAGCGCATCACCCAGGCGACGATGCCGATGACGACGAGCGCGGCGTAGAGCAGCCAGGTCTGCCGGAACACCGCCTCGCCGAACACGGCGATGTCGCCGAGCCAGGGCGGCGCCCACTTGCCGAGACCGGGGATCTGCGTCCGCGACGCGTGGCCGAGGATCGCCCGGTACGCGGTCGTGGTCGCGCCGAGGACGAGGACGTTGATGCCGATGCCGGTGACGATCTGGTTGGCGCGCAGCGTGATGCTGAGGAAGGCCTGCAGCAGGGCGACCGGAACGACCGCGACGATGCCGATCGCCAGGCCGAGCAGCGGGCTGCCGGTCGCGAGCGACCCCATCGCGCCGGCGAAGGCGCCGGTGAGCATCATCCCTTCGACGCTCATGTTGAGGACGCCGGCGCGCTCGCTCACCAGCTCGCCGGTGGCCGCGATCAGGAGCGGCAGGCCGAGGCGGACGCTCGAGCCGATGAAGACGCCCATCATCTCGTCGGTCATCGCCGCGCTCCCTGGAGTCGCTCGAGCCAGAAGCCGGCGCCGGCGAGCGTGACGATGATGAGGCCCTGGATGACGAGCACGAGCGCGCTCGGCACGCCCGCCTGCAGCTCCATGTTGATGCCGCCCGAGCGCAGGAAGCCGAACAGCAAGGCGCTGGCGACGACGCCGGCGACCGAGCCGCGCGCGAGCAGGCCGACGACGAGGCCGTCGAAGCCGTAGCCCGACGAGAAGCGCGCCTTCAGGCTGCCCTGGTCGCCCTGCAGCATGAAGGCGCCGGCGAGGCCGCCGAGGGCGCCGGCAAGAAAGAGGACGAGGACGATCGCCGGCGCGATGCGCAGGCCGGCGCGCCGCGCCGCGACCGGATTGAGGCCGATCGCGCGCAGGCGCACGCCGAACGCCGTCTTGTCGAGCACGATCGCGACGAGGACCGCGAGCACGAGCGCGATCGGCAGGCCGATGTGGAGCGGCGTCTCGGCCGAGGCGACGAGCAGCGGCAGCTTGGTCGCGTCGGGGATCTCGAGCGACTCCGGCAGCGTCGCCGTCGTCGTCATCGGCTGGCGCAGCAGCGCATCCGACTGGACGCAGCCGTAGAGCACCCAGATGGCGATGAACGAGAGCAGCAGCGTGCTGATGACCTCGTTGGTGCCGACCTTGGCCTTGAGCACGCCGGCGATCCCGCCCCAGAGGCCGCCGGCGAGTGCCGCGGCGAGCATCGGCACGACGAACGACCACGGCATCGGCAGGTGGCTGGCGCCGCTGTAGAGCGCGACCGCGGTCGCGGCGATGCCGCCGAGCGCGATCTGGCCTTCGCCGCCGACGTTGGTGAGGTTGGCGCGCTGCGCCAGGACGAAGCCGATGCCGACGAGCCCGAGCGCGAGGGCGCGGTTGATCGACGCGGCGATGGCGTACGGCGAGCCCCACGCGCCTTCGGCGAAGGCGGCGATCGCCTCGGGCAGCGAGACGCCGATGCCGAGCACGAGGACCATGCCGCAGAGGAGGGCGAACAGCACCGCCGCGATCGAGACGAAAATCGCCGGGCGCTGGCGCAGCTGCTGGCCGAACGGCGCCATCCACGCCGGTGCGACGGCGCTCATGCCTCGTGCCCCGCCATCATCGCGCCGACGCGCTCGCGATTGCCCGGATCGGCGCGGCAGTGGCCCATGATCCGGCCGCGGTAGAGGACGACGATTCGGTCGGCGACGCTCAGCAGCTCGTCGAGCTCGGACGAAATCAGGAGCACGCCGACGCCCTGTTCGCAGGCGGCGCGGATCTGGCCGTAGACCGACTCGACGGCGCCGACGTCGAGGCCGCGCGTCGGCTGCGCCGCGAGCAGGAAGACGAGGCCGTCGGTCGAGAGCTCGCGGCCGAGCACGGCCTTCTGCTGGTTGCCGCCGGAGAGGCCGCTGAAGGCGATGTCGGGGCCGGCGGCGCGAACGTCGAAGCGCTCCATGAGCGCGAGCGCGGCCTGGCGTAAGGCAGCGCGGTCGAGCAGGCCGAAGCGGCGAAAGTCGTTCAGGCGCGGCAGCATCAGATTCTCGGCCAGGCTCATCGCGGCGATGCAGCCGACGGCGTGGCGGTCTTCGGGAACGACGCCGGCGCCGGCGGCGGTGATCTCCTTCGGCGCGCGACCGGTCATCTCCTTGCCGCGGATGAAGAAGCGCCCCTGGGTCGCCTTCATCATTCCCGACAGCACGGCGGCGAGCTCGCTCTGGCCGTTGCCTTCGACGCCGGCGATGCCGACGATCTCGCCGCGGTTGACGACGAGGGTGAAGTTGTCGAGCCGGGTGACGCCGGCGCCGTCGCGAACGGTCAGCCCGTCGACCTGCAAGGTCTCGTCGCCGAGGGCGCGGCTGACCTCGACGTCCGGCGCGGCGGGCGCGGCGGCAGCGCCGGTCTCGCCGAGCATCGCGCTCGCGCTCGCGTCGAGCTGCTCGAGGTCGCGCTGGATCATCGCCCGCACCAGGCGATCGATCTCGGCGGCCGGCCGGCTCGACTCGGCGACGACGCGGCCGCCGCGCAGCACGGTGACGCGATGCGCGACCTGCTTGATCTCGGCCAGCTTGTGGGTGACGAGGACGACGCTGCAGCCTTGCGCGGCGACCCGGTCGCACACCGCCAGCAGCCCGGCGATCTCGGCCGGCAGCAGCACCGCGGTCGGCTCGTCGAGGACGAGCAGACGCGGCTCGCGCATCAGGCACTTGACGATCTCGACGCGCTGGCGCTCGCCGACCGAGAGCTCGTTGATTCGCGCCCACGGGTCGAGCGCGAGGCCGTAGTGCGCCGACAGCGCGCCGACGCGCTCGGCGCACTCGCGTCGGCGCAGGACGCCTTTGGCCTGGCCGAGGAGCAGGTTGTCGACGACGCTCAGATCGCCCACCAGGCTGAAGTGCTGATGGACCATGGCGATGCCTTCGGCGAGCGCCTGCGCCGGCCCTGCCGGATGGTGCGGGCGGCCGAGGAATCGCATCTCGCCGGCGTCGGGCCGGTAGACGCCGAAGATGAGGTTGCAGAGCGTCGACTTGCCGGCGCCGTTCTCGCCGAGCAGGCAGTGGATCTCGCCGGGGGCGATCTCGAGCGAGACCTGATCGAGCGCCTGCAGGCTGCCGAAGCGCTTGCTCATGCCGGCGAGCGAGAGCAGCGGCGGCGCGCTTGCCGCCGGCGTCGTGCCGGCGGGCGCGATTGCCGCCGACGCGGCCGACGCGGCGGCAGCCAACCGGATCAGCCTTCGAGCACCTTGATCTTGCCGGAGAGGATGTCCTTCTGGATCGCCTCGAGCTTCTGCTTCATCTCCGGCGTCGCGCCGCAGACGATCATTCCCGATGCCTGCGGCCCCATCGCCAGGCCGAACGGCTTGTAGCCCGCCTTCCACGTGCCCGAGACCGATTGCCGGATCGCGTACTCGGTCAGGAAACCGACGCCGGTGATGCTGTAGCCGACGTAGAGCGGATCCGTGCCGCAGCGGTCGGTGTAGCTGCCGATGATGTGGGTGTTCTTGTCCTTGGCCGCCTGCTCCATGCCGCGCAGGCCGAGGTTGAGGATGTGATAGTGGACGTCGGCGCCCTGAGCGATGGCGGCGAGCGTCGCCTCCTTCGACTTGGCGACGTCGTCGAAATCGCCGGTGTAGTTCTGGAAGAACTTGATCTTGGGGTTGATCGACTTGGCGCCGTTGTTGAACTCGGTGCCGGCGTTGACGATCGGCGGGATCTCGAGGCCGCCGACGTAGCTGATGGCGCCGTTCTTCGACATCATCGCCGCCGCCGCGCCGGCGACATAGGCGATCTCGGCCTGCTTGACGTCGTAGCCGCTGACGTTGGGCAGGCTCTCGTCGCGATTGCCGCCGATGATCGAGAAGTTCACCTTGGGGAACTTCTTGGCGACCTTCATCAGCGCCGCCTGGGTCTGGCCGCCGATGCCGATGACGAGCTGGTTCTTCTGCGCCAGCGTCGTCAGCGCCTGCTCCATGTCGGCGTTGCTGATGTTCTCGATCATCTGCACCTTGATCTTCGGCCCGAGCTCCTTCTGCACGGCGGTGAGGCCGTCGTAGCCGGATTCCATCCAGCCCTTGTCGGTCTTCGAGCCGGGCAGGAGGACGCCGACCTTGAGCGGATCGGCGGCGCCCGCGATGCCGGTCGCGAACAGCGACAGGGTCACGGCCACCACCGCGAGCAGGCGGCTGCGAATGATCGAGTTCCAGGACATGGCGGGTTCCTTTCGTGCGTGCGCGCCGGCCGACGGCCGATGCTGCGGAGCACAAAGCAGATTCGATGCCAATCGCGCCCGCCCGCGCTCGCCGCCGGAGAGGGTCGAGGGCAGGGCGAATTGCGTGCACGACAAGCCCGTTCCCAGTGCAGAGGCGCAATGCCACGCACCAAACATGAACCCTATTCAAGTGACTTGAATAGGCGTCGATGACGCGCTCCAAGCGCCGCGACGGTGGCTTGGGTCTTGCAACGCGAACCAGCATGACCGCTCGTCACCTCTCCTGATGGCCGCAGCGTCCGGGTCGCCGCTGGCCCTCGGCCTCGCCGAGCTGGCGGCGGCGATTCGCCGCGGCGCGCTGCGCGCCGGCGACGTGGTCGAGGCCTCGCTCGCCCGCATCGCCGCGGTCGACGGCGCGCTCCACGCCTTTTGCACGCTCGATGCCGACGGCGCCCGGGCGCAGGCCCACGACGTCGACGTCCGGCTCGCGCGCGGCGACGCGGTCGGGCCGCTCGCAGGCGTTCCCGTCGCGATCAAGGACCTGCTCTCGACGCGCGGCCTGCGAACGACGTTCGGCTCGCGCCTGTACGCCTCGTTCGTCCCCGACGAAGACGACGTCGTCGTCGAGCGGCTGCGCAGCGCCGGCGCCGTCATCCTCGGCAAGACCAACACCTCGGAGCTCGGCTACGGCGCGTTCGGCCACAACCCGCTGTTCGCGACGACGCGCAATCCCTGGAACCCGGCGCTGACGCCGGGCGGCTCGAGCGCCGGATCGGCGGTGGCGGTGGCCATGCGCATGGTGCCGCTCGCCCTCGGCAGCGACGGCGGCGGTTCGGTGCGGGTGCCGGCGGCGCTGACCGGCATCTTCGGAATCAAGCCGTCGTGGGGAAGGGTGCCGGTGTATCCGGGCTGTCGCGACGAGCGCTACCCCGGCATCTCGAGCTGGGAATCGCTCGAGCACATCGGCCCGATGACGCGCAGCGCCGCCGACGCCGCGCTCGCCTTGTCGGTGCTCGCCGGCCCGTCGCCGCGCGATCGTCATTCGCTGCCTGCCGACGCCGCCGACTGGCGGATGCGCGACCCGAGCACTCTGCGCGACGTCCGCATCGCCTTCAGCACCGACATGGGTTTCGCGCCGGTCGAGCCCGCGCTGCGCGCCGCCATCGACGACGTCGCGCGGCGCCTGGAGCAGCTCGGCTACGGCGTCGAGCGCGCCCATCCCGACGTCGGCGACACGCAGACGATGTTCGAGGCGCTCGTCGCCCTCGACACCGATCGCGCTGGCCTGCGCGCGATGGCGCTGGCGCAGGACGTTCCGCTCACCGGCTGGCTGGCGTCGCTGGTCGAGCGCAGCTGGAGCGGCGACGAGTTCACGGCCGCGCTGATGGCGCGCAAGCGCATCGTCAACGCCACCTGGCGCTTCATGGATCGGCACGAGTTCCTCGTCACGCCGACGACCGCGTCGGCGGCGTTTCCGATCGACCTCGCCGGCCCGCCGGAGATCGACGGCCGGGCCGTCGCGAGCACGGCCTGGACCGCGTTCTCCGCGCTCGCGAACCTCACCGGCCTGCCGGCCGCCTCGGTGCCGATCGGCTTCACCGCCGACGGCCGGCCGATCGGCCTGCAGATCATGGGCCGCCATCTCGACGACCGCGGCGTGCTCGCCTTGTCGGCGCTCGTCGAGTCGATGTATCCGCGCCAGCGCTGGCCGGGTCCTCCGCTATAAGACAGGCGCGGCGAGTCCGCGGCACGACGATGCGAGGTGGGATGGCGAACTCTGACGGAAAGGCACGCCGGCCGGCGAAGACGGCTGCGAAGCGCGCCGGCGCGAAGACCGCGGCGAAGCGCACGGGGGCGCGGACCAAGGGGGCATCTGCCGCGGCGAAGAAGCCCCACGATCTGCAGATCGGCGGCCGCCTGAAGCACGCCCGGCTGCTCGCCGGCGTTCGCATGCGCGAGCTCGCCGAGAAGGTCGGCTGCACCGAGAGCATGGTCTCGAAGATCGAGAACGGCCACGTCGTGCCGTCGCTGCCGATGCTGCAGCGACTCGTCGAGGCGCTCGACCGCGACCTGCCTTCCTTCTTCGGCTCGGATCCGGCGACACCGGGAATCATCCAGCGCGCCGGCCAGCGCCCGGTCACGGCGATCGATCCGATCCGCGTCGGCAAGAAAGTCAGCTACGAGCGCCTCGTGCCGTTCGGTGCCGGCCATCTGCTCGAAGCCAACATCCACGTCATCCACGTCAACGGCGTCAAGCACGATCCGATCACGCACCAGGGCGAGACGCTGGGCTACGTCCTCGAGGGCGAGGTCGAGCTCACGATCGAGAGCGCCAAATACCGGCTCGCTGCCGGCGACTCGTTCTTCTTCAAGAACCATCTCACCAACAGCTACCGCAACACCGGCAGCGGCGACGCGCGGGTGCTGTGGGTCAACACGCCGCAGATCCATTGAGATCGCTCAGGGCGGCGCTCGGCCCGATGCGGCCGGCGCCAGCGCGGCGAGCCGGGCCAGGACGGCGCCCGAGGTGGTGACGAAGCCGAAGCACTTCTTGACGTTCCAGACCGCCGCGTCGCTGCAGAACCCGGGCGAGTTCGTCGCGCAGCAATCCTGCAGCAGGACGCAGCCGTAGCCGAGGAAATTGGCGTCGGTGAGGGTGCAGAGGACGCACTGGTCGGTGTTGACGCCGGCGAAGAGGATCGTTCGCGTGTCGAGGTTGCGCAGGATCGAGTCGAGCGGTGTGTCCCAGAAGCCGCTGATGCGGTACTTGTCGACGCGGATGTCGGCGGGCTCGATCGCCAGCTCGTCGACGACCGC
>DASYKC010000028.1:0-49937 GCA_035995885.1 Caldimonas sp. | reverse complement strand
AAACAAGGTCCCGTGCTTTCGAGGGCAAATGGAGTGCTGAGGCCGCGCGATCTAGGCGGCCCACGCGCAAACAAGAGTGCCTTCTGGCTGCGATTTCGGACACGGGCAGGTTTAGAAGGACAAAGGGGTTAGCAGGCGTTTACCGGCCAACCCCCGTCATTCTTGGCTCCCCGACCTGGGCTCGAACCAGGGACCTACGGATTAACAGTCCGGCGCTCTACCAACTGAGCTATCGAGGAACAGCCTCGAATTATAGCGGGCGACCCTCGCGGGGCCGCCTGTTCAGAGGTCCATCTGCAGCGAGACGCGCAGCGTGCGCGGCTCGAGGGGGAACAGGTAGGCGTGGCTGAACTGGAAGGGGCTCTCGCGCCAGGCGCGCCGGTCGAAGACGTTGTCGATGCCGGCGCGCAGCGTCCACGTGGTGCCGGCGGCCGACTTCGTCTCCCAGCGCGCGCCGAGGTCGAACTTCGTCACGCTCGGGATGCTGGCGCTGTTGTCGGGCAGCACCTCGCGCGCGCTCTCGTACGTGCCGGCGGCGAGAAGACGCAGGCCGGCGATCGCCGCGAGCTGGTAGTCGGCCTGCAGGCGTGCCGTGACGGCGGGCACGTTGGTCGGCCGCTTGCCGTCCTGCGTCGGGTCGTTCGGGACCTCGACGCGCGCGTGCAGCCACTGCGTGCCGGCGCGCACGCCCCAGGCGCCGCCGCGCCACGCCAGGCTGGCTTCGACGCCCTGGTGGCGCTGAGTGCCGACGAGGCCGCGCGTGCACTGCACGACGCCGCACGGCCCGGCCGTGGCGATGTCGCCGAAGAGCGGGCGGCGGATGTCGAACGCGGCCGCGCTCCATTCGGCGCGTCCCGCGCCGCCCTTGACACCGACCTCGATCTGCCGGCTCTCGGCCGCTGGCAGCGCCTGGCCGGCGTTGGTATAGCGCGGCACCGGCGGCGTCGCGGTGGCGTCGAGCGGCACGTTCGACGCGACGTCGCTCTCGACGCCCTTGCCCCAGCTCGCGTAGACCATCTGCCCCGGCGCGAGCGCCTGGCTGAGCGCGGCGAAGGGCGTGGTGAACGATTGCCGGAAAGCGGTGCCCGGCGAGCCGTCGGTGGGCGTCGCGCTGCGCGCGAGCTGGGTGTGGCGCGCGCCGAGCCAGGCCGTCGTGCCGCGACCGAAGGCGATGGCGTCGCGCAGCGCGAGCTCGCTCGAGCGCTCGTCGCGGTTGGTCTGCGGTGCGAGCGGCAGCGGCGCGGGCGGCGTCACGAGCGTGCCGTCGACGTTGCCGGTGCCGGCGAAGTTGAAGGCGTCGGGTTGGAAACGGTTGCGCACGATCGTCCGCTGCACGCCGACCGTGAATTCGTGCGCGAGCGGGCCGGTCGCCGCCGCGCCGTGCAGCGAGACGTCGAGCGTGCTGCTTCGCCGCGACTCGTCCTCGCTGCGAAAGTCGTAGAGATCGAAGGTGCCGTTCGGGCAGAAGCGGTCGGGGTAGTAGGTGCCGTTCGGGTCGGTGCAGCCGAACGGGAAGGCGACGCGGTCGTCGGTGCGCAGCCGCTGCATCAGGCCGTGGGCGACGATTCGCCAGCCTTCGCCGAGCTTCTGCGTGACGCGCAGCGACCCGGTCGTCGCGTCGAACACCACCGGCAGCGACCAGGGCTGGTTGTTGAGGTTGATCTTCGGGTCGGGCACCGCCGGCACGTTGTCGCCGAGCAGGCTGAAGCCGGGAACGCTCGGCTGCGAGCGGTGGCTGTTCTCGATTTCGGCCTCGACGAGCGTCGCGGCGCTCGCGCGCCAGTCGGCGGCGAGCGCGAGCACGTTGCGGTTGCCGCGCGCGCTGCGGACGATCGGGTCGATGTGCTCGGCGCCGGCGTTGAGGCGAACGCCGAACGCGTCGTTGGCGCCGAAGCGCTGGCTGATGTCGACGGTGCCGAGCACGCTGCCGCGCTCGCGCCACTCGATGAAGGCCGAGCGCAGCGGCGCGTCGAGCGGGCGCTTGACGACGAGGTCGACCAGGCCGCCCGGCGCGCTGGTTCCGGCCTGCAGCCCGGACAGGCCCTTGAGGATGTCGACGCGCGTCTTGTTCTCGAGCGGGATCGAGGTCTCGGCGTTGATCGGCAGGCCGTCGCGGCGGAAGTTGAAGCGGTTGTCGACGACGAAGCCGCGGATGGTGAAGTAGTCGATGTAGCCCTCGGTGTCGTAGGCCGTCGTCACCGAGGGATCGAAGCGCGTCAGGTCCGAGAGACGGCGCGCGCCGGCGTCGCGCATCTGCGCGGCGTCGACCGTCGTCGCCTGCAGCGGCGCGGCTTCGAGCGGCGTATCGCCCCAGCCGGCGACGCTCGCCGGTGTCGGCGCCTTGCCGGTGATTGTCACCGGCGCGAGGGCCGTCTGCGAATGGGCGTCGATCGACGCCAGGAGTGCGCCGGCCGCAGCCAGGGCGAGCGTCGTTCGACGCCGATGCAATGTCATGTGAGCCATCGTCTTTCGATGGCAAGGCTCTGGGCCGTTCGGCTTGCTTCCCTGCGCGAGGATTACCTCAGTCAGGTTCGAAGGGACTTTCTCAGTCGAGCGACTCGCGTCGATCAACACCCCTAGCGGACGACGCGCGATGGTCCCGCGCGTCGAGCTTGGATTATGGCGCGAAGCGCGGCCTTCCGGGGGCCGCCGTCGCCGTCACGACAAGGTCGAGACGAAGCCGGTGACGGCGCGGATGAACGCCCGCGGCGCTTCGATCGGCGCGTACTCGCCGCAACGCTCGAGCACCTCGCTCGTCAGGCGGCGCACGCCGGCCCGGCGCAGGCCTGGCAGGTAGTCGTCGGGCTGGCGGCCGTCGGCGTCGCCGCGCAGGTAGTGCAGCGGCGTTTCGATCGTCGCCGGCTCAACGTTGTGCTTCGCGTCGGCATCGAACGCGCGGTACCAGTCGAAGCCCGCCTTCAGCGCCGACGGCCGCACGTACGCGTCGGCGAAGCCCTGCCGGTATTCGTCGCTCACTGCCTTCGGGTCGCCGGCGAGGACGTCGGTGAAGTAGTCGAAGTACTTCCTTTGCCGCCCTTGCACCAGCGCCTCGGGCAACCCCGGGACCTTGTGGAAGCCGAAGTGCCAGATGCGCGGATCGCTGATCAGCGCCTGCCATGGGTCGAGCCCCGGGATGGCGGTATTGGCGACGACCGCGCCGCGGATTCGCTTGCCATGGTCGCGCGCGGCGGCGAAGGCGATCATGCCGCCGACGTCGATGCCGGCGACGACGATGTCGTGCGCGTCCATCTGCTCGGCGGCCGAGAGGACGATGTCGGCGAGCACGGTCTTCTCGGCCGACGGCGGTGCGCCGTGCGACTTGCCGACGTCGGGCAGGTCGAACGCGAGCACGAAGAAATTGGTGCCGAGCGGGTCGATCACCGGCGCGTAGAGCGTGTGCGAATGCGGCCAGCCGTGAAGCAGCACGAGGGCAGGGCGCTTCGCACTGCCGGCCGTCTGCACGGCCAGCTCGAGGTCGCGGTGGCCCTGAAGCCGGATCTTTTCCATCGCCGCCTTCCTCGTCACCGCGACGAGAAAGGGCGGCAATCGGCATGCCTCGGCGCTACGGCAATCGGTGCGAAACGCCGAGCAGCTTGTGCAGCTTCGTGCTCGTCGTCGTGTACTGCAGCGGTTGCGCCCGCTCGGGGTGGACGAGCTCGGCGATCGCGAAGGCGGCGAGCGTCGCCTCGTGGAAGCCGCAGACGATGAGCTTCTGCTTGCCCGGATAGGTGTTGACGTCGCCGACCGCGAAAATCCCCGGCGTCGAGGTCTCGAAGCTCGCCGTGTTGACGACGACCTGCTTCTTCTCGAGCGCGAGGCCCCAGTCGGCGATCGGCCCGAGCTTGGGGCTCCAGCCGAGCAGGACGAAGAGCGCATCGAGCGGCAGCTCGCGCGAATCGCCATCGCTGTCGAGCACCGTCAGGGCAGCGAGCTTGCCGTCCTTCTCGACGATCGCCTCCGGCTGGCCGGCGACGAACTCGACGCGGCCGGCGCCGCGCAAGGCGTTGAGCCGGGCGCGCGTCGCCTCGTCGGCGTCGACGTCGTCGCGGCGGTGGACGAGGGTGACGCTCGCCGCGGCCGCGGCGCCATCCTCGCCCGCGGCGATCGCCGCGGCCACCGCCGCTGCGGTGCCGCCGACGATGACGACGTGCTTGCCGGCCTGCTCGTGCAAGGTCGCGCCGTGCTCGAAGAGCTGCGTGCCGCGGAAGCGGTCGAGGCCGTCGACCTTCAGGCGCCGCGGCTGGAACGAGCCGACGCCGCCGGCGACGACGACGGCCTTGGCGACGAAGCGCGTTCCGGCCGAGGTCGCCACGTCGAAGCGGCCGTCGTCGCGCCGGGCGACGGCGCTCACCTGCTGGTCGAGATGGAAGCCGGCGCCGAACGGCTCGATCTGCTTGAGCAGCCGCTCGGCGAGCTCGCGTCCGCTGGCGAGGGGCAGGGCGGGGATGTCGTAGATGGGCTTGTCGGCATAGAGCTCGACGCACTGGCCGCCCGCGTTCGGCAGCGAATCGACGACGTGGGCGCGGACCTCCTGCAGGCCGAGCTCGAACACCTGGAACAGGCCGACCGGGCCGGCGCCGACGATCACGACGTCGGTCTCGATCGGGTCGAGCAAGGGGAAGGATCGGGTCGCCATCGCGAGCGCCCGGGCCTTACGCCGGGCCGCCCCCAGGAAGGCCCGCGCCCCCTCGGGGGGCAGCGAACGCCAGTGAGCGTGGGGGCATCACCCTCTCAGCGGACGAGCTCGGGGAGCTTGCCCGTCTTGTCCTTCCAGTCGTCGGCGTCGGGCGGCGGGGTCTTGCGCCGCGTGATCGCCGGCCAGCCTTTGGCGAGCTCGGCGTTGAGCGGGATCATGTGCTGCTGGTCGCCCGGGACATCCTCCTCGGGAACGATCGCGTTGACCGGGCACTCGGGGATGCAGACGGCGCAGTCGATGCACTCGTCGGGATCGATCGTCAGGAAGTTCGGGCCTTCACGGAAGCAATCGACCGGGCAGACGTCGACGCAGTCGGTGTACTTGCAGCGGATGCACGATTCGAGGACGACGTGGGTCATGGGGCGATGGCTCGGGTGGCGCGCCGGGCGAGCGGAGCGCCGCGGCCGCAAGGGGGACCGGGAATTTTACGGTGTCGAGGTCGCCGCTTCGGCCGCGGCGATCGTGGCCGCTGGGCGAGCCTCGACGCAGCCGGCGCCGATCGGCGCGGCGCCGACGCCGACGGTGACGACCGTCGGCCGCCCCGAGTGCAGCACGGTCGCGTCGCCGAGCGTCGCGACGCTGTGCTCGCTGGCGAGCTGGTCGGGCCAGCCGGCACGCGAGACGACGAGCGCCGGCGTCGCCGCCGGCCAGCCGGCGTCGACGAGGCGGCGCGAGAGCGCGGCGAGCTGCTTGCCGGCCATGTAGAACGATTCGGTGTCGGCGTGGCGGCCGGCGGCGAGCCTGCCGCTCTTCGTCATCGCCGTCGTCAGGGCGACGCTGCGACCGGCGCCGCGCCGCGTCAGGGGGCGCTGCGTCGCGGCGGCGGCGGCGAGCGCCGCAGTCACGCCGGGAACGACCTCGCACTCGATGCCGGCGGCAGCGAGCGCCTCGAGCTCTTCCTCGAGGCGGCCGAAGACGCTCGGATCGCCGCCCTTCAGGCGGACGACACGGGCGCCGCTCTGCGCATGCTTGACGAGGAGCGCGTTGATCGTGTCCTGGCCGGTGTTCTCGCGGCCGCCGCGCGGCGCGTGCGGAACGCCCGAGAAGCCGCGCTTGCCGACGTCGATCCAGCGCGCGGTCGGCGCGAGCTGGCGCAGCGCCGGATCGGCGAGCGAATCGAAGAGGACGACGTCGGCGTTCTGCAGGCGTTGCGCGCCGCGCAGCGTGACCAGGTCGGCCTCGCCCGGACCGGCGCCGACGAAGGCGACGCGAACGTCGCCCGGCGTCGCGACCCGCGTCATGGCGCGGCTCCCGCCTCGCGCCGGAAGCGCGGCAGCGGCTCGATCACGTCGCCCTGATAGTGGCCTTCGGGAAAGAACGAGAGCGCGCGCGCGGCGAATTCGCGCGACTGGTCGGCGCGCAGCGCGACGGCGTCGAAGCCGGTGCGCGCGAGCAGCGGCATCATGTCGACGAGCACCTCGCCGGTGGCGCGGATCTCGCCCGTGAAGCGATAGCGCGCGCGCAGCAGGCGCGCCTGGCTGTAGGCGCGGCCGTCGACCCACTTCGGGAAGACGAGGGCGATGCTCTGGTAGTTGCCGAGGTCGGCGGCGATCGATTCGACGTCGACGTCGTTGGCGAGGACGAAGTCGACCGGCGCGTCGGCGTCGACGAAGCGGATCGGGCGCGTCGTGCAGCCGGCGTCGATGACGCTGCGGCGCCGATCGATCGCGCTCATGCGTGCACCGCCGTCGCGCGACGGACCGCGTTGGCGGCGGCCTTGAAGGGATCGATGCCGACGCGGCGCACCGTGCCGATGAAGCGCTCGTCGTTGCTCGCGCGCTCGGCGCGATAGGTCTCGATCACCGCCTCGATCACGTCGGGGACTTCGTCGGCGGCGAACGACGGACCGATCACCTTGCCGGTCGTCGACGGGCCGCTGAGCGTCGAGCCGTCGGCGCCGCCGAGCGAGACCTGATACCACTCCTGGCCGTCCTTGTCGACGCCGAGGATGCCGATGTGGCCGCTGTGGTGATGGCCGCACGAGTTGATGCAGCCGCTGATGTGGAGATCGATGTCGCCGATGTCGTGGAGCTCGTCGAGGTCGTCGAAGCGCTCGGTGATCGCGGCGGCGATCGGGATCGAGCGCGCGTTGGCGAGCGCGCACAGGTCGCCGCCGGGGCAGGCGATCATGTCGGTGAGATAGCCGATGTTGGGCGTGGCGAAGCCGGCTTCGCGTGCCGCCTGCCAGAGGGCGGGCAGCTCGCTCGCGCGCACCCACGGCAGGACCAGGTTCTGGTCGTGCGAGACGCGCAGCTCGCTGGCGCTGAAGCGGTCGGCGAGCTCGGCGGCGCGCTCCATCTGGTCGGCCGACGCGTCGCCCGGCGGCTGGCCGGCGCGCTTGAGCGAGAGCGTGACCGCGCGGTAGCCGGCGAGGCGGTGCGCGTGGACGTTGCGCTCGAGCCAGCGCGTGTAGGCGGCGGGCTTCGATGCGGTCGCGGCGGCGCTGTCGCTCGCCTCGGCGATCGGTGCGACGCCTTCAGGCAGCTCGAAGCACGCCGCGATGCGGTCGCGCTCGGCGTCGGTGAGGAGGTGCGCCGAGCCGTCGAGGTCGCGCGACAGGATGTCCTTGAACTCGGCCTCGACGGCGTCGATGAACTTCTGTCCCTCGGCCTTGACGAGGATCTTGATCCGCGCCTTGTACATGTTGTCGCGCCGGCCGTAGCGGTTGTAGACGCGGACGATCGCCTCGATGAAGACGAGGATTTCCTGCCACGGCAGGAAGTCGCGGACGATCGTGCCGATGATCGGCGTGCGGCCCATGCCGCCGCCGACGCGCACCTCGAAACCGATCTCGCCGGCGTCGTTCCTGCGCAGGACCAGGCCGATGTCGTGCCACGCCGTCGCGGCGCGGTCTTCGGTCGCGCCGCTGACGGCGATCTTGAACTTGCGCGGCAGGAACGCGAACTCCGGATGGAGCGTGCTCCACTGGCGCAGGATCTCGCAGTACGGCCGCGGGTCGACGATCTCGTCGGCGGCGACGCCGGCGAAGCAGTCGCTGGTGATGTTCCTGATGCAGTTGCCGCTGGTCTGGATGCCGTGCATGTCGGCGTCGGCGAGCAGGTCCATCACGTCGGCGGCGTCGGGCAGGGCGATCCAGTTGAACTGGCAGTTCTGGCGCGTCGTGAAGTGGCCGAAGCCGCCGCCGCGGCCTTCGTAGGGGCCGCCGTCGCGGCCGTCGAAGTCGCGGGCGATGCGGGCGAGCGCGCGCAACTGCTTCGAGCTCAGCTCGCCGTAGGGAACGGCGACGCGCAGCATCGGCGCGTGGCGCTGCACGTACCAGCCGTTCTGCAGGCGCAGCGCCCGGAAATCGTCGTCGGGCAGCTGGCCGGCGAGGTGGCGCTCGAGCTGGTCGCGGAACTGCGCCGCGCGCTGGTGCACGAAACGCGTGTCGAAGTCGTCGTATCGATACATGGAAGGGCCGGTGTCGTCGGCGGCGGCGGAACCCGCGGCCCCAGAATGGGAACCGATGGGCGCGCGCCAGCCGCTCCGCGACGGAACGGCGACTCTATCGGCCCTGACGCCCGGCGCGAACCACAGATTCGTCAGACCGGTATTCCGATGCGGCATAAGGAAAGAACTCCCCTGGACAACGACGAGACCGGCCGCGAGCCGGGCGCAGCCCGACGCGATTGCCTGCGCCGGCTGGCCGCCCTCGGCGCCGTGGGGGGCTTCGGCGCGATCGGGCTGGCCGGCTGCGCGAGCGCGCCCGCGCCGGCCCCGGTCGTCGCGCCGCCGCCCGGCCCGGCGCCGGCAGCGGCGCCCGTCGCGGCCGCGCCGCCGCCTGTGCCCGCGCCGCTGCGGCGGCCCCGGATCGGCCTTGCCCTCGGCGGCGGCGCCGCGCGCGGCTTCGCCCACATCGGCGTCATCCAGGCGCTCGAGGAGAGCGGCTTCGCGCCCGACCTCGTCGTCGGCACGTCGGCCGGCAGCCTCGTCGCCGCGTTGTTCGCGTCGGGCAAGACCGGCCGCGAGCTGGCGGCGATCGCCGACGCCATGGACGAGACGGCGTTCGCCGACTGGTCTTATCCGGGCCGCGGCCTGATCCGCGGCGAGGCGCTCGCGAAGTTCGTCCGCGACAAGACCAACCGGCGCGACATCGAGCAGATGAAGATCCCGCTCGGCATCGCCGCGACCGATCTCGACAGCGGCGAAGGCATCCTGTTCCGGCGCGGCGACACCGGCACGGCGGTGCGCGCGTCGAGCGCGGTGCCGGCCGTGTTCCAGCCGGTCAGGATCGGCCTGCGCGAGTACGTCGACGGCGGCCTTTCGGCGCCGATCCCGGTCCATCACGCGCGCCAGATGGGCGCCGAGCTCGTGATCGCGGTCGACATCTCGGCGCTGCCCGAAGGCAACCCGACCGGCGACGCGGCGCGGATGCTGCTGCAGACCTTCGCGATCATGGGCAAGAGCCTCAAGAGCTACGAGCTGCGCGACGCCGACGTCGTCCTGCAGCCGAAGCTCGCCGGCGTCTCGGGCGCCGACTTCACGACCCGGCGCCAGTCGATCCAGGCCGGCCGCGACGTGACGATCGCCCACCTCGCCGAGCTGCGCGAGCGGCTCGCCGCCAAGAGTCACCTCTGACGCGGCGCGCGCCGCCCTTCAATCCTCGCGACGGTTCGGGTCCTCGCGCGCCAGCGGCCGGCCGGCGGCCTGCGGCACGCGCGGCTCCGGCCGGGGCCGGGAAGCGGTCGCTCTTTTCCTCAGCCCGACACGGGCGATCCCGAACCCGCGGCCATCGTCAGGGCCAGGCCGGCGAGCCCGGCCGCGACGACGACGGGAATGACGCCGACCTTGAAGCGGAACAAGGCGATCGCGGCGGCGATGCCGATGACGGCCGCGGGCCACTCGAAGCGTCCGCTCCAGTCGTGCGGCCAGAGCACGTGATAGGCGAAGAACAGCGCGAGGTTGACGATGACGCCGACGACGGCCGCGGTGATGGCCGTGAGCGGCGCGGTGAACTTGAGGTTGCCGTGGGTCGACTCGATGAACGGGCCGCCGAGGAAGATGAACAGGAACGATGGCAGGAAGGTGAAGAACGTGACCACCAGGGCCGCGACCGCGCCCGAGAGGAAGAGCGAGTCGGCGCCGAAGACGGCCCGCGTCCAGCCGCCGACGAAGCCGACGAACGACACGACCATGATGAGCGGCCCGGGCGTCGTCTCGCCGAGCGCGAGGCCGTCGATCATCTGCGCCGCGCTCAGCCAGTGGTGGTGATCGACGGCGCCCTGGAAGACGTAGGGCAGGACCGCATACGCGCCGCCGAAGGTGAGCAGGGCGGCCTTGGTGAAGAACCACGCCATCTGCGTCAGGACCGCGTTCCATCCATACGCCATGACCAGGGCGCCGATGGCGCCGAGCCAGAGGCCGACGCAGACCGCGAGGACACGCGCGAAGCGTCGCCACGTGAAGACGGCATGCGCCGGCGTCGGCGTGTCGTCGTCGATGAGCGCGCGGCCGATCGTCCGGCCGGCGCCGGCCGCGTGGCCGCGCGCCGCGAACCGGTCCGGCGCGAAGCGGCCGCCGAGGTAGCCCGCGACGCCGGCGCCGGCGACGATCGCCGGGAACGGCAGGCGCAACGCGAAGATCGCGACGAAGGCAGCGCCCGCGATGGCCCCGAGCCAGCCGTTGGCGAGCGTGCGCGAGCCGATCCGCCACGCCGCCGAGACGACGATCGCCGTGACCGCCGGCTTGATGCCGTAGAACACGCCGGCCACCGCGGGCACGCTGCCGAACGCTAGGTAGAGCCACGACAGGACGATGAGGATCGCGAGCGACGGCAGCACGAACAGCACGCCGGCGGCGATGCCGCCGCGGGTGCGGTGCATGAGCCAGCCGATGTAGGTCGCGAGCTGCTGCGCCTCGGGCCCGGGCAGCAGCATGCAGTAGTTGAGCGCATGCAGGAACCGGCTCTCCGAGATCCAGCGCCTTCGCACGACGAGGTCCTCGTGCATGATCGCGATCTGTCCGGCCGGGCCGCCGAAGCTGATGAAGCCGAGCTTGAGCCAGTAGGCGAGGGCACGGCCGAAGCCGAGCGGCGCCGGCGCCGCGTCGGTGTCGTTCCCGGCGCCGCTCATTCGCCGAGCCGCAGCGCGGCGTAGAGCGTGTCGAAGAGGCCGCAGGCGGCGGCGAGCAGATCGTCGTCGTCGACGTATTGCGCCTGCAGGCCGCGCAGCAAGATCTCGACGCCGGCCGCCTGGTCGACCGGGATGCCGCCGACGTCGACGTAGTGGACGAGCTCGCCAAGGCGGCCGAGGGCGGCGTCGCCGTCGAGGCCGAAGGTCTGCATCACGACTTCGAAGGTCACCTTGGCGCCGAGGTGGCTGAAGCGGGCGCCGTCGAAGTCGAAGCCGAGCGCGCCTCTCGGGCACTTCTTCGCCTCGTCGAGCCAGACGAAGCGCGCGTCGGCGTCGACGAAGCGGCGCACGAGCCAGGCGGTAGCGAGGCGGTCGATCCAGGGGCGTTTGCGCGTCGCCCACGTGCGGCCCTGGAACGCGTCTTTCGACAGGCGCGCGACGGTACCGGCGCGCGGGCCGGGCTCGCCGGGCGAGAGCCTTGGCGCGAGCTCGATGCGCAGCGTCTCGAGGCCGGCGCCGGCACCCGCGCCGGCGTTTCCGGGGAAGTAGTCGATCGACCGGATCGCCTCCAGCTGCTGCTCGAGCGAGCGCAGGAGCCGGCGCAACTCGGCGTCGCTGCCGGACCTGGCGGCGCGGCGCGCGTCCTTGAGCGACTGCGCGAAGTCGGCGTACTGCGCGGTCCGGTCGAACCGCCGGCGAAAGGTCCGCTCCTGCGCGGCGTCGCGTGCCTGCAGCGAGAGCAGGTGAGCGTCGGCGCCGCCGTCCTCGATCGCGTCGACGAGCGCGCGGAAGGCGTTCGCAGACGCTGCGCTCGCCGGCAGGATGTAGACGCCGTCCCGCAGCGCCGCGCATCCGGTCGCCTTGAGGCCGCGCCAGATGCGCACGCGCAGGCCGCTCGGCGAGGTCGGCAGCGACGCGGTCAGGACCAGCCAGTCGGTCATGCAGCAACTATCTCATGGTGTGACGGCTGCTACAACGAGGACATTCGAGGTCGGCGCAAGCCAAAAAAAAGCCCGGATCGCTCCGGGCTTTCGGGCAGCGCCGCTGACGCGGCGCCGCATCTTGCGAGAGGGTTCAGGCCTTCTTCGACTTGGTCGCGCGGACGGCGGTCGACGACATCGCGTTGAAGTTCGCTTCGGCGACTTCAGCGGCTTGCTTGGCAGCCTTCTGCGCCGTCTCGATGGCGTTGTTCGCCGCGGCAACCGCCGACTTGATGAGGGCGACGCCGTTCTCGGTGCCGGCCGGCGCGTTCTTGACGGCCGTGTCGACGATCGACATGAACTTGGCTTGCGCTTCGGCGGCTTGCGCTTCGGCGACGCGCGAGACTTCGGCACCCGTCGAGGCGGCGATCTCGTACACGTAGCGGCCGTAGGCGGCGGCCTTTTCGGCGGCGGGCTGGAGCAGGCTCGTCTGCAGGGCGATCAGCTCTTGCGGGTCCTTGGCGGACAGCGCGGCCTTGGTCGTCTGCGCGGCTTCGGTCATCGCGGTCTTGGCGGCCTGGATGTTCAGCTCGATCAGCTTCTCGACGCCTTCGAACGCCTTGCCGGACAGGCCGAACAGGGTTTCGATGTTGGACTTCTGGGTGCTGACGATCTGTTCAACGGTAATCATGGATGGGTCTCCTGGAACGGTGGATGGGGGAGGGCTCTTGCGGGCGCTGTATGCTGCACTGCAACATGAGAGAAGTATAGAGAGCCGAGAGAGGATTGCAAGTGGTTTTTGGTGCGTCGCAGCATGGTTAGTGGGGCGCCTCTAGGACGGCGCCTGCCGGGCGCGGCACGAGGCGGCCCGGAGGCGTCAGCACAATGCGGCGATGCAGGCGTTCCACTCCGACCGTCGCCTCTTGCCGCTGCCGCCCGGCCATCGCTTTCCGCGCACCAAGTACCGCCTCCTGCGCGAGCGCGTCGCGACGCTCGGCGACCTCGAGGCGCACGAAGCGGCGCCGGCGAGCGACGCCGATCTCGCCCTCGTCCACGACCCCGCGTATGTCGCCGCCGTGACGTCGGGAACGCTTGCCGCGGCCGAGCAGCGGGCGATCGGCTTTCCGTGGAGCCAGGAGATGGTCGACCGCTCGCGTCGCTCGGTCGGCGCGACCGTCGCCGCGGCACGCGCCGCGCTCGCCGAGGGCGTCGCCGCCAACCTCGCCGGCGGCACGCACCACGCGGCGGCGGCGCGCGGCAGCGGCTACTGCGTCTTCAACGACGTCGCCGTCGCCGCGCGGATCCTGCAGGCCGAGGCGCCGCTCAGGATCGCCGTCATCGACCTCGACGTCCATCAGGGCGACGGCACGGCGGCGATCTTCGCCGGCGACGCGAGCGTGTTCACGATCTCGCTGCACGGCGCGAAGAACTTCCCGTTCCGCAAGGCAGCGAGCGACCTCGACATCGCGCTCGCCGACGGCTGCGGCGACGCCGACTACCTCGCCGCGCTCGAGCGCGCGCTGGCGGTGCTCGGCCGCGAGCATGGGGAGCGACCGTTCGGCCTGGCCTTCTACCTCGCTGGCGCCGACCCGCACGAAGGCGACCGGCTCGGCCGCCTCAAGCTGAGCGCCGCCGGCCTGCTCGCGCGCGACCGCCGCGTCCTCGCCCGGCTGGGCGTGCTGCGCATCCCGGTCGCGCTGGCGATGGCCGGCGGCTACGGTCACGACCTCGACGTCACTGTCGCGATCCAGGCGGCGACGATCGCGGCGGCGATCGACGCCTGGCGCGCCTGGCAGGGGCGCGCGCCGCGCGTCGTCGAAGCGTCCGCTGCGCCGGCGGCGCCGGCCACCGACAATCGCGACCCATGACCGCCGCCACCGATTCGAATCCTGCCGCAGGCGAGAGCGCCCGCGCGGCGCCGATGCAGCGCTCGCGCTACCGGCGCTTCGTTCCGCTGACGACGCGCTGGAGCGACAACGACGCCTACGGGCATCTCAACAACGTCGTCTACCTGAGCCTCTTCGACAGCGCCGTCAACGCCGAGCTCGTCGGCGCCGGCATTCTCGACGTCGCGCACGGCGCGGTGATCGGCCTGGTCGTCGAGACCGGCTGCCACTTCTTCTCGTCGCTCGCGTTTCCGCAGGCGGTCGAAGCGGGCCTGGCCGTCGCCCGCATCGGCCGCAGCAGCATCGCCTACGAGATCGGCATCTTCGCCGTCGGCGCGGCCGAGACGGCGGCGCACGGCCGCTTCGTCCACGTCTACGTCGACCGGCAGACGCGCCGACCGGTGCCGCTGCCCGATCGCCTGCTCGCCTTCGCGAAAGAACTGCAATGACCGACGCCGCCGCCACCCGCGCCGTCGAGGCGGCGATCACTTCGCGCCACTCGATCCGCGCCTTCCTGCCGACGCCGGTGCCGCGGGCGACGATCGAGGCGATCCTCGCGGTCGCGTCGCGCGCGCCGTCGGGGACGAACACGCAGCCGTGGCACGTCTACGTCCTCACCGGTGCGGCGCGGAAGTCGCTCTCGCAAAAGGTCGTCGCCGCCTACGACGATCCGATCGAGCGCGCCCGGCATACGGAGGAGTACGCCTACTACCCGACCGAGTGGCGCTCGCCCTTCATCGACCGGCGCCGCAAGGTCGGCTGGGACCTGTACGGCCTGCTCGGCATCGCCAGGACCGACAAGGAGCGCATGCACGCGCAGCACCGGCGCAACTACGAGTTCTTCGGCGCGCCGGTCGGCCTGATGTTCACGATCGACCGGATCATGCGGCAGGGCAGCTGGCTCGACTTCGGCATGTTCCTGCAGAGCGTGATGGTCGCGGCACGCGCGCACGGCCTCGACACCTGCCCGCAGGCGGCCTTCACGCAGTTCCACCGCATCATCGTCGACGCGATCGGCGCGCCCGAAGGCGAGCAGCTCGTTTGCGGCATGTCGCTCGGCGTCCGCGACCCGGACGCGATCGAGAACACGCTCGTCACCGAGCGCGAGCCGGTGGCGGGCTTCACCCGCTTCCTCGACTGACGGCCGTCCTTTCCTCTTCGCCGAGTCCCTGACATGACCCCATCGATCCTCGTCTGCCGCCGCATCTTCGCCGACGTGGTGGCGCGCCTGCGCGACCGCTTCGAGGTCGAGGCCAACGACGCCGACGACGTCTGGAGCCGCGACGAGCTCATCCGCCGCCTGCAGGGCAAGGACGGCGTCTTCGTCACCGGCACGCAGGCCATCGACGCGGCGCTCCTCGACGCCTGCCCGCGGCTGCGCGCCGTCTGCAGCCTCGCCGTCGGCTACAACAACATCGACGTCGCGGCGTGCACGGCGCGCGGCGTCGCCGTCACGAACGCGCCCGGCGTGCTGACCGAGACGACCGCCGACTTCGGCTTCGCCCTGGTGATGGCGGCTGCGCGCCGCATCAGCGAGAGCGAAGCGTTCCTGCGTCGCGGCGAGTGGACGAAATGGAGCGTCGACCTGTTCGCCGGCAGCGACGTTCACGGCGCGACGCTCGCCATCCTCGGCATGGGCCGGATCGGCCAGGCGATCGCGCGGCGCGGCGCGCACGGCTTCGCGATGCCCGTGATCTATCACAACCGGACGCCGCTGCCGGCCGCCGTCGCCGACGCGATCGGCGCGCGCTACGTCCCGCTCGAGACGCTGCTGCGCGAGGCCGACCACCTGGTGATCGTCGTTCCCTACAGCGCCGAGTCGCATCACCTCGTCGGCGCCGTCGAGCTGGCGCTGATGAAGCCGACGGCGACGCTCGTCAACATCGCCCGCGGCGGCGTCGTCGACGACGTCGCCCTCGCCGCGGCGCTGCAGGCCGGCCGGATTGCCGCCGCCGGCCTCGACGTCTTCGAAGGCGAGCCGGCGGTGCATCCCGACCTGCTCGCCTGCCGCAACGTCGTCCTGACGCCGCACATCGCCAGCGCCAGCCTGCCGACGCGGCGCGCGATGGCGTCGCTCGCCGCCGACAACCTGATCTGCCTGCTCGATCCGGAGGCAGGCAAGCCGGCGCCGACGCTGCTCAACCCCGAGGCCTTGACGCGCCGACTGTAGGAGCGAGCCCACAGGCCGCTTCGGCAGGCACCGATACGGCGCCGTGCCGGCGGCGTCGAGAATCGCGCGCATGAGAACCCCGCTTGCAGCCTGGCGCGCCGGCGTCCGCTGGCCGCTCGTGCTGCTCACGGCGGTCGCGGCGCTGATCGTCGTCGTCGGCCTCTGCGAAGCGATCGGCTGGCCGTTCCTCGCCGGCCCGGTGCAAAGCCGGCTCGCCAAGGTCCTCGATCGTCGCGTCGAGTTCGGCGACGATCCGGCGAAGGCGTCGGGGGTGCGGATCGGCCTCCTCGGCAGCGTCCGCGTTCGCGCCGCGTCGTTGGAGATCGGCGCGCCCGCCTGGAGCCCGACGCCGTACATGCTGCTCGCGCGCGACGCCCGCCTGCAGCTCGGCTACGGCGATCTCTGGCGCGCCTGGCACGGCGAGACGCTGCACGTCAAGTCGCTCGAGGCCGCGTCGCTCGACGCCCGTCTCGAGCGGCGTACCGACGGCACGGCGTCGTGGCAGTTCGGCAAGAAGGCCGCGGCCGGCGCCGACGCGTCGGCTTCGCTGCCGACCTTCGGCCGGCTCGTCGTCGGCGACGGCCACGTGCTCTACGTCGACGGCCTCCTGCCGGCCGGCATCGACGCGCGCTTCGCGCTCAGCGACGGCAGCGCCGTGCCCGCGACCTTGTCCGGCGCGCCGGCGTCGGCGTCGGCGAGCGCGCCGGAAAGCGGGCCGGCCGCGAGCGGGGCCGCGAGCAGCGGCATCGTCATTCGCGCCGGCGGCGCCGCAGGCGGCGCGTCGCAGGCGAGTGCCGAGAGCGTTCGCCTCGCCCAAGGCGAGAGCGGCCTCAGGCTGAAGGCGGTCGGCCAGTACCGCCAGCTGCCGGTCCGCATCGACCTGCGAACCGCCGGCGTGCTCGGCTTCTTCGAGGACGGCGACACGAAGGCGCAGCCGCTGTCGCTGCGCGCGATCATCGGCCGCGCCGAGGTGAGCTTCGACGGCAGCACCGTCGACCCGCTTCACTTCACCGGCCTGAAGGGCCGCTTCAATCTCGCCGGGCCCTCGCTCGCGGCGGTCGGCGATGCCCTCGGCATCACGCTGCCGACGACGCCGGCGTTCAAGACGCACGGCACGCTCGCCAAGGACGCGACCGTCTGGAAGGCGGTATTCGAGTCGGCGAGCATCGGCTCGAGCCGGCTCGACGGCGCCTTCACGTACGACAAGCGGCCGAAGGTGCCGCTCCTCGCCGGCCGGCTCGGCGGATCGCGCCTCGTCCTCGCCGACCTCGGGCCGGCGGTCGGCGCGCCGGCGCCCGGCAGCGCGGCGTCGGCGCCGAGCAGCGGCGCGGCCAAGAACGCCGCCGGCGCGAGCGGCCGCGTCATCCCCGACAAGAAGTTCGACCTGCCGTCGCTGCGCGCCATGGACGCCAACATCGTCATCGACATCGGCACCTTCGATCCCGGCACCACCATCATCGAGCCGCTCCATCCGGCGCGCGCGCACCTGCTGCTCGCCGACGGCGTGCTGACGATCGCCGACTTCGAGGGCGTGACGGCGCAGGGCAAGCTCGCCGGCTACCTCCAGCTCGACGGCCGCGGCAAGGAGGCCCTCTGGACCGCCGACATGCGCCTGCTCGGCGTCAACCTCGCCCAGTGGCTGCGCGTGAAGCGCGCCGGCGACGCGCCGCCCTATCTCTCGGGCAAGCTCGACGCGCTCGTGAAGGTGAAAGGCAGGGGCCGATCGTCCGCCGAGATCCTGGGCAGCCTCGACGGCGACCTGCGCATGCACCTGCGCGACGCGCGGCTCTCGCATCTGGCGATCGAGGCGGCGGGGATCGACATCGCCCAGGCGCTCGGCGTCATGATCAAGGGCGACGAGGCGTTGCGCATCAACTGCAACGTCGCCGACCTCGACGTCGTCAAGGGCGTGGCGCGGCCGAAGGTCTTCGTCCTCAACACCGACGTGACGACGATCTGGATCGACGGTGCCGTGTCGCTGCACGACGAGAGCCTCGACCTGCGCGCCGTCGTCTCGCCCAAGAACTTCAGCCCGCTGACGCTGCGCACGCCGGTCCACGTCAAGGGCACGTTCGCCAAGCCGGCGGTCTCGCTGGAGGTCGGCAAGCTCGCCGGCAAGGCGGGTGCTTCGGCGCTGCTCGCATTGCTCAACCCGCTTGCGGCGATCATCCCGTTCGTCGATCCGGGATCGAAGAAGAACGCCGCCGAGGCCGATGCCGAATGCGCTGCGCTCGCCCGCACCAGCGGCGTCATTCCGGGCGCGGTTCGCAACCCGGCGACGACCCGCGTGCCGCCGCCGGCGCCGGCGGCATCGCCCGCGTCGACGGCGCGGACCGCCGCGCGCTGACCGCCGAGGCGGCGCCGGGCGCTCAGGCGCCGGGCTTGCGCTTCTTGTCGAGAAGCGGGTCTTCGCCCTTGGCGTGGGACTTGCCGACGTCCTCGGCGCGTTCCATGTCCTCGGCCTCGCCCGCGTCGTGCGGCGCGGCGTCGCGCGCCGCCGGCTCGACGCGGCCCGATTGGGCGAACTCGCGGCTTGCCTTGTCATAGCGGCGGCCGGCTTCGTAGTCGCCTTCGCCCTGGACTTCGTCCTTGTTCGGTGTCGTGGCCATGCGGTATCTCCTTGGCGTGAAATGGGCGCCGCGCGTCAGGCCAAGGCGGCCGTCGTGCTCGGCTCGACGACTTCGTCGGTGACGACGTCGAAGCGCAGCAGGGTGCTCGGGCCGAAGCACATCGTCAGCGGCACGTCGCCGGCGTCGCGACCGCGCGCCATGACGATGCGGCCGATGCGGCGCGCGTTGTGGCGCGCATCCGAGGTGTACCAGCGGTCGCCGAGGAAGACCTCGAACCAGGCGCTGAAGTCCATCGGCCCCGACGCCGGCACGCCGATGTCGCCGAGGTAGCCGGTCGTGTAGCGCGCCGGGATGTTCATGCAGCGGCACAGCGTGATCGCCAGGTGGGTGAAGTCGCGGCAGACGGCTTCCTTCTCGCGGAAGGCGTCGAGCGCGGTGCGCGTCGGCCGGGCGGTCTTGTAGTTGAACTTCAGATGCTGGTGGACGAAGTCGCAGATGGCGCGGACGCGCGGCCAGCCGGGCGGCGTGCCGCCGAACTGGTTCCAGGCGAAGGCGAGCAGCTCGCTGTCGACCTCGCAGTAGCGGCTCGGCAGCAGGAACTGCAGGGTCGCGACCGGCAGCTCGGTCGGATCGTGCTGGCGCGCCTCGAGGTTGACCTCGTCGAGCTCGCCGGAATCGCGAACGAGCGCGTCGTTGGTGATCCGCACCGTCGACATGCCGACCGGGACGTTGACCCGCCCGCACTGGTTGCCGAAGCTGTCGACGTATTCCTCGGGGACGAGGCCGCCGCTCACCTGGACCGACTCGGGGGCGACAAGGTCATGGTGCCGCGACGGATGGACGCGCAGGAGGTAGATCACGGCCATCGGCGTGGCGACGGCGAGCTCGATGTCGTACCCGACCCTGATCAGCATGAAACGCTCCCTTGAATTCTGCGTTCATCGTCGCACGATGCATGCCCGTCCAGCGTCCGACCGGGCAGGGCGTCGCTGTAGGAAAGGGTCCGGTCGTCGGCTCCGGTCCTCAGCGGCTGTAGGCTGCGTCCGACGCCGCAGGGCGCGGTCGCCCGGCTGTCCGCAGAGGGCCTTGCCGCTAAGGTGCAGCCATGAAAGCGGCGAACCCGGTGACATTCGGAGAACGGTTCGACCGCTTCATTCACTGGTTCTTCAGCACCTCGCCGAGCGACGTCGAACCCTATCTGCCACAGGCGCCGCGGCCGGCGACACGCGCGGTCAGCCGTCGCGAACCGCCGCGCCTGCGGCAGCAACACGCCGGCCCGGTGCGCGTGGCCGCCAAGCGCAAGCCATGAGCCGCCGGCCCCGCGTCGGCAGCAGCGGCGCAGGGCGCAGCGCGGAGGCGTTTCGATGAGCGAGCAAAACGTGCTGTTCCTGCGCAAGGGCCTGATCGGCACCTGCGCCTTCGTCGCCTTGGTCATGCTCGCCACCTTCTATTCGGTCGTCAGCGGCGCGGTCGAGCGGGCGGCACGCCAGCGTGGCGCCGTCGAAGTCGTTCCGCATGCGTCGGCGACGACGAACGCGCGGCCTTCGGCGCGAGGCAGCGCGATGCTCGCCGGCGTCGACAACTGACCCGGACCGGCGTCGCCGTCGCCGGGGCGGCGGCACCGTGATAATCGCCGCGGGCCTCGGCCCCGGAAGCGCGTCGGCGCGCAGCCGCTCCCTGGGTGCATGAGCTGAATGGGTCAGGTCGAAGGCTCCCTCGTCGTCTGTGAGCAGTGCGGGCTGGCGCATCGCTGGCAGCCGCTCGGCGACGCCGCGCTGGCGCGCTGCTCGCGCTGCGAAGCCGTCCTCGGCCGCGCGCACCGGCTGTCGATCGGCAGCGTCCTCGCCCTCACGGTCGCCGCTGGCGCCGCCTACCTGATTGCGATCAACACGCCGCTGATGTCGCTCAGCCTGCGCGGCGGGTCGGAGTCCGCGACCCTCGTGCAGGCCATCTCGACCGCCTGGCAGGAGGACCAGCAGTTCGTCGCCGTCCTTGCCGCGGTCACCGCGCTCCTCGCGCCTGCCGCGTTCGTCGCCCTGCGCCTCTACGTCCTGCTGCCGCTCGCCGCCGGCAGCAAGCCGCCCGGCTTCGCCTGGTGCGTGCGCCTCCTCCACCAGGCCGATCGCTGGAACATGATCGAAGTCTTCACCGTCGGCGTCCTGCTCTCGCTCGTCCGGCTGTCGGGGCTGGCCGACGCCGCGCCCGGTCCGGGGCTGTTCGCGCTCGGCGCCGTCACCGTGCTCTTCGCCGCGATCCAGTCGGCCGGGCTCAAGCACCTGTGGTGGCAGGTGCGATGAGCGGCGCCGCGCTCATCGGCTGCGAGAGCTGCGGCCTGGTCTCGGTCGACGTCGTCGGCGACGACCCGACGCTGGCCCAGAAGTGCGCGCGCTGCGGCCACCCGCTGTACCTGACCAAGCCGTTCGCGCTGCAGCGGACGTGGGCCTGCGTGGTCGGCGCGGCGGTGCTCTACGTCCCGGCCAATACCTTGCCCGTGATGGTCACGACCTCGGCCCTGCAGCGCGACGAGCACACGCTGCTCGGCGGCATCCACGAGCTCTGGCTCGACGGCTCGTGGGGCCTGGCGGTGATCGTCTTCATCGCCAGCATCGCCGTGCCGGTGCTCAAGATCGGCGTCCTCGCCCTGCTCGCCTGGACGGTGCGCCGCAAGCCCGCGTGGCGCCGGCTCGAGCGCGCCAAGCTGTACCGGCTCATCGAGGCCGTCGGCCACTGGTCGATGCTCGACGTCTACGTCGTCGTCCTGCTCGCCGCGACGGTTCGCTTCGGCCCGCTCGCCAGCGTCAGCGTCGGCCTGGGGCTGCTGTCGTTCGCGGCGGTCGTCGTCCTCACCTTGCTCGCCACCTGGTCGTTCGACCCGCGCATGATCTGGCGCGATCAGCCGACGGCGCATGCCGGCCACGATGGAAGACTCGCCTGACGCGCCGCTGAAGCCGCCGGGCGAGCCGGGCGGGCCCGCGCTCGACGACCTGCCGCGGCCGCGCGTCGTCAAGGCGCGACGCTGGAACGTCTCGCTCGTCTGGCTGGTGCCGGCGGTGGCGATCGTCATCGCCGCCTCGATGCTGGTGCGAACCGTCTTCCTCGCCGGTCCGCGCGTCGAGATCGAGTTCACGTCGGCCGACGGCGTCGAGGCCGGCAAGACCGAGGTCCGCTACAAGGAAGTGGTGATCGGCAAGGTCGTCTCGGTGGCGCTGCGCGACGACCGCAAGCGCGTCGTCGTCGTCGTCCAGCTCGACCGCTCGGCGACGAGCTTCGCGGTCGAGGACACGACCTTCTGGGTCGTCAAGCCGCGCATCGGCGCGGCCGGCGTGAGCGGCCTCAGCACGCTGCTCTCGGGCGCCTACATCGCCGCCGACGCCGGCGTCTCGACCCGGTCGCGCAGCGAGTTCGTCGGCCTCGAGGCGCCGCCGCTCGTCCTGCGCGGCGAGCCCGGCGCGATCTTCGTGCTGCGCTCGGAAGATCTCGGCTCGCTCGACGTCGGCTCGCCCGTGTACCACCGCCGCACGCCGGTCGGCCGCGTCGTCGCCTACACGCTCGACGCCGATCGCGACGAGCTGTCGATGAAGATCTTCGTCGAGTCGCCGTACCAGAAGCTGGTGACGCTGAACAGCCGCTTCTGGAACGCGAGCGGCATCGACCTGACGCTGAGCGCGAGCGGCCTCAGCGTCAACACGCAGACGCTCGCGTCGGTGCTCGCCGGCGGCCTCGCCTTCGAGTCGCCGGCCGACAGCGGCCGCTCGCCGCCGGCGCCCGAGAACACCGTCTTCACGCTGTTCCCCGACCGCCGCGCGGCGCTGGCGCCGGCCGACGGCGTCGCCGTGCCGATCCGGATGATCTTCGACCAGTCGGTGCGCGGCCTCGCGCCGGGCGCGACGATCGACCTGCTCGGCGTCGACATCGGCCGCGTCCGCCACATCGCGCTCCAGTACGACGCGCAGAGGAAGCGCTTCCCGGTCGAGGTCACGGCCGAGATCTATCCGCTGCGCCTCGGCCCGGTGCGCGCGGCGCTGCTGCGCGATGCCGGCGTCGGCGACGATGCCGTGGTCCTGCAGAAGCTGATCGCCAGCGGCTTGCGTGCGCAGCTGCGCACCGGCAACCTGCTCACCGGCCAGCTCTACGTCGCCCTCGATTTCATCCCCGGCCCGCCGCGCACGGCGTCGATCGGCAGCGACGGCGCGGTGCACATGCCGACGGCGCCGGGAACGCTGAGCGAGCTGCAGCCGCAGATCGCCGAGATCGTCCAGAAGGTGAGCAAGATTCCGTTCGACGAGATCGGCCGCGACCTGCGCACGACGCTGCAGCGCGCCAGCGCGGCGATCAGCCAGCTCACGCCCGACGCGCAGAAGGCGCTCGCCGAGGTGCAGCGGACGCTGAACAGCGCGCAGAAGTCGCTCGAGAACCTCGACCGCAACGTCACCGATCCGAACTCGCCGGTGCAGCGCAACCTCGAGGACACGCTGGTCGAGCTGCAGCGCACGTCGCGCGCGCTGCGCGTCCTCTCCGACTATCTGCAACAGCATCCGGAAGCGCTGCTGCGCGGCAAGCCCGCCGACGCGCCGGTGCCGAACCGCTGAGACGCCATGCGCCACCGCCTGCTTCCCGCTCATCGCCGCGCCGGATCGCTTCGCCGTGCCGGCCTCGTGCTCGCGGTGCTCGCGCTCGCCGCGTGCGCGACGGCGCCGCCGACCCACTTCCACACCCTGATGCCGAGCGAGATCACGCCGCGTGCCGGCACCCAGCCGGCGAGCGGCATCGCCGTCGTCGTCGAGCCGATCCGCCTGCCGGCGCAGGTCGATCAGCCGCAGTGGCTGGTCGTGCTGGCCGACGATTCGCTCGCGCTGCTCGAGCAGGAGCGCTGGGCGAGCCCGCTGCGCGACGAGTTCCGCCAGGCGTTGCTCGAGGAGCTCGTCGTCGGCCAGGGCATCGTCGACGCGCGCACCCAGCCGGCAGCTGCATCAGCTTCGTCGCCGACGACGTCGCCGTCGCGGCTCGCGGTCGACGTTCGCCGCTTCGATTCCCTGCCGGGCCGCGAGGCGCGCATCGAAGGATCGTGGACGATCAGCGGCGGCGATCCGCGCAGCGCGTCGTCACGCTGCGAGTGGCTGATTCGCGAATCGGCGCCGGGATCGTTCCCGGCGCTGGCGGCCGCGCACCGGCGTGCAGTGGCGCGGCTCGGCGCCGCGATCGGGCCGGCGCTGGCGCGCGCACGACGTGGCGAAGCGACGGCCTGTCCGGCATTCGATCCGCCGCGCTGACCTGCATCGAAGCTTCGCCGGGGCTCGTCTGCGTCGAGGCGCGTGCGTGCCTCCCGCGACCGCTTCAGGGCCGGACCGCGACGTTGTTCTGCACCGTCTTCACGCCCCGGACCTTCATGGCGATGCTTTCGGCGGTGTTCTTCTCGAGCGGCGTCCTGGCGAGGCCCGAGAGCACGACGTTGCCGTTCGAGGTCTCGACCCGGATCGCTTCGGCGTCGACGGTCTTGTCCTCGACCATGCGCGACTTCACCGACGAGGTGATGGCGGAATCGTCGACGTAGGCGCCGATCGATTCCTGGCCACGCATCATGGCGCAGCCGGCGCCGAGCGCGAGCACCGCGGCGGCAGCGACGGCAGCGAGGCCGTCGCGCCGGCTCATGGCGTGAGCCAGTCGCTCAGCTCCTCGGCATGCTCCTGCTCCTGGCTGAGGATCGATTCGAGGATGCGACGCGTCGTCGAGTCCTTGTCGCCGATCAGCCTGATCATCTGCTGATAGGCCTCGATCGCGACGCGCTCGGCGACCAGGTTGGCGCGGATCATCGCCTGCAGGTCGAGCGCCTGGTCGTAGTCGGCGTGGCTGCGCGAGGTCAGCGTCGTCGGCGCGAAGTCGGGCTCGCCACCGAGCTGGACGATGCGCTCGGCGATCATGTCGCCGTGCGCCGTCTCCTCGTTCGCGTGAACCAGGAATTCCTCGGCGATCTTCGGCGAGGCGATGCCCTTGGCGGTGAAGTGATGGCGCTTGTAGCGCAGCGTGCAGACGATCTCGGTCGCGAGCGCGTCGTTGAGCAGCTTGATGATGTCCTCGCGCCACGGCCCGTAGCTCGGCGTCACCGCGCCTTGCTCGAGGCTGCGCTTGGCGGCCTCGAGGGCGGTCATGTCGAGCTCGAGCCGTTCGCCGCTGGCGGCAGGGCCGCTGCTTCTCTGCATGCTGTTGGTGCTCATGGCGTTCCGATCATTTGCTGGAAATCGCCTTCGCCCCCAGGAGTGCAAACAACAACACGGCGACGAAGAGCACCAAGAATACGACGAAAAGAATCTTGGCGATGCCGGCAGCGCCGGCAGCCACACCGGTGAAGCCGAGCATGCCGGCGACGAGCGCGATGACCGCGAAGATGATGGCCCACTTGAGCATGGAATTCTCCTTTCGGGCGGGGCAGGAATGCCGTATGCCCTGATGATGAGGAGAACTCTATCGGCCGGCTCTCGCGGCAGGCATCGGAACGCCTCGTGAACGCCTGTAGGACATGGGCACCGGGCGGCGTCAGTCCGCCTTCGCGAGCTCGACGACCGCAGGGCCGCGCGAGTCGTCGTCGGCCGGTACCGGCAGGACGACGAGCAGCGGCACCGCGCCGTCGAGCGCCGACCAGCGCACCGTCTCGCCGATGGCGAGCAGGCGTGCCGACGCGGCCGTTGCCAAAACCTGCGGACTTGTGGCGCTCGCGCGAATGAAGACGATTCGCACCGCCTTGCCGCCGCGAACGAGGCGAAGCTCGGCCTGCGTCCACGCGCTCGGCAGGCACGGACGAAGGACGAGCTCGTCGCCGCGCTGCGTCACGCCGAACATCGATTCGATCGCCGCGCGGTGCATCCACGCCGCCGAGCCGGTGTACCAGCTCCAGCCGCCGCGGCCGACGTAGGGCGGCGCGCCGTAGACGTCGCCGGCCATGACGTAGGGCTCGATGCGGTAGGCCTCGGCGCGGTCGGGGCGGCGCGAGCGATGCGCGGGGCTGAGGTAGGTGAAGTAGCGAAAGGCCGCGTCGGCGTCGCCGAGCGCGGCCTGCGCCATCACCGCCCAGACGCCGGCATGCGAATACTGGCCGCCGTTCTCGCGCACGCCGGGCGGGTAGGCCTGGATGTAGCCCGCGCCCGGCTCGGCGCGCGCGAGCGGCGGGTCGAGCAGGCGGACGAGGCCGGCGTCGCGATCGACGAGGAGGCGGTCGAGCGACGCCATCGCCCGACGCGCGAGCGGCTCGGGCCCGGCACCGGAGAGGACCGACCACGCCTGCGCGATGAGGTCGATCCGGCACTCGGCGTTGCTGCTCGAGCCGAGCGGCGTGCCGTCGTCGAAGTAGGCGCGCCGGTACCACTCGCCGTCCCAGCCCGCGGTCTGCAGCGCTTCGCACCAGCCGCGCGCCGCGTCCTGCCAGCGCGCCGCCCGCTCGTGCTCGCCGCGCTGCGCGGCGATCGGCGCGTAGCGGGCGACGACGTCGCACAGGAACCAGGCGAGCCAGACCGATTCGCCGCGGCCGAGGTGGCCGACGCGATTCATGCCGTCGTTCCAGTCGCCGCTGCCCATCAGCGGCAGGCCGTGCGCACCGACGCGCAGGCTTCGATCGATCGCGCGCGCGCCGTGCTCGAAGACGCTCGCGCTCTCTTCGCTGATCGCCGGCGTGTAGTACGCGTCCTCGGCGCCTTCGGGGATCTCGGCGCCTTCGATGAAGGGCACGTGCTCGTCGAGCACGCCGGCGTCACCGGTGGTCGCGACGTAGTGGGCGCAGGCGTAGGGAAGCCAGAGCAGGTCGTCGGAAAAATGCGTCCGCACGCCGGCGCCGGTGGGCGCATGCCACCAGTGCTGGACATCGCCGGCGGCGAACTGGCGCGACGCGGCAAGGACGATCTGCTGGCGCAGCAGCGCCGGCGCCGCCCACGTCAGCGCCATCGCGTCCTGGAGCTGGTCGCGAAAGCCGTAGGCGCCGCCGGCCTGATAGAAGCCGGCGCGCGCCCAGAGACGACAGCCGATCGTCTGGTACAGGAGCCAGCGATTGACGAGCGCATCGAAGAGCGGATCGGGCGTGCGCACGACGGCCGTCCCGAGCAGCTCGTCCCAGCGCGCGCGCGCGCGCTGCAGCCGTTGCAATGGCGGCACCAGCGCCGCCTGTTCGGCGAGCGCGAGCGCGGCCTGCTCGCTCGCGCCGTAGCCGAGCAGGAAGACGCGGTCGATCGAGTCGCCGGCGCGCACCGTGAGGCGGGTCGCGAGCGCCGCGCACGGATCGAAACCGCAGCCGCTCGCCTGGCCGTAGTGATCGGCGACGATGGCGCGGCCGCGCGCGTCGAACAGCTCGCGCCGGTCGCAGGTCCAGTCGGCGCTGTCGTCGCTGTCGCCGGCGAGGGCGAAGAATGCGGTGCCGCCGCCGAAGCCGGCCGAGCGATCGCGCTGCGTGCAGAAAAGCACCGTCGCGCGCCCTTCGACCGGCTCGTCGCCGGCTTCGGCGAGGTCATCGTGACCCGGCGCGGCGCGAACGCGCGCGAAGTGGGTGTGGGTGCTGGCGCGATCGCTGCGCTGCGCGCCCAGGATCCACTCGGCGACGCCGATCAGGCGCAGCTGCATCGTCCGGTGGCCGCGGTTGACGAGTCGCACGCGCACCTGCTTGACCGCGGTCTCGCTGTCGACGCACCAGGTGACGCTGGTGTCGAGCGTGCCGCGCCGGTGGCTGACGACGGTGTAGCCCTGGCCGTGGGCGATGCGGTATTCCGACTCGGCGTCGCCCGCCGCCGACGGTGTCGCGCTCCAGGCCTGGAGCGTCCTCATGTCCTGCAGGACGAGCCATTCGCCGGCGGGATCGGCGACGGCGTCGTTCGACCACGGCGTCAGCATGTTGAGGCGGCTGTTCGCGGCCCAGGTGTAGCCGCCGCCCGCCTCGCTGATCTGCGTGCCGAAGGACGGGTTGGCGAGGATGTTCACCCACGGCCGCGCCGGTCGCGACAGCGCGCTGACGTCGAAGCGGAACTCGCCGCCGGCAGGAGCGAAATCGCCGCCCGGCCAGCTCGTCTCGCTGGCGCCCGCACCCATCTCGCCGGCGAGGGCGACGACCGACGTGCCCTGGCGTTCCTGGAACGACCGCTCGTGCAGCTCGGCGAGCTCCTGCACGTGATGGGCGAGCGGCCGGCCGTCGGCGTTGAGGCGCACGCGCGCGAGCGCACGCAAGGTCGCGTTCTCGTCGGCCTGCAGGTCGCTCGCCTGGAGCAGATGAAATCCCGTCTCGGCGCTGCCGGGCTGCGCCGCGATCGCCGCCGCGTGCGCTTCCTTGAGCGAGGCGATGCTGCGACTGAGCGGCATCAGGTACGACGCCGGCTCGTGGTTGACGACGACCAGATCGCAGCCGACGCCGCCCCACGACCAGAGGCGCAGCGCCTGGGCGAGCGAGCGCAGCAGGCCGAGGCCCTGGGCGACGCCGGCCGAGACGAGGACGATCGGCCGGTCGCCGGAAATGCCGAAGCGCCAGAGCAGGCGCCGGTCGCAGACGTCGCCGGCTTCGGACGGGCGCAGGTGGGTTCGCGTCAGCGTCAGCGAGAGCGCCGTCGACAGAGTCTGGATCGCGGCGAAGTTCTCGGCATTGATCCGCATCTCGCGCAGACGGATGCCGGTCAGCGTCGCCGACATCAGCGAGGCGCGCTCGATGTTGCCGAGCTGGCGGTACTTGTCGATGACGGCGCGCAGCGTCGCCGGGTCCTCGGCGGCGGCGGTGCAGAAGGTGAGGCGAACCTTCGCGTTGGGGACGATCTGCATCCGCACCGCGAACGCGGCGACCGGATCCAGGCCGGTGTCGAGGGTCGCGCCGTCGCTGCCTTCGACGCCGGCCGGCGGATCGTCGAAGGCGGCCAGCGGATGGCTGGCGTCGCGGTTGCGGCCGAGCCAGCGCTGCCGGTCGACCTGGATCCGCACGCCGGCGCTCGACGGCTCGGCCGCGGCGATGAAGTTGGCGGCGACGAGCGCCTTGTCGGTTGCCAGGCGAGGCTTCCGCGCGAACACGATCGCCTGGTGCCGCGCCTGCCACTCGGCGCTCAGGAACAGGTTCGAGAAGGCCGGGTGCGATTCGTCGGCGCGCGGATCGGCGAGCGTGACCTCGAACGACGACAGCAGCTCGAGGTCGAGGGTCCGCTCGCCGCAGTTGTGGAGGACGACGCGGCGGAACTCGATGTCGTCTTCCGGGCTGACCCAGACCGTCGTCGTCGCTTCCAGCTCGGGCCAGGTCGCGTCGAAGGCGATCCGGTCGGCGTGCAGGCTGCAGTGGTAGTGCGCGGCCGGGTCGGGCGCCGGGTGCTGGGTGAGCGAGACCGGCCGCGGCTGGCGGTCCCAGCGGACGTGGAAGAACCAGCCGTGCGCGTCGCGCAGCGCGTCGTCGCGCGAGCGCGTGATCGCGAACGCGCCGCGCCGGCTCACGCCCGCGCCGTTCGCGCGCACGGCGACGGCGTAGCGGCCGTTCGAGAGCAGGTGGGTCGGCTCGATCGCCGACATCCCCGGCGTGACCTCGCGGAACATGCCCGGCGCGCGCTTCAGCTGCAGGCTCGACAGCACGCTCGTCGGCGGCTCGCGCAGCGGCGGCACCTCGCGCGGCGCGCGCTCGTGCAGGAGCGACGCGACCGCCTCGATGCGCGCGTCGGCCATGCCCCAGTGCCGCGCCACGCCGTCGAGCAGGACGTTGGCGATGGCGACGATGCTCATTCCCTGGTGGTGCGCCATGAACGTGCTGACCCGGGCGACGCCTTCGGCGCCCGCCTGGCGCGCCGGCGAGTAGTCGAGCGCCTCGATGAAGCCGTAGCGGCCGCTCGCGCGTGCCTGCTCGAGGCGGCGCAGGTTGGTGGCGGCGCGGTGCGGCGAGACCTGGGCGGCGAGCGCCGTCGCGTACGGCGCGACCACGAGCTCGTCGTTCGGCGTGCGGCGCAGCGCCAGGCGCGGCACGCCCTGCGGCGCGTACTGGTAGGCGAGCGTGTGGTCGCTCGCCGCGTACGCCGATTCGGAGATGCCCCAGGGCACGTGGTGCTCGCGCGCGAAGGCGATGTGCTCGAGCACGGCCGCGTGCGCGGCGCTGTGCAGGACGCTGCCGTACGGCTCGTCGAGGACCAGCGTCGGCATCAGGTACTCGAACATCGATCCCGACCACGAGCGCAGGCCGGCGAGCTCGCCGACCGCGTAGAAGGGCCGGCCGAGCGCGGCCCAGTGGGCCGCCGGCACGTCGCCCTTGGCGATCGCCCAGAGGCTGGTCGCGCGCGCCTCCGACGCGAGCAGGTCGTAGAAGCCGCCGTCGAGCTGGTGCTCGGCGACGCGAAAGCCGATGTGGAAGAGCCGGCGCTTGCGGTGGAAGAGGAAGCTGAAGTCGGGCTCGACGGCGAGCGCGCGGCAGCTCGCGGCGATGGCGCAAAGCCGCGCCGCGAGCGCCGCTTCGTCGCCGCCGCTCGTCGCGTCGCGCACGGCCGAGCGCAAGGTCGAGAGGTGGTCTTCGATCGCCCAGACGAGGCGCACGGCCGGACTCGGCATCGACTCGTCGACGCTCGCCGGTGCGCTCGCCGCGAGCTCGGCCGCGGCGGCGCCGAGCAGCGCGTCGAAGCGCGCCGGCTCGGTCCGGATCCGCGCCAGCGGATCGGTGCTGCCGAGCACGTCGGCGACGGCGTCGCCGCCAACCGTCTCGCTGTTGGCGGCGCGCAGCAGGAGGATCCGCGTCGTCGAGGCGGCGAGGGCGCGCCGCAGCGAGCTCGTTGCCAGCGGGGCGCTGCTCAGCGTCAGGCACGCCTGCCCGAGCGCGAGCAAATGGGTGCAGAGGTTGCCGCTGTCGACGGTCGAGACGTACATCGGCGTCAGCGCCTCGGCCGAGCGGGTGTCGTACCAGTTGAGGAAGTGGCCGCGATGGCGCGGCAGCGCCGCCAGGGTCGCGAGCGTCGCCTCGATCCGCTCGACGGTCTCGACCGTGCCGATCCAGCCGAAGCGCTGCGCGCACGCCGTCGTCAGGAGATAGAGGCCGATGTTGGTCGGCGAGGTGCGGTGCGCGACCATGTCGCTCGGCACGACCTGCAGGTTGTCGGGCGGCAGGTGGTGGTCGTCGGCGCCGACGATGCGCTCGAACAGGCGCCAGGTGTCGCGGCCGACGTCGTGCAGCAGGGCGCGATCGTCGGCCGAGAGCGCGCCGCCGCGCTCGCCCCGGCGCGGCTGGCTCACCCACCACGTCCACACCGGCGAGAACGCCCAGACCAGACACAGCAGCGTCGTCGTCGCCGGAGACGAGGTGCCGGCGACCATCAGCGCCAGCCACAGCACGGCCGCTGCGACGGGCGCGCCCCAGTGCTTGCGGACGAGGGCCGCGAGGTCGGTCGTCGCTTCGGCCTCGGCGGCTGCCGCCGTCCGCCACTCGAGCAGGTCGCGATGGCTGATGAACTGGCGGTAGAGCGCGCGCACGATCGCATCGGCCGACATCAGCGCGAGCTGGAGGAGCTGCGCGAGCAGCCACGCGGCGCTCGCCAGCGCGCGGACGAGGTCGGCGAGCGCCTGGCGATAGAAGTGGAGGCGGGCGATGTCGTCGCGGCTCGGCGCGAGGCCGGCGAGCGCGCCCATGAGCGGGCCACCCGAGAAGGCGAAGGCGACGAGCAGGAACGACGACCACGGCGAGACGCCGCCGCTGGCGAGGGCGAACGCGAGCAGCGCGAGCGACGCCGGTGCGACCAGCGAGCGCCGCAGGTTGTCGACCATCTTCCAGCGATTGATCGCGCGCAGACGCCAGCGCCTGGCATGCCAGAGAAAGGGCAGCAGCTGCCAGTCGCCGCGCGTCCAGCGGTGCACGCGCGAGGCGGCGACGTCGGCGTGGAATGGCGCATCCTCGATCACCGTGATGTCGGTGACCGCGGCGCAACGCGCGACCGAGCCTTCGAGCAGGTCGTGGCTGAGGATCCGGTTCTCGGGCAGGCGGCCGCCGAGGACGGCGTGCACCGCCTGGACGTGGAGCAGGCCCTTGCCGGCATAGGTGCCTTCGCCGAAGACGTCCTGGTAGACCTCGGAGCTCGCCGCGCTGTACGGATCGATGCCGGGCTGGCCGGCGAACAGCCAGTGATAGAGCGTGACCTTGTCCGGCTCGGGCAAGGGCGTCGCGACGTGCGGCTGCAGGATCCCGTAGCCGCGCTCGACGCGCTTGCCGTCGGCCGACAGCTGCGGCCGGTTGTGCGGATGGGCGGCGACGCCGACCAGCTCGCGCAGGCGACCCGGCGGCAGCCGCGTGTCGCTGTCGAGCGTGACGACGTAGCGCGTCTGCGCGGCGACGGTCGACGTGCGGCCGAGATCGAGGAAAGGGCTCGGCCCGGCCTCGGCGAGCAGGGCGATCAGCTGCTCGAGCTTGCCGCGCTTTCTCTCCCAGCCGATCCAGCGCTCTTCCGACGGCGAGAGGCGCCGCTCGCGGTGGAGGACGACGAAGCGCGCCGGCTCGCCCTCGGCGGCCGGATAGAGCGCGTTCAGGGCCTCGACCGCGGCGACGGCGCCGCTCAGCAGCTCGGCGTCGCCGGGGGCGCTCCTGCCGTCGGCGTCGGGCCAGTCGGTGACCAGGGCGAACTGGGCGAAGCGCTCCGGGTTGGCGAGGTAGTGCAGCTCGAGCTCGTGCGCGAGATCGCGGCCGCTCTCGGGTGACGTCAGCATCGCCGGGATCGCGACCATCGTCCGGTGCTCGGGCGGGATGCCGCCGGTCAGGCCGAGGCGCGGCAGCCGCTCCGGCCGCGTCGATTCGCTGATCAGTCGGTTGACGATCGCGACCACCGCCTCCGACGCCGGAAAGATCATCAGCAGCGCCGCCAGCGCGGCGAGCCACGGGGTCGCGTGGCCGGGTCCGAAGACGGGGCTGTGGCGCCAGAGCATCCAGGTGACGAGGGCCGCGGTGGCGGCGCCGATCGCCGTCAGGTAGGCCGGCAACGCCGCGCGCTGCACGCGCCGCTGCCAGGCGAGCGAGCGGTCGTCGGCGAGGCCGAGCGCGCGTCGCAGCTCGCCGCGGCCGGCGCCGCGCAGCCAGTAGTTGGCGACGGTGCGGGCGTCGACGTCGCCGCTCTCGGGCGACGACTCGGCGCCGTGCATGAGCTCGAGCAGCGTCGTCGCGACCTCGCGCTCGCTGTGTCCGCTCTTCCTTGCCAGCAACTCGATCGCGTGCAGCGTCTGGTCGCGCGTGTCGTCGCGCTCGGCGGCGAACGCCGGCGAGGTCAGCATCAGCCGCGTCAGCACGCTGGTCGAGGCGACGATGTCGGGCCAGTCGGCATCGCCGATCGAGCGCAGCGAGGTGATCGCGTTGCTGACGCTCAGGTTGTCGGCGGCTTGCGCCGCGGGCAGCCGCGTCTGGATTTCGGCGAGGTGCGGCGCGACCCGGTCGAGCCATTCGAAGAAGCGCGCGTTGGCCGGCGTGCGGTGATCCTCGAGCTGCTGCGCCATCTGCGCCAGGAACGATTCGCCGACGGCGCGCCGGTTGAGGAGCTCGAGGATCGCGTCGAGCTGCTCCGGGCTGTAGGTCTCGATCCGGTCGCAGCAGAGATTGGCGATCGCGCGCGCCGCCTTGTTGGCGCCGGCGCGCTCGGCGAGTCGGCGCAGGTTCTCGATCAGGACGACGCGCAGCGTCGTCGGCAGCGCCCACAGCTCGCCGAGGGTGAGCTCGCGGATCTCTTCGTAGGCGCGCAGGAAATGGATCAGCAGGTCGTCGTCGAAGGCGCTGTCGGTGTGGGCGACGAAGGCCCAGGCGACGCCGTAGATGCGCGGCAGGCCGACGAGCGGCTCGTCCTTCAGGACCGGCAGGTCGCGGAAGTAGCGGCGCGGCAGGCCGTCCTTGATCTCGCGCGCCTGCGCCTCGATCAGGTGGAAGTTGTCGAGCAGCCATTCGGCCGCGGGGCTGACCTCGTAGCCCGCCGTCGCGTGGCGGGCGATGTAGCGCTGCGCCTCGCGCAGCATGCGGATGTTCTCGCGCAGGCGCGGGAAAAAGGCGCTCGAGCGCCGGCGCGCGAATCCCGCGGCATGCGTTTCGGCGAGGCTTCTGCCGTGCTGTGCGAACCGCTCCGGACCGAAGATCTCGGACCGGTTCGGCCTTTCGAGCGGGCCGCGCGCCGTGTCGAGGATCTCGCCGACCTCGGCAGGCGCATCGGGCACCAGCCGCAGCAGGTCGGGCGCGGCCATCCGGTCAGACGATCAGCGAGGCCACCCCGAAGACGAGGGCGACGATGACGGCGGTGGTCACGAATCGCGGTGCGACGAAGCCGATCATCGCGTCGACCGCGCATTGGAGGCGGAACATCCGGCCGCGCGATCCGTTGCAGCGATCGACGTGGGCGCCGAGCGCCGAAAGCTCCATCGGCGTCGTGTCGGCCGTATCGGGAAAAGACGCCGTCGCCCAAGGGCGGCTGGGACCCTTCTTGGCGATCTGGGCAACGGCGTGGGTGGTCATTGAAAGGGATGTCCGCAGTATTCGGTAAATATAGGAAGACAGGCGCGATCTGTCTGTCGGACGGCGCAAGGGACGCTGTAGGATATGTCCGATACAGCAAGATTCGAGCCGCGCGGCCGAAAGAAAAAAAACGCGCCGAGGCGCGTTTTCAAAGACCCCACGGAGGGAGACCGGTCGGGTTCCGCGAGAAGCGGATCGACAAGGGGCCGTTGGGAGGTAACCGATAGCCGACTACGGCAAGTCGGGTGCCCGCACGCCGGCGCCGGCCGCGGCTGCTGGCGGTCGGGTCCTGCGCGAGCCGGCGAGATTGCCGAACATCTCGACCCACGAGTCCATCGGCATCCGGCGCAAGGCGTGCATCGCCAGCTGCGGCAGCAGGCCGACGAAGAGCGCCGGCCGCAACGCCCAGCGCCACGGTTTCGACAACGCGAGCAGCGCGCCGGCGCCGGCCGCGGCGAGAACCAGGCCGAGCGGATTGCGCTCGGCGATCGGCTGGACGATTCGCCGCGAAGCGTCTTCGGCGACGTGGCCGGCGCTGCGCAGCGGATGCTCGTGCCACCAGCTCTCGAGCGTCTCGAGAAGAAGCGATGCGCCGGGCACTTCGCGGATGCGGTCGAGCACCTTGGTGCCGAGCTCGCCGAGCCCGCCCGAGGCGAGCGACGGGCGCTTCGGCGGGTGCGCGATTTCCATCATCGCGCCGCGCAACCGGTTGCGCGAGGCGGCGAGGCGGTCGACGGCGGAGGGCTGGCGCGAGGCTTCGGCGCCGGCGCCGCGGATTTCCTGCGCTGCCGCCTTGATCGCGTCGGCCGTCGCGGCGCTGGCCGTCGCTGTCGTTGCGCTCGGCGCGGCAGGGGCGGCGCTGGCGGTACGCGGCCGGAGCGAGGCCGCTGCCGGGCTGTCCTCGGCGCGCGACGCGCCGATGGTGGGCGAAGCGACGGTGCTCATGATGCGCCGACCTCGCGCAGCATCGCCATGTCGGCGTGGAGCTGCTGCTTGAAGGTGTCGAAGGCCTTTTCGACCGGCTTGGCGCGAGCGCCCATGACGCAGCCGGCGGCGATGACGAACGGCGCCAGCGGCACCGCGAACATCGCCCACGGCGCCGGATAGTCGCTCGACGGGATGGCGGCGCAGAGGAGGAGCGCGACGCCGACCAGGACCAGGCCGACGGCGACCAGGCAGAGCGCCGCGCCGTAGAGCGCGGCGCGGGTGATCAGCGAGGTCGAGACCTTGCTCACCTCTTCGCCGACCAGGGCCGCGTAGGCCTCGACGTGGTCGCCCAGGAGATGAGGCTCGGTCGCGGCCAGCCGCAGCAGAGGGTGGATCATGGTGGCGCGGCTCCTTCGTTGCGGCGGGATGCTCAGTCGCGCGAGCGGCCGAGCATGCTGATGATTCCCATCAGCAGGGCGCCTGTCGCGGCGGCGATGAGCATCGCCTTGATCGGCTCGTCCTTGACGTAGGAGACGGTCCGGTCCTGCGCCTGGAGCGCACGCTCGCGCAGCTGTTGCGAGGTGTCGCGCACGGCTTCCATGCCGCGCCGCGCTGCCGCTTCGGCCTGCGAAGTCACCTTGTTGAGCAAGGGCGCCGCCTGGCTGCGCACGTCATCGACCTTGTCGGCGAGGCGATTGAGCGCCTGGTCGGTGGCGCGCTGGGTCGAACGGATCGCGCCTTGCGCCGTGTTCGCGGCGTTATCGGCCATGTCCTGGCTTTGCTGGGCCATGGGCTTGCTGGTGGTGCTGCCGATCGTGTCCATCGAGTGTCCTTTGCTGGTGGGTGGCGGATTCCGCTTCTCGTGCCCGCAGGCCGGAAGAGACGACAACGGCAGTGTCAGGTCGCTGCCGGATTCGAACGATAGGTGCTGCGCGCGCGGCCCTGTCGGGGGACCGACCCGGAGCCGGTAGGACGCGACCGACAGCGGCGCGCGGCATGTTCATGCCTCTGCCGCCGCCGGCAACGCGGCGATGCCGCCGTCGTCGTCGCGTGCCGGCTGCGCTGCCGGCGCCGGCAGCATCGCTTCGATCAGCGTGCCGTCGCCGGGCCTGGACTCCAGCCGCATCGAGCCGCCTTCGGCCTCGACGCGGTAGCGCATGCCGATCAGGCCGTGGCGGGCCAGGCGCGGCGCATCGGTGTCGAAGCCGATGCCGTTGTCGCGCACCGAGACGAGCGCGCCGCCGTCCGGCGCCGCCTTCAGGGTGACGACGACTTCGCTCGCCTTGGCGTACTTGACGACGTTCGTGAGGGCCTCCTGGACGAGGCGATAAATCGTCAGCTGCGCGGCCGGGCTCACGTCGACGGCCTCGAGCCGGTCGACCACGGCGATCTCGCTGCGCGCCGAAAACTCGCGCAGCTGGATCTCGAGCGCGGCGACCAGGCCGAGGTTGCTGAGCGACGACGGCCGCAGGTCTTCGATGATCCGGCGCTTCAGCGCGATGCCGCCGTTCAGCGCCTCGTTGAGGTGGGCCAGGCGCTCGGCCGCATCGGCGCTCGCGCTCGCGCCGAGGCGCGACTTGAGGCGGGCGACGTCGAGCTTGGCGGCGGTCAGCAGGGCGCCGAGCTCGTCGTGCAGCTCGCGCGCGAGCCGGCTGCGCTCGTCCTCGCGGATCGTCTGCAGGTGCTGGGCGAGCTCCTTCAGCTGCATCGTTCGCGCCGCCACCTCGCGCTCGAGGCGGTCGCGATCGCCCGCCATCCGATCGGCCTCGTCGGCGAGGGCGCGGTCGAGGGTCGCGGTCTGGCGCAGGTACATGAAGAGCGCGAGCAGGCTCAGCGCCGCCATCGCCGAGACGCCGATCCGGTTCAGCCAGAGCGTCTGGTAGACGCTGCGCCGGCCCACCGCGACCTCGGCCGTCTCGTGCTCGATCAGCTGCTCGCCGAGCGTTCGCACGTGCTCCATCTTCTCGCGGCCGATGTCGGAGAGCATGAGCTCGCGCCAGCCGTTCGGGACGCCGCGGTCGTGCAGCTCGATCGTCGTCGCCAGCTCGCTCAGCTTGGCCTCGGTCTCCTTGGCGATCTCGAGCATCACCGGCTCGGTCTTGGCGTCCTTCGCGTAGTAGCTGGCCAGCCAGGCGAGCAGCGTTCGCGTCTCCTGCTGCGCCTGCTGGTAGGGACGCAGGTACTCGCGCCGCTCGGTCAGGAGGTAGCCGCGCTGGCCGGTCTCGGCGTCGAGCAGCGACTTGACCAGGTCGTTGAGCTTGGCGCGGGCGGTGCCGCGCTCGCCCAGGCGGTCGAGCGAGGAGGTCGCGTCCTGGTACGACGCCTCGCTGATCGCGAGCATCGCCAGCGCGGCCAGTGCCGCCAGCGGGAAGGCGATCACGTTGCCCCGGAAACGCGAAAGAAAGCTCATCGTCCGGCCATGCCTCTAAACTTGCCTCATCGAGGAAATCACGCACCTTCCAACGGTGCTGCCGCCATGATCAGAATCGCCATCATCGACGACCACGCCATTGTTCGTGCCGGGCTGCGTCAGTTCTTCTCCGAGCAGGTCGATCTCACCGTCGTGGCCGAGGCGGCGAACGGCCGCGAGGCGGTCGACATCGTCAGGAAGGGCCAGGTCGACGTCCTCGTCATGGACCTGTCCATGCCCGACCAGAGCGGCGTCGACGCCCTTGCCGCGATCAAGGCGCGCGCCCCGGACCTGCCGGTGCTGATTCTCTCTGGTTTCCCCGAAGAGCACTACGCGACGACACTGCTGCGCCAGGGGGCGAGCGGCTACCTCAACAAGGACTGCGACCCCGAGGAGATCGTCAAGGCGATCCGCACCGTCTACCGCGGCCGCAAGTACATCACCGCCGGCGTCGCCGAGCTGCTCGCCGACGGGCTGGGCGGCGGCGGCGACAAGCCCGCTCACGAGCAGCTCTCCGAGCGCGAGTTCCAGGTGTTCCTCCGCCTCGCCAAGGGCGAGACGATCGGCCACATGGCCAACAGCATGTCGCTCAGCGTGAAAACCGTCAGCACGTACCGTACCCGGGTGATGGAGAAGATGAAGCTCGAGTCGAACAGCGACCTGACCTACTACGCGCTGAAGAACGGCTTGATCCAATGAGGCGCGCCGGCCCCGGCGCCTTATGAGAGCGGGTTGTATTCGGTGTTGCCGGTGCTGCCGTCGGCGAGCCGGCAGCAGTAGAGGATGAGCGCGTCGATCTCGTTCGATTTGTCGAAGACGCGGTCGGCGCCGAGCTCGAGACACTTTCGGCGCATGTCGGGCGTCGCGTAGTTGCTGAGAACGACGAGCTTGGCCAGCAGGCGCGCGCCGGCCGCGGCCTTGAGCACGCCGAGGCCCGAGCCGCTCTTCAGGAAAATGTCGACCACCACCAGATCGCACCGGTTCTCGCTCGCCGCCAGCCACGACAGCGCGCCGGCTTCGTCTTCCGCGGTGCCGACGACGTCGATGGGCGCCATCTCCTCGAGGGCGGCGACCAGGTTCTCGCGGATGACGGGGCTGTCCTCGACGATGAACGCTTTCAGCTGGGTCATGGGACGACCTGCGCCGCTCGGCGACGACGGCCGCACGACGGTCGAGCCCTCGGGGGAGCCCGCCGCGGCGGCAAATGAAGGCAAAGGATGGGCACGCTTCAGCAACACTGAGGCTGCGAGTGTCGGCCAAGGCACGGCAGGGCCCGGACCGAGAAGCGCCCTTCGTCCCGTAGGAGATTTCCTACGCCGCTCCGGCATCTCGATCGCTGCCGCCGGCTGCCTCTTTTTCGGGCATGCGGCGGGTGCGGCCGAAGGCGCGCCGCTGGTCGTCGGCTCGAAGCGGTTCACCGAGTCGTACGTGCTCGGCGAGATCCTCGCCCAGAGCTTGGCCGCCGCCGGTCGACCGGCATTGCACAAGCCGGGGCTCGGCAACACCGGCATCCTCGAGCAGGCGCTCGCCAGCGGCGCCGTCGACCTCTATCCGGAATACACCGGAACGATCGTTCGCGAGCTCTTGAAGCGCGAGGGCAACCCGTCGCTCGACGAGCTCAACCGCTGGCTCGCGCCGCGCGGGCTGAAGGCGGCCGTGCCCTTCGGCTTCAACAACACCTACGCGCTGGCGATGACGGCGGCGAAGGCGAAGTCGCTCGGCATCAGCCGCATCTCCGACCTCTTCAAGCCGGCCGGCGCCGGCCTCGTTCTCGGCCTGTCGCACGAGTTCCTCGAGCGCGGCGACGGCTGGCCGGCATTGAGCAAGGCCTACGGCGGCCGCGCCGCGGCGCCGATCGGCCTCGACCATGGCCTCGCCTACGACGCCGTCGCCGCCGGCCGCGTCGACGTCATCGACGTCTACTCGACCGACGCCAAGCTCGGCCGCCTCGGCCTCACCGTCCTCGACGACGACCTCGGCTTCTTCCCGAAGTACGACGCCGTCGTCCTCATGCGCGCCGGCGTCGACGCCGCGCCGCTCGCCCGGCTCGCGGGCTCGATCGACGCGGCGACGATGATCGCGATGAACGGCGAGGTCGAGATCGACGGCCGCAGCTTCGCCGAGACGGCGAAGAAGTTCCTCGCCGGCGGCTTCGCCGCGAGCGCGTCGCGACCGGCCGCGAGCGGCGGTGCGGCGAATGCGCCGCAGCGGGCGCAGGCGACGCTCGTCGAGCGCGTCTTTGCGCCCGACTTCGGCCGCCTCGCCGGCCAGCACGTGCTGCTCGTCTTCGGCTCGCTCGCGCTCGCGCTCGTCGTCGGCGTGCCGCTCGGCATCGCCGCCTGGCGCTGGCCGCGCAGCGAGCCGGTCCTGCTCGGTGCGGTCGCGTTGCTGCAGACGATCCCGTCGCTCGCCCTGCTCGCGTTCCTGATCGCGCTCGTCGGCGCGATCGGCATCGTGCCGGCCGTGCTCGCGCTCTTTCTCTACGCCTTGCTGCCGATCGTTCGCAACACGCACGCCGGCCTGCTAAGCGTCTCGGGCGGCACGGCGCAGGCGGCGCTCTCGCTCGGCATGACGCCGGGTCAGGCGCTGCGCCTGGTCCAGCTGCCGCTCGCCGCGCCGACGCTTTTGGCGGGCGTCAAGACGGCGGCCGTGATCAACGTCGGCACCGCGACGATGGCGGCGTTCATCGGCGCCGGCGGCTTCGGCGAGCGCATCGTCGCCGGTCTCGCCGTCAACGACAGCCGCGTCATGCTCGCCGGCGCCTTGCCGGCGGCGGCGCTCGCGCTGCTGGTCCAGGGGGCGTTCGACCTCGCCGAGCGCTGGTCGCGGCACGGGCGTCCGCGCTGACGCGGCCCGGGCTGCTGCGCCCGGCCCCGCGCGGTCGCGCTGCGACAATCGGGGATGCTCTTCGACTGGCTGGTTCCTGCGCTTCTCGCCCTTCTCGTCGTCATCACCCTCTGGATCGCCTTTCGCCGCACGCCGGCCGACGGCGGCATCGAGCGCCAGTCGCGCGAGCTTCGCGACGAGGTCGCGCGCAGCGCCCAGGGCACGCGCCAGGAGCTCGCCCAGGCGCTCGCGCTGTTCCAGCAGACGCTGCTCGCGCAGCAGGGCGACACCGCGCGCACGCAGAACGAGCAGATCGACAGCTTCAGCCGCCAGCTCGCGGCGATGCAGCAGCACCTCGCCGAGTCGCTGGTGCAGGCGACCGCCGCGCAGGTCGAGCAGGCGCGCCTGACACGCGATTCGCTCGACGCCGCGCAGGCCGCGCAGGCGCTGCGCCAGGCCGCCTCGCTGAAGGAGCTCGCCGATTCGCTGCGCGACCAGCTGCAGCTCCTCGTCCGCGCCAACGACCAGCGCATGGGCGAGGTCAAGGCGACGGTCGAGGCGCGCCTCGGCGCGATCCAGGCCGACAACGAGAAGAAGCTCGAGCAGATCCGCGCCACCGTCGATGAGAAGCTGCACGCGACGCTCGAGCAGCGCCTCGGCGAGAGCTTTCGCCAGGTCGCCGAGCGGCTCGAGCAGGTCCATCGCGGCATCGGCGAGATGCAGAAGCTCGCGAGCGACGTCGGCTCGCTGAGCCGCGTCCTGAGCAACGTCAAGACGCGCGGCATGTTCGGCGAGGTCCAGCTGCACGCGCTCCTCGAGCAGGCGCTGACGCTCGACCAGTACGCGACCAACGTCGAGACCGTGCCGGGCTCGAACGCGCGCGTCGAGTTCGCGATCAAGCTGCCCGGCCGGCGCGACGACGGCGCGCCGCTCTGGCTGCCGATCGACTGCAAGTTTCCGCGCGACGACTACGAGCGCCTGGTCGAGGCGCAGGAGGCGGCCGACCGGGCCGCCATCGAGATGCACGCGCGCGCGATCGAGAAGCAGCTGCGCCGGGAGGCGCTGACGATTCGCGAGAAGTACGTGGCGCCGCCGCACACCACCGACTTCGGCATCCTCTTCCTGCCGACCGAAGGCCTCTACGCCGAGGTCCTGCGCCGGCCGGGCCTGGTCGAGAGCCTGCAGCGCGACTACAAGGTCATGGTCACCGGGCCGACGACCCTGCTGGCGACGCTGAGCAGCCTGCAGATGGGCTTTCGCACGCTCGCCCTCGAGAAGCGGACCTCGGAAGTGTGGGAGACGCTCGCCGCGGTGAAGACCGAGTTCGCGAAGTTCGGCGGCGCGCTCGCGCACACGCGCAAGAAGCTGCAGGAAGCGACCAACACGATCGACGAGGCCGAGAAGCGCTCGCGCGTCATGGCGCGCAGCCTGCGCGGCGTCGAGGCGCTGAGCGACGAGCGCGCCGAGCAGGCGCTGCTGCCGAGCGCCGGCCTGTTCGACGAGCCCGACGATGCCTGACGGCGACGCGGCCGGGAACGCCGGCGCGGCGACACCGGGGCCGCGGTCGACGGCGCGGCCATTGCTGGCGCTGATCGGCGGCCAGATCGCGCTCCATTCGTGCATGGCCGGCATCCGCATGGCGGCGCCGCTGGCGGCGCTGCGCGAAGGCCACGCGGCGTGGGCGGTCGGTGTCCTGCTCGGCCTCTTCGCGGCGGCGCCGATCGTCCTCGCGCTCGCCGCCGGCCGGCTCGCCGATCGCCACGGCTACCACGTGCCGATCCGCGTCGCGGTCGCGCTCAGCGTCGCCGGCGGCCTCTGTGCGGTCGCCGCGACCGCGGTTCCGGCAGGGCAGTTCGTCGTTCTCTGCCTGGCCGCCGTCCTCGCCGGCGCCGGCGCGAACTTCGGCCTGATCGCGATCCAGCGCTCGGCCGGCCGGATGGCGCACGACCCGACCGAGCTGAAGCGGATCTTCTCGTGGCTCGGCCTGGCGCCGGCGCTCGCCAACGTCGTCGGCCCGGTGCTCGCCGGCACGCTGATCGACGGCGCCGGCTTCCAGGTCGCGTTCGCCGCGCTCGCCGCGCTGCCGCTCGCCAGCCTCGTCTGGGCGCGCTTCGTCCCGGTCGAGCCGCGCGCCGACGTCGCGGCCTCGCTGCGCCGGCCGAACTCCTGGAACCTGCTGCGCGAGCCGGGCTTCACGCGCCTTCTCCTCGTCAACTGGCTGCTCTCGTCGAGCTGGGACGTGCACTCGTTCCTGGTGCCGATCCTCGGCCACGAGCGCGGCTTCAGCGCGTCGGCGATCGGCCTCATCCTCGGCGTCTTCGCGACCTCGGTCGCGGCCGTTCGGCTGGCGATCCCGGTGCTCGCGCATCGCCTGCGCGAATCGCACGTCCTCGTCGGCGCGATGCTGATCTGCGCCGCGGTGTTCGCGGTCTATCCGCTCGCGCACACGTCGTGGGTGATGGGCTGCTGCGCCGTCGTCCTCGGCCTCGCGCTCGGCGCCGTCCAGCCGATGATCATGACGACGCTGCACCAGATCACGCCGGCGGCGCGGCACGGCGAGGCGATCGCCCTGCGCTCGATGGCGATCAACTTCTCGAGCGCGGTCATGCCGCTCGCCTTCGGCCTCGCCGGCGCGACGCTCGGCGCCTCGGCGCTGTTCTGGGTGATGGGCGCGGCGGTGGCGAGCGGCACCCTGGCGGCGCGCCACGTCGGCGTGGCGAAGCCCGCGCTGCGCTAGCGCGCAGGGCGCCGCTGCCTCAGAAGCGGATGCCCCCGGGCGCCGGCGCCGGCGCTGGTCGATCGACGGGCGCCGGCTGCGCCGGCACCGCGTCGCCGCGCGCGACCGCCGGCTCGCGGCGATCGATGATCGGCGCCGGCGGACGGTACTGGTAGCTCGGGGGCAGGCGCGACTCGCGCGGGTAGCCGGCGGCATCGAGGTACTGCGTCCACGAATCGCTGGCGAAGCCGCGCAGGACCTGCGTTCCGACCGTGAGCGTCGGCGCCTCGCGGCCGCCCGAGATCTTCTCGAGCGCGTCGATGTCCTCGGTGCTGGCCGCCTGGCGCTCGCTGAAGGGAATGCCACGCTGCTTCAGGAGCTGGCGCGCCTGGCTGCACGGCTCGCACGCGCCGTTGTTCGTGTAGAGCGTGACCGGGTACTTCGTCGCCACCTGGCGCAGCTCGAAAGGCAGGTCGGGCTCGGGCGCCAGCGAGGATGCGCGCGCGCCGAGCGCGCTGACGCGGCCGTCGGCCTGAGCCGGCGCGCGATCGCTGTAGGTCACCTTGCCGTCCGGACCGATGACCTTGAACTGCGCCTGCAGTGCGGGTGCGGCGAGGAGCAGCGCGGCGGCGAGCGCCAGCGGCGGCCACGCCGGCAGGGCGGATGTGGAAGTCGAAGACGCGGCGGAATTCATGGCGGCCTTGCAGTGCGGGATCGGTCCGGGTCGCCAAATCTAACCGAGTGCGCCCCGGGGTTCAACGTCGCCAGGGCCGGCAGGACGGGCAGCGTCACACTGCGTCACAACTTGCCGGCGCCGAAGGCGCCTCGCGTCAGCGCGCGACGCTCGCCGGCGCGGCCGCGGCCGCGCGCTCGGCGGCATCGACGGTGTTGGAGAGGAGCATCGCGATCGTCATCGGCCCGACGCCGCCCGGCACCGGCGTGATCGCGCCGGCGATCTGCGAGACGGCGGCGAAGTCGACGTCGCCGCACAGCTTGCCGGCGGCGTTGCGGTTCATGCCGACGTCGATGACGACCGCGCCCGGCTTGACCATGTCGGCGGTCAGCGTGTTGGCGCGGCCGACCGCGACGACGACGACGTCGGCACGGCGCGTGTGCTCGCCGAGGTCGGGCGTGCGGCTGTGGCAGACGGTGACGGTCGCGTCGGCCTGGAGCAGGAGCAGCGCCATCGGCTTGCCGACCGTGTTGCTGCGGCCGACCACGACCGCATGCTTGCCGCGCAGGTCCATGCCGGTGCTCCTGATCAGCGTCATGCAGCCCCACGGCGTGCACGGGCGAAAGCCGGGCAGGCCGGCGACGAGGCGGCCGGCGCTCTCGACCGAGAAGCCGTCGACGTCCTTGCCCGGATCGATCGCCTCGATCACGCGCTCGGCCGAGATGTGCGCCGGCAGCGGCATCTGGACGAGGACGCCGTGCACCGACGGGTCGACGTTGAGGGCGGCGATCCGCTGCAGCAGGTCGGCCTCGCTGAGCTCGGCCGGATGGGTTTCCTGGAGCGAGCGGATGCCGGTCTCCGCGCACGCCTTCATCTTGTGCTTGACGTAGATCTGGCTCGCCGGATCGGCGCCGACGAGGATCACCGCGAGCGTCGGGACGTGGCCGGCGGCGGCGAGGCGGGCGGCGCGACGCGCGACTTCGGCGCGGACGTCGTGCGCGACGCTCGAGCCGTCGATCCGCGTCGCGGTCAAGCCTTGCTCTGCGCGCCGAGCGCGATCTTGAGGAGGTCGGCGACGGTGTTCGCGTTCAGCTTTTCCATGATGTTGGCGCGATGCGCCTCGACCGTCTTGATGCTGATGCCGAGATCGTCGGCGATCTGCTTGTTGAGGCGCCCGGCGACGATGCGCTCGAGCACCTGCGCCTCGCGCGTCGTCAGGCGCGACAGCAGCGCGTCGCGGCTCGCCGCTTCCTGGTGCTTGGAGAAATCGACGCGGGCGCGCTCGAGCATCTTCTCGACCAGGGCGACGAGCTCGTCTTCCTTGAACGGCTTCTCGATGAAGTCTTCGGCGCCCTTCTTCATCGTCGTCACCGCCATCGGCACGTCGCCGTGGCCGGTGATGAAGGTGACCGGCAGCGGCGAGCGCCGCTCGAGCAGCTTGTCCTGCAGCTCGAGGCCGCTCATGCCGTCCATGCGGATGTCGGCGATCAGGCAGGCGACCTCGCGCGGATCGAAGCGGGCGAGGAACGATTCGGCCGAGTCGAAGCACTTGACGCGGTAGTCCTTGCCCTCGAGCAGCCACTGCAGCGAATCCCGCACGGCCTCGTCGTCGTCGACCACGTACACGGTGCCGCGCTTGGGGATAAGGCTCATGCAGTGGCGGCCGCAGGGGCCGTGAGGACGGTGGTGGCGACCGGCAGCGTGAACGAGAAGCGGCAGCCGATGGGGGTGTCGCCATTGTAGAGGTTGACCGCCTTGATCCGGCCCTGGTGGCTCTCGATGATCGAGCGGCAGAGGCTCAGGCCGATGCCGAGGCCGTCGACCTTGGTCGAGAAGAACGCCTCGTACATGCGGCGGATGACCTCGTCCTTCAGCCCCGGTCCCTTGTCACTCACCGTGAACTCGATGACGTCGCCTTCCTCGGCCGTGTGACGCGGCACGACGCGCAATTCGATCCGCCGGCGCGGCGTCGGCAGGTGCGCGTTGTCGATCGCCTCGGCGGCGTTCTTGAGGAGATTGAGGACGACCTGCTCGATCAGGATCGGGTCGACCATCAAGGGCGGCAGGCGCTGCGCGACGTAGGTCTGGATCGCGACGTTGCGGCGCCTGAGCTCGATGCCGGCGAGGTCGACCGCGTCCTCGACGATCGTCTGCGCCGAGCTCTTCTGCCGCTGCGGCTCGCTTCGTTTCACGAACGAGCGGATGCGATGGATGATCTGGCCGGCGCGCTCGGCCTGGCGCGAGGTCTTCTGCAGCGCGGCGATGAGATCGCCCTTGTCGATGGCGTCGTTCTCGACCCGCGTCACCATGCCGTTGCAGTAGTTGGTGATCGCCGTCAGCGGCTGGTTCAGCTCGTGCGCGACCGACGACGCCATCTCGCCCATCGTCACGAGCCGGCTCGTCACCTGCGCCTTCTCGGCCTGGCTCGCGGCGACGGCCTCGGCGCTGCGCCGCTCGGTGATGTCGGTGGCGATCAGCATCTGCGCCAGCCGGCCGTCGGTCCATTGCAGGTAGCGGGCGCGGACGTCGAACCACTTGCCGAGGGTATCGACGAAGACCTCGCGCGAATCCGAGCCGGCCGCGGTGAGCTCCTGCGTCGGCAGGCCGCCGAGGCCGTCGACGGCGTCGTCGCCGTCGGCCTGCACGAGCAGCGAGGAATCGCCGCCCGAGAGCTGCGCATGGCCGTTCGATGCGGCACCGAACCAGAGCCGGTAAGAGCGGTTCGCGAAGAGCAGCTCGCCCTGCTGGACCGAGAGCACCGAGACGGCGGCGTCGAGGCCTTCGAGGACGGTCGTGAAGCGCTCGTGCGAGGCGGTGAGCTGGTCGCGGATCCGCTTGGCCTCGGTGATGTTGGTCATCGACGTCATCCAGCCGGTCTGCTGGCCTTTCGGGTCGATCAGCGGCGAGACGTACATGCGCGCGTCGAAGAGCGACCCGTCCTTCCGCATCACCTTGACCTCGATGCCGCCGGTCGGGCTCTTGCCCTGCAGCTCCTGCTCGAGCAGGCGCGCGTTCTCGTCGCGGCGGTCGTGCGGCCAGTAGGGGAAGGGCGGGTGCTGGCCGATCAGGTCGGTCTCGGAGAAGCCGGTCATCGCGCAGAACGCCGGGTTGACGTAGCTGATCCGGCCTTCCATGTCCATGGCGCGCATGCCGGTCAGCATCGAGTTCTCCATGGCGCGGCGAAAGTTCGTCTCGGAGACGAGCGCCGCCTGCATTTGCAGGCGCCGGCGCATGTGGCGCCAGGTGCCGAGCAGCATCCAGACCGTAAGCGCCGAGAGCAGCATCACCATCCAGAAGAGGCCGTTGCCGATCAGGCCGATGGAGGTCCGGTAGCCCTGGCCGCGCAGCACCAGTCCGTTCTCGGCCGGCGCGACCGGCAGCTCGAAGACGATCGACGGGCGCTTTTCCGACGTGCCGGGCAGCGTCATCACCGTGCTGGCGAGCGAGCGCGAGCGCGAGTCGAGCACCGAGATCGCGTGGCGGCGCGCGATCTCCGTCGGCACGAAGTAGCGCAGCAGCCGTTCGACCGAATACTCGACGAGCAGCGAGCCGTGGAAGACGCCGTGGTCGACGAGCGGGATCTGCGCCTGGAAGACCGGGTTACCGAAGCTGTCGGCGAAGGGCTGCGAGTACGCCGTCTGGCGCGTCTCGCGGGCGCGGACGAACGCCTCCTCGGGCGCCGTTCCGGACTTCTCGACCGGCAGCGACGCCGGCGTCTCGACGCCGCTGATGCCGGTCTCGGGCGGGAACGTCGTTCCCGAGTAGCCGCCGATGCGAACGCGCTGGTCGTTGAGCCAGATCAGGTTGCTGACCTCGGGATGCTCGAGGGTGAACGCGGCCGCCTGGACGAGGAAGCCGTCGTGATCGAGGGTGCGGCCGACCAGCTCGCGCGCCATCCGCGTCAGCTGCTCGTGGTTCTCGATCAGGCGCAGCCGCACCTGCTGCTGGGCGACCTCGGTGTCGCGGCGCACCGCTTCCTGCTCGCGGTCGAATTCCTCGTTCCTCAGGTACCAGAACGCCGAGACGATCGCAGCCAGGAAGAGCAGCACCGAGAGCAGCGGGCCGAGGGTCGCGTAGCGGTCCTGGCGCGCCGCCGACTGGCGCCGCCACCAGCGGCCGAACAGGCGCTCGGGCCAGGTCCGCTGCGCGGCCGGGCTGACTTCGGTCCGGTGTCCTTGCATGGCGCGATTATCGAGCGCCGCGCGCGCACCGTCGCGGCGACGCCGACGGGCGGCCGCGCGGCCGCCCAGGCGACCGCCCAAGTCGCCCTTCACGTCGGCGAGGCGTGTGCGAGACTTGCGCAAAAGATCGACCCGGAGACACCATGTCAGCAGTACCCGATTCCGTGGGCGGCGCCGCCGCCAACGACGCCGACGCCGGGGAAACACGCGAGTGGCTCGACGCCCTCTCGGCGGTGATCGCGTCCGAAGGCGGCGAGCGCGCCCACTTCCTCCTCGAGCAGCTGATCGACCAGGCGCGCCAGGCCGGCGTCGACGTGCCGTTCTCGGCCAACACGGCCTACATCAACACGATCCCGACCGACCAGGAAGAGCGCTCGCCGGGCGACATCGAGATCGAGGAGCGGCTGCGTGCCTACATGCGCTGGAACGCGATGGCGATGGTCGTCAAGGCCAATCGCCTGCATCCGGCCGACGGCGGCGACCTCGGCGGCCACATCTCGAGCTTCGCCTCGCTGGCGACGATGTTCGGCACCGGCTTCAACCACTTCTGGCACGCCGAGACGGCCGACCACGGCGGTGACCTGCTCTACATCCAGGGCCATTCGTCGCCCGGCGTCTACGCGCGCGCCTTCATGGAAGGCCGCCTCAGCGAGGAGCAGCTCCTCAACTTCCGCCAGGAGGTCGACGGCAAGGGCATTTCGAGCTATCCGCACCCGAAGCTGATGCCCGAGTTCTGGCAGTTCCCGACGGTCTCGATGGGCCTCGGCCCGCTGATGGCGATCTACCAGGCGCGCTTCCTCAAGTACCTGCACGCGAGAGGCATTGCGGATACATCGAAGCGGAAGGTCTGGGTCTTCTGCGGCGACGGCGAGATGGACGAGCCCGAGTCGCTCGGCGCGATCGGCCTGGCGGCGCGCGAGAAGCTCGACAACCTCATCTTCGTCATCAACTGCAACCTGCAGCGCCTCGACGGGCCGGTGCGCGGCAACGGCAAGATCATCCAGGAGCTCGAGAGCGAGTTCCGCGGCTCGGGCTGGAACGTCATCAAGCTGATCTGGGGCAGCTACTGGGATCCGCTCCTCGCGCGCGACAAGGACGGCATCCTGCGCCGGGTGATGATGGACACCGTCGACGGCGACTACCAGGCGATGAAGGCCAACGACGGCGCCTTCGTCCGCAAGCACTTCTTCGGCCAGGACCCGAAGCTGCTCGAGATGGTCGCGAAGATGAGCGATGAGGACGTCTGGCGCCTCAACCGCGGCGGCCACGATCCGCAGAAGGTCTACGCCGCGTTCCACAAGGCCGCGCACCACGAAGGCCAGCCGACGGTGCTGCTCGTCAAGACCGTCAAGGGCTTTGGCATGGGCAAGAGCGGCGAGGGCAAGAACACCGCGCACCAGACCAAGAAGCTGATCGACGAGGACGTGCTCGCCTTCCGCGACCGCTGGAACGTTCCCGTCCCCGACGACAAGGTCGGCGAGATTCCGTTCTACAAGCCCGCCGACGACACGCCGGAGATGAAGTACCTGCACGAGCGGCGCAAGGCGCTCGGCGGTTACCTGCCGCATCGGCGCACGAAGGCCGACGAGCAGATCAAGGTCCCGCCGCTCGACACCTTCAAGGCGGTCCTCGAGCCGACCGTCGATGGGCGCGAGATCTCGACGACGCAGGCGTTCGTGCGCTTCCTCACCCAGCTGCTGCGCGACAAGGAGCTCGGGCCGCGCGCGGTGCCGATCCTCGTCGACGAGGCGCGCACCTTCGGCATGGAGGGCCTGTTCCGCCAGATCGGCATCTACAACCCGGAGGGCCAGAAGTACACGCCGGTCGACCGCGACCAGGTCATGTACTACCGCGAGGACAAGGCCGGCCAGGTGCTGCAGGAGGGCATCAACGAGCCGGGCGGCATGAGCAGCTGGATCGCCGCGGCGACGTCGTACTCGACGAACAACCGGATCATGGTGCCGTTCTACGTCTACTACTCGATGTTCGGCTTCCAGCGCGTCGGCGACCTGGCCTGGGCCGCCGGCGACATGCAGGCGCGCGGCTTCCTGCTCGGCGGCACCTCGGGCCGCACGACGTTGAACGGCGAGGGCCTGCAGCACGAGGACGGCCACAGCCACATCCTCGCCGGCACGATCCCGAACTGCGTCACCTACGACCCGAGCTTCGCGCACGAGGTCGGCGTGATCATGCACCACGGCCTGAAGCGCATGGTCGAGAAGCAGGACAACGTCTTCTACTACCTGACGCTGCTGAACGAGAACTACCCGATGCCCGGCCTCACCGCCGGCACCGAGGAGCAGATCATCAAGGGCATGTACCTGCTGCAGGAGAGCGTGCAGGCCCTGAACGGACAAGCCCGGCTCAAGGTCAACCTGCTCGGCTCGGGCACGATCCTGCGCGAGTCCGTGGCCGCCAAGGAACTGCTCGAGAAGGAATGGGGCGTGGGCGC
>DASYKC010000027.1:0-15388 GCA_035995885.1 Caldimonas sp. | reverse complement strand
CTACTGGAACATGCTGCAGACGGCCGAGCAGGTCGCCAAGCGCTACAAGATCGAGCGCGAGCGCATGGACCGCTACGGCGCCGAAAGCCAGCAGAAGGCGACGGCGGCGCGCGATGCCGGCCGCTTCGACGCCGAGCTCGTCTCGGTCACGACGATGGCCGGCGTCGCCGACGCGGTGATGGGGCTGCGCACGAAGGAAGTGACGATCAGCGCCGACGAAGGCATCCGGCCGGGAACGACGTACGAGGGCATCAAGGACATCAAGCCGGCGATCCCGGGCGGCGTGATCTCGGCCGGCAACGCGAGCCAGTTCAGCGACGGCGCCGGCGCGGTCGTGGTGATGAACGAGAAGCTCGCCGAGCAGCGCGGCCTGAAGCCGCTCGGCCGTTTCCTCGGCTTCGCCGTCGCCGGCTGCGAGCCCGACGAGATGGGCATCGGCCCGGTCTTCGCCGTGCCCAAGGTGCTGAAGCGCCTCGGCCTGACGGTCGCCGACATCGACCTCTGGGAGCTCAACGAGGCGTTCGCGGTGCAGGTGCTCTACTGCGCCGACACGCTCGGCATCCCGATGGACAGGCTCAACGTCGACGGCGGCGCGATCGCGGTCGGCCATCCGTACGGCGTCAGCGGCCAGCGCCTGACCGGCCATGCCCTCATCGAAGGCAAGCGCCGCGGCGCCAGGCGCGTCGTCGTGACGATGTGCATCGGCGGCGGCATGGGTGCGGCCGGCGTGTTCGAGGTGCTGTGACGCGCCACGCCTGAGCCGACGCCGCCGCGCGCGACGACATCGCCATGAGCTACCGCGAGACGGTCGATTTCCTCCTCTACGATTGGCTCGACGTCGGGGCGCTGCGCGAGCGCGCGCGCTTCGCCGAGCACTCGCGCGAGACCTTCGACTCGGTGCTCGACACCTGCGAGCGGATCGCGCGCGAGAAGTTCGCGCCGTTCAACCGCCTCGCCGACACCGAGGAGCCGTGGTTCGACGGCGACAAGGTGCACCTGCCGCAGGCGAGCCACGCCGCCGCGCAGGCCTACTTCGAGTCGGGCATGCTCGCGGCGGCGCAGGACTACGAGGCCGGCGGCATGCAGCTGCCGTGCGTCGTCGAGATGGCGGCGAACAGCTTCTTCTCGAAGGCCGGCATCGGCATCGGCGGCGGCGGCATGCTGACCAGCGGCAACGCCAACCTGCTGATGGCGCACGGCACGCCGCTGCAGCAGGAAGTCTTCGCGAAGAACGAGTTCGCCGGGCGCTTCTCCGGGACGATGTGCCTGTCCGAGCCGCAGGCGGGGTCGAGCCTGTCGGACATCGCCACGCGCGCGGTCCCCGACGGCGCCGGCTTCGCCAGCGACCCGCTCGGCCCGCGCTACCGGCTGCGCGGCAACAAGATGTGGATCTCGAACGGCGAGCACGAGCTGACCGAGAACATCGTCCACCTCGTGCTCGCCAAGATCCCCGACGACGACGGCAAGCTCGTTCCCGGAACGCGCGGCATCTCGCTCTTCATCGTGCCGAAGAAGCTCGTCGACGTCGCAGGAAAGCTCAGCGGCGAGCGCAACGACGTCGCGCTCGCCGGTCTGAACCACAAGCTCGGCTACCGCGGCATCCCGAACACGCTGCTCAATTTCGGCGAGGGCAAGTTCCCGGTTCGAGGCGAGGGCGGCGGCGGCCTCGACGGCGCCGGCTCGGGCGCGGTGGGCTACCTCGTCGGCCAGCCGGGCCAAGGCCTGCGCTACATGTTCCACATGATGAATGAGGCGCGCATCGCCGTCGGCCTCGGCGCGACCATGCTCGGCTTCGCCGGCTACGAGGCGTCGCTCGAGTACGCGAGGAGCCGGCCGCAGGGGCGGCCGATCGGGCCCGGCGGCAAGGACGCGGCCAAGCCCCAGGTGCGGATCATCGAGCACGCCGACGTCAAGCGGATGCTGCTTGCCCAGAAGAGCTACTGCGAAGGCGCGCTCGCCCTCGAGCTCCATTGCGCCCGGCTCGTCGACGAGCTTCATACCGGTGGCGACGAAGCGAGAGCGCGCGCCAGCCTCCTGCTCGAAGTCCTGACGCCGATCGCCAAGAGCTGGCCGAGCGAGTGGTGCCTGGAAGCGAACAGCCTGGCGATCCAGGTGCTCGGCGGCTACGGCTACACGCGCGACTTCCCGGTCGAGCAGTACTGGCGCGACAACCGGCTCAACATGATCCACGAGGGCACGCACGGCATCCAGGCGCTCGACCTGCTCGGGCGCAAGGTCGTGATGGACGGCGGTGCCGGCCTCGACGTCGTTCGCGAGGCGATCGACGCGACGATTGCGCGCGCCGAGGCGGTCGCCGATCTCGCCGAGCACGCCGGGGCACTGCGCCGCGCCGCCGACGAGCTCGCCGTGGCGACGCGCGCGGCGTGGTCCACCGGCGTTCCCGCCGAGGCGCTCGCCAACGCGACGCCGTACCTGCAGGCCTTCGGCCACCTCGTGCTGGCGTGGATCTGGCTCGACGTCGCGACCTGCGCGGCGCGCGCTCCGGCGAGCGCCGCGCAGCGCGGCCGGCTCGCCGCCTGCCGCTACTTCTTCCGCTACGAGCTGCCGAAGATCGGCGCCTGGCTCGGCGTCGTCGCCGCGCGCGACGATACCTGCCGGACGATGGCCGAGGAGTCGTTTTGACGATCTCGACACGCCGCGTCGGCGCGCTGATCTGGGTGCTGATCTACGGCGGCCTGTTCGCCCTCGGCATCGGCTTCGCGCTCGATCGCGCCGGCGCGTCGTACGGCGGCGCCGTGATCGGCGCCGGGATCGTCGCCGTCGCCGCCGGCTGCGTGCTGGTGTGGATCCGCTCGCGCATGACCGCGCCCTAGCGCCGACCGGCGCATTCGCTTCGAGGAGACAGAGCCATGAGCACCCCCATCCGTCAGCTGTTCGACCTCGAGGGCAAGACCGCGCTCGTCACCGGCGGCTCGCGCGGCCTCGGCCTGCAGATCGCCGAGGCGCTCGGCGAGGCCGGCGCGCGCGTGCTGTTGACCTCGCGCAAGGCCGGCGACCTCGAGGAGTCGGCGGCGCAGCTGAAGAAAAAAGGCATCGAGGCGATCTGGATCGCCGCCGACCTGAGCCAGCCGAGCGAGATCGTCCGCGTCACCCAGGACGCGATGACTCGCCTCGGCCACGTCGACATCCTCGTCAACAACGCCGGCGCGACCTGGGGCGCGGCGGCCGAGGATCACCCGCTCGAGGCCTGGGACAAGGTGATGAACCTGAACGTCCGCTCGATCTTCCTGATGAGCCAGGCGGTCGGCAAGCACAGCATGATCCCGAGGAAGAGCGGCAAGATCATCAACATCGCCTCGATCGCGGGCTTGGCCGGCAACAGCGCCGACATGTCGATGGTCGCCTACAACACGAGCAAGGCGGCGGTCGTCAACTTTACGCGCACCCTCGCCGGCGAATGGGGCAAGTACAACATCAACGTCAACGCGCTCGCACCCGGGATGTTCCCGAGCAAGATGACCAAGGGAACGATCGAGCGGGTCGGCGCCGACAGCCTCGCCGGCCACGCGCCGCTCCTGCGCATCGGCGACGACGACGACCTCAAGGGCGCGACCCTGCTGTTCGCGTCGCAGGCGGGCAAGCACATCACCGGCCAGGTGCTGCCGATCGACGGCGGCGTCTCCGCCATCATCGCGGCGTGAACGCTTGAAGTTCCTCGTCCACATCCCCTTCGTCGAGATGCTCGGCTTCGAGCTGATGCGCTTCGAGGCCGGCGTCGCCGAGATTGCCGTGCCGCTGCGCGACGAGCTCACCAACTCGTGGGGCGTCGCCCACGGCGGCGTGACGATGACGCTGCTCGACGTCGTCATGGCGCACGCGGCGCGGACGCCGGGCGCCGACGGCGTCGCCGAGACGTCGGGCGTCGTCACCATCGAGATGAAGACCAGCTTCCTGCGCCCCGGTCTCGGCCGCCTCGTCGGCACGGGCCGGCGCCTGCACCGCACCGCATCGATGGCATTCTGCGAAGGCTCGCTGGTCGACGCCGGCGGCGAGCTGATCGCCCACGCGACCGGCACCTTCAAGTACCTGAAGGGCCTGCCCGTGGGCGGCAAGCGCATCCAGCGTCTCAACGCATCCGACTGAAGGAATCGACATGGCAGACATCAACCGGCAGATCCACCTCGTCTCGCGGCCGACCGGCGAGGCGAGCGCCGACAACTTCCGTCTCCTCGAGCAGCCCCTCGGCACGCCGGGCGAGGGCCAGGTCCTCGTGCGGCACCACTTCCTCAGCCTCGACCCGTACATGCGCGGCCGCATGAACGACGCCAAGAGCTATGCGCAGCCGCAGCCGCTCGACAAGGTGATGCAGGGCGGCACGGCCGGCGTCGTCGTCGCGTCGAAGCATCCCGACTACAAGCCGGGCGACAACGTCGTCGGCTTCGGCGGCTGGCAGGAGCACTCGATCGTCGACGCCGGCATCCCCGGCGCGCTGCGCAAGGTCGACACGAGCAAGGTGCCGCTCTCGGCCTACCTCGGCGCGGTCGGCATGCCCGGCGTCACCGCCTGGTACGGCCTCGTCAGGATCTGCGAGCCGAAGCCGGGCCAGACGATCGTCGTCAGCGCCGCGAGCGGCGCCGTCGGCAGCGTCGTCGGCCAGCTCGCCAAGGCGCGCGGCTGCCGCGCGGTCGGCATCGCCGGCGGCACCGACAAGTGCGAGTACGTGACCCGCGAGCTGGGCTTCGACGCCTGCGTCGACTACAAGGCGTACGACGATCCGAAGTCGCTCTATCAGGCGCTGAAGGAGGCGACGCCCGACGGCGTCGACGGCAACTTCGAGAACGTCGGCGGGCCGATCCTCGACGCGGTGCTGGCGCGGATGAACGCGTTCGGCCGGATCGCCCTGTGCGGGATGATCAGCGGCTACAACGGCAAGCCGATTCCGCTGCAGCAGCCGCAGCTCATCCTGCAGTCGCGCCTGCGCATGGAGGGCTTCATCGTCAGCGAGCACATGGACGTGTGGCCCGAGGCGCTGAAGGAGCTCGGCACCCTCGTCGCCACCGGCAAGCTCAAGTACCGCGAGAGCGTCGCCGAGGGAATCGCCTCGGCGCCCGAGGCGTTCCTCGGCCTGCTGAAGGGCAAGAACTTCGGCAAGCAGCTGGTCAAGCTGGTCTAGGCGCGCGCCGCATGGAAGCAGGCGATCGCCAGGGCGAGGAATTCCGCACCGACCTGCGGCCGCTGGCGAAGAGCAGCGCCGGGTCGGGCAACGCGTCGGCACGCCGCATCCTGAGCGCGGCCGAGCTCGCGCCGCTGACCGAGCTCTCGGACCTGCGCTCGCTGGCGGCGATCGCGCAGACGGCCAGCGTCATCGCGCTGGCGATCGCCTTCGGCGTGTGGGCCTGGCCGAGCCCGTGGGTCGTTCTCGCGATCGTCGTCGTCGGCGTCGAGCAGCATGCGCTCTTCATCCTCGCTCACGAGGCGGCGCATTACCGGCTCTTCCGCCGCCGCGCCGTCAACGACGTCGTCGGCAGGGCGATCGGCATGGCCGGCGCGATCTCGATGTGCACCTACCGCGTCATCCACCGCCTCCATCACAACAACCTCTACACCGCCGAGGATCCCGACACCGCGATCCACGGCGGGTATCCGCGCGGCACGGCGTACCTCTGGAAGAAGCTGGCCCAGGACACGATCGGCTGGAACGCGTGGAAGACCTTCGCCTATTTCTTCGGCGCGCCGGCGCTCAACGAAGAGACGCAGCGCGCAGCGCGCCCGCTCGACGACACCTCGCCGCAATTGCGCCGCGCGGCGCGCATCGATCGCTGGTTCGTCGTCGCCTTCCAGATCGTCGCGCCGCTGGCGTGCCTCGCGCTCGGCGGCTGGCGCGGCCTGGCGCAGTACGCGGCGTTCTGGCTCGTGCCGATGGTGACGGTGCTGCAGCCGATCCTGCGCCTGCGCGCGATCTGCGAGCATGGCGCGGTGAGCGACTTCTCGTCGCCGCTGACGGCGGCGCGCTCGAATCGCAGCGGCGGCGGGCCGGTCAACGTCATCGGCAGAGCGGTGCTCTTCCCGCATCACGTCAACTACCACCTCGAGCACCATCTCTATCCGGCGGTGCCGCACTACTACCTGCCGCGCCTGCATCGCCTGCTGGTCGCGAAGGGCGCGCTCGACGGCGCCGAGGTGCGTGACCTGGGGGAGACCTTCGGCCTCATCTTCGCGCCGCGCCGCGCGCGCGTGCTGCAACGCGAGGCCGCATGAACGATCTCATCCTCCACCACTACCCGACGTCGCCGTTCTCGGAGAAGGTTCGCCTCGTCCTCGGCATGAAGCGCCTGCGCTGGCGCTCGGTGAAGGTGCCGGTGATCCTGCCCAAGCCCGACGTCGTCGCCCTGACCGGCGGCTACCGGCGCACGCCTTTCCTGCAGATCGGCGCCGACGTCTACTGCGATTCGCTCCTCATGTGCCGCGTCATCGATCGCCTCGCGCCCGAGCCGCCGCTCTATCCGGCGGCGAGCGCCGGCCTCGCCGAGATCGTCGCCCAGTGGGCCGACTCGTCGTTCTTCTGGACCGCCGTTCCGTACACGATGCAGCCGGCCGGCGCCGCGCATCTTTTCGCCGGCGCGTCGGCCGAGACGCTGAAGGCGTTCGGTGCCGATCGGGCGGCGATGAACCCGTCGCTGCGCCGCGCGCCGATCCACGACGGCGCTGCCGCGCTCGCCGAGTATTTGCGGCGGCTCGAGGCGATGCTCGCCGATGGGCTACCGTTCCTGCTCGGCAGCGTCGCCTCGATCGCCGACTTCTCGGCGGCGCAGTCGATCTGGTTCCTGCGCCGGGCGCCGCCGATCGCCGCAGTGCTCGACGCCTACCCGAAGGTCGTCGCCTGGTTCGCGCGCGTCGCCGCCTTCGGGCACGGCGAATCGACGCCGATGGGCAGCGACGAGGCGATCGCGCTCGCCGCGCAGTCGAAGGACCGCGCGCCGACTGCGGTCGCTGCCGGCATGGGCTTTTCGGCGGGCGACGAGGTCACCGTCGCCGCCGCCGACTATGCCCACGACGAGATCGCCGGGCGGGTCGTCGGCCTCGACGGCGACGAAGTCGTCATCGCCCGCGACGACGCGCGCGCCGGCCGCGTCCACGTCCACTTTCCGCGCACCGGTTTTCACATCAAGCCGATCAAGAAGGACTCCGCATGAAGACGTTCAAGGGCGGCACCGCCGTCATCACCGGCGCCGGCTCGGGCTTCGGCCTCGAGACCTCGCGCATCGCCGCGCAGCGCGGCATGAACGTCGTCATGGCCGACGTCCAGCAGGACGCGCTCGATCGCGCCGCCGCCGAGATCCGCGCCCTCGGCGCGAACGTGCTGCCGTTCAAGCTCGACGTCGCCCATGCCGGCCAGGTCGAGGCGCTCGGCGCCGCGACCAAGGCCCGCTTCGGCGCGCCGAGCATCGTCTTCAACAACGCCGGCGTCGGCGCCGGCGGCCTGATCTGGGAGAACACGGTCGCCGACTGGGAGTGGGTGCTCGGCGTCAACGTGATGGGCGTCGCCCACGGCATCCGCGTCTTCACGCCGATGATGCTCGAGGCGGCGGCGAGGGATCGCGCGTACGAAGCCCACATCGTCAACACCGCGTCGATGGCGGGCCTCATCAACGCGCCGAACATGGGCGTCTACAACGTCAGCAAGCACGCGGTCGTCGCGATGAGCGAGACGCTGTATCAGGACCTGCAGCTCGTCACCGACCAGATCGGCGCCTCCGTGCTGTGCCCGTTCTTCGTGCCGACCGGCATCACCGAGAGCCAGCGCAACCGGCCCGACGCGCTCGCCGCCGACAAGCCGACCCGAAGCCAGCTGATCGGCAAGGCGATGAACGACCGCGCCGTCGGCCGCGGCAAGGTGAGCGCGACCGACGTCGCCGGCTTCGTCTTCGACGCGATCGGCGCGAAGCGCTTCTACATCTACAGCCACCCGAAGTCGCTCGCGAGCGTGCAGAGCCGCCTCGAGGACATCATGCAGGCGAGGAATCCGACCGATCCGTTCGCCGCCAAGCCGGAAATCGGCGCCGAGCTGCGCGCGGCCCTGCGGGCGTCTTAACGCGGCCCCAGCGGGGCCGTCCCCTCCCTCGCGGAGGGAGGGGTCGGGGCGGGAGCAATCCTGTCAGCCAGCGGCTGCTGAGCTGACCGCGGGGCGGTCAGCTCAGCAGCCGATCTTCACCGCCTGCACCGGCCGACCCGTCGCCGCGTCGACGACGACGACGTTGACGCTGCGCGGATGCGCCGGATCGGCGGCCGTCGCCGGCTTGAAGCTGATCGTCTCGGCGGCGCCGCCGCGCGCCGTCCAGGCGGCGACCGGTTCGTAGTCGCGGACGACGAAGTCGTGGTGCAAGGTCACGCCTTCGTTCTCGCCCGCCTTGACGGCGGTGACGTGGCCTTGCTCGGTGACGGCCCAGTAGGCGGCGAGCCGGGGCGGCGCGCCTGCGCCCGGCGTGACGGTGGCGACGAAGCGCTCGCCCTGGTGGGCGAGGGCGACGTCGATCGGCGCCGGCGGCCGTGCCGGCGCCGGCACGGCCGCGCGTGACCAGTCGGTGCGATCGCGGCCGTCGACGACGACCTGCGGCGTGTAGCTGAAGCGGGCGCCGTTGCTCGCCTGCTGGCCCGCCTGGCGGGCGGTGAAGGCGGCGCTCGCGAAGCGATCCTTCCAGCCGAGCCGGTCCCAGTAGTCGACGTGGAAGGCGAGGGCGACGACGGCCGGATCGGCCTTCAGCTTCGAGAGCCAGCGATCGGCCGGCGGGCACGAGTTGCAGCCTTCCGACGTGTAGAGCTCGATCACCGGCGCGATGCCGCGCGGGCTCGCCGCCATGCAGGCCTCGGCGGCGCGCGACGCGCCGTGGCCGACGACAGCGGCGAGGCCGGCCAGCGCCAGCGAGAACGCGCGTCGCGATGGTCCGCCGGCGGCAGTCAGCGAGGACGGGGATCGCTTCATCGATCGCTCCTTCGTGAATGGATGCGGCTTGGTCGCGTCCGGGCCGCGCGCATTACGCCGTCGCGTCGCTGCAATTCTGCATCCGCTTCGAAACCTGCTGCGTATCAGCGGCGGACGTGTGGCGGGCTTCGCTCGACGCACCCGCCGCCGGGGTCCATCCGGGCCATGTCGAAGTGATCCCCAACCGAGGAGCGAGAGATGAAGAGAGCCCAGCCCCGAAACCAAGCCCGCCTGCTGCCGGTGGTCGCCGCCGTCGCCGCCCTGACCAGCCTGTACGGCGTGCCGGCGCATGCGTCGAGCCACCGCGAAGCGCCCGCCATCACGACCACGCCCAAGGTCGACGGCACCGACTTCTACATGTTCAACAGCTACGAGCCGAGCCGCCTCACCGGCCCGGGCTACGTGACGCTGGTCGCCAACTACCTGCCGCTGCAGGATGCCTACGGCGGCCCGAACTACTTCAAGCTCGACGCCAACGCGCTGTACGAGATCCATGTCGACAACAACGGCGACGGCAAGGAAGACATCAGCTTCCAGTTCCGCTTCAACAATGCGCTGCGCTCGACGGCGCTGACGATCGGTGGCAAGTCGGTGGCGATCCCGCTGACGCAGTCGGGCCAGATCACCGCGCCCAACGCGGCGAACTCGAACGTCGACGAGACCTTCACGGTCGACATCGTCCGCGGCGACCGCCGCACCGGCACGCACGGCGCGATCACCAACTCGACGACGGGCAACAACGTCTTCGCCAAGCCGGTCGACAACATCGGCACGAAGACGATCCCGAACTACGCCGCCTACGCGGCGCAGCACGTCTACACCGTCAACATCCCGGGCTGCACCGGAGCCGGCAAGCTGTTCGTCGGCCAGCGCAAGGACCCGTTCGCGGTCAACCTCGGCGTCATCTTCGACCTGCTCAACGTTCCCGGCGCCGCCGACTTCACGCCGGCCGAAGCCGCGTTCCTGCTCGACAACTCGAAGAAGGACGCCGGCCAGGACGATCTCGCCGATGCCAACGTCACCACGTTGGCGATCGAGGTGCCGACGAGCTGCCTGCTCGCGGCCGGCGCCAACGACCCGGTGATCGGCGGCTGGACGACGGCGAGCCTGCGCCAGGGCTCGCTCCTGAGCGGCGCGCCGAAGAGCGGCTACCAGACGTCGGCGCTGACCGGCGGCGCCTGGACGCAGGTCTCGCGCCTCGGCATGCCGCTCGTCAACGAGGTCGTCATCGGCCTGCCGGACAAGGACAGGTTCAACAACTCGAAGCCGAAGGACGACGGCCAGTTCGCGACCTACGTGACCAACCCGACGCTGCCGGCGTTGGTCGAGATCGCGCTGGCGACGCCGAACATCGCGCCGACCAACTTCCCGCGCAACGACCTGGTGACGACCTTCCTCACCGGCATCATCGGCGTCAACCAGCCGAAGGCGTTCTCGGCGACGCCGGCCACGGGAGTCGCTTCGGAGATGCTGCGCCTCAACACGGCGATCGCGCCGACCGCGGAAGCGTCGCAGAACCGGCTCGGCCTGCTCGGCGGCCTGCTCGCGGGACCGGGCGGCGACCTCGCCGGCTACCCGAACGGGCGCCGCCCGAACGACGACGTCGTCGACATCTCGCTGATCGCGGTGATGGGCGGACTCTGCGTCGCCAACGGCACGACGGACACCTACAAGTTCGGCGCCGCGTGCAAGCCGAGCGCGGCGCCCCTCGGCGCGGCGGTGTTCGGACTGCACGACGGCGTCGACCAGGCCGGCCCGAAGGTCAAGGCCAACGGCCCGCTGCTGCCGGCGTTCCCGTACCTCGGCACGCCGCTGCCGGGCGCGAAGTGAGGAGAGCGAGCATGAAGAAGACACTTCTCGCTTCCCTGGTCGCCGCGTCGGTGCTCGCCGCCTGCGGCGGCGGCGACGACAGCACGCCGGCGACGCCGCCGCCGACCACCGAGGTGCCGGCGAGCGCGAGCCAGTCGCCGGCGGGCTTCATCGCCTATCTGCAGCTGCTCGTCGCGTCGATGGCCGACATGCTGGAGCCGGTCGACACGAGTGCCGTCATCCCGCCCGCCGACGACACGGCCGAGCCGACCAAGGTCGACTGACGTCGCCGAGGGTGGCGGGCAGGCGCTTGCCACCCTTAGCATCGCGGCGATGCGATCCCTGCATGCACTGACCGGCGCGCTCGCGGCCGGTCTTTTTTTGGCGGGCGCGGCGAGCGTCGTTGGCGCGGCGCCGATCGTGCCGACAGGCGACGACGAGGTGATCGAGGTCCTGCCGGCGAATGCCGGCAACCGCAACGAGGATCGCCACTTGCGCAAGCGCCTGGCGGCGCGCCCCGACGATCCGAAGCTCGCGACGGCCGTCGCCCAGCGCTACCTCGAGCAGGCGCGCGAGTCGGGCGATCCGCGCTTCGCCGGCCTCGCGCTCGCCGCCCTGCGTGCCTGGCCCGACGCCGCCAGCGCGCCCGACGAGGTGCTGCTGCTGCGCGCGACGCTCGAGCAGTACCTGCACGAGTTCGATGCCTCGGTCGCGCACCTGCGCCTGCTCCTCGCCCGCCCCGGCAGCGAACACCAGCCGCAGGCGTGGCTGACGCTGGCGACGGTGCTGCGCGTCCAGGGCCGCTATGGCGATTCCGACGCGGCGTGCCGCGAGGTCGGCCGCGCCGGCGCCGAGGTCTACATGGGCGCGTGCCTGGCCGAGAACGCGGCGCTGGGCGGCGAGACCGCGGCGGCGCGACGCAGCTTCGAGACGCTGCTCGCGGCGCGCGCCCTGTCGGCGAGCACGCGCGGCTGGCTGACGACGTCGCTCGCCGAGCTCGAGGAGCGGGACGGCCGCGCCGCCGCCGCCGACGCCGCCTATCGCAGCGTCCTCAAGCTCGGCCCCGACACCTACGCGGCGATCGCCTATGCCGACTTCCTGATCGCGCAGCGGCGCCCGGGCGAAGCGCTGACGGTGCTGAAGGACGAGGCGCGCACCGACACCGTCGTCCTGCGCCTGGCGATCGCCGGAACGCTGGCGCGGGCTCCATCGGCCGAGCGCGACGTCACCGAGATGCGCGCCCGCATCACCCTCGCCAACGAGCGCCCGGAAGCGCGCGTCTTCCACGGCCGCGAGCAGGCGATGTTCGCCCTCGTCGTCGACCGCGACCCGGAACGCGCGCTGGCGCTGGCGCGCGGCGACGTCGCGCGCCAGCGCGAGCCGCTCGACCTGCTCGTCTTCGCCGAGGCGGCCCGGGCGAGCGGGCGGCGCGAGGCGATCGAGGAAGCGCGCCGCCTCAAGGCCGAGATCGGCCTGCACGATCGGCGCATCGATGCGCTGCTCTGAGGTCGCGCCGTCGCCGCGGCGGCGCGCGGCACGAGCGTGCGTCGGCGCGGCGCTCGCGCTGGTCGCCGCCGTCGCGAGCGCGCACAAGGCGAGCGACTCCTACCTGCAGATCGTCGCGGCACCCGGCCGGCTCGACGTGCGCTGGGACATCGCCCTGCGCGATCTCGACGTCGCCCTCGACCTCGACAGCGATGCCGACGGCAAGCTCACCTGGGGCGAGGTGCGCGGCGCATGGCCGCGCATCGAGACGTATGCGCTGCAGCGTCTGGCGATCGAAGGCTGCGCGCTCGCGCCGGTCGGCCGCGGCCTCGAGCGCCGCAACGACGGCGCCTATGCGGTGCTGTACCTGCGCTCGTCGTGCACGCTGGCGGCGACGCCGCGGATCTCGTACGGGCTCTTCGCCGACGTCGACCCGACGCACCGCGGCATCGCCAAGGTTCAGCGCGCCGGGCAGGAGGTCGTGCTCTCGGTGCTCGAGCCGAGCGCGGTGCTGGCGGGCGCGGGCACGTCCGGGAGCGCGAGCGGCGCGGCTTCGGCAGGTGCGGCGTCGCGCTCGGCAGCCGAAGCATCGTCGCCCGCGCCGTCGACGAGCCGTCGCTGGGAGTTCCTGCTCGAGGGCGTGCGCCACATCCTGACCGGCTACGACCACGTCCTCTTCCTGCTCTGCCTGCTCCTGCCTTCGGTGCTGCGGCGAACGCCCGGCGGCCGGCAGCCGGTCGCGCGGCTCTCGCAGGCCGTGTGGCCGGTGGTCGGCATCGTTTCGGCGTTCACCGTTGCGCACTCGATCACGCTCGGCCTGGCGGCGCTGAAGCTCGTGTCGCTGACGCCGGCCTTCATCGAGCCGGCGATCGCGGCGACGATCATCCTCGCCGCGCTCGACAACGTGCTGCCGATCTTTCCGGTGCGGCGCGTCGTCGTCACCTTCTTCTTCGGCCTCATCCACGGCTTCGGCTTCGCCGGCGTGCTCGCCGAGCTCAACCTGCCGCGCGCCGACTTCGCCTGGGCGCTGCTCCAGTTCAACCTGGGCCTCGAGGTCGGCCAGCTGCTGATCGTCGGCGTCGCGACGACCGCGCTCTTCGCGCTGCGCCGCTGGCGCGGCTACCCGCGCTGGGTCGTCGGCGGCGGCTCGGCGGTCGCGATCGCGATCGGCGTCCTGTGGCTGATCGAACGAACCGCGAACGTCTCGCTCCTGCCCTTCTGAGCCCGCTCCTCTACAATGCGAGGAACAGCACCCCACGAGAGCGAGAAAGGCATGACGGTTATGACACCGCGAACTACCACCCCCGTCCGGAGGGTGTAGGCCGCCGCGCGTCCCCGCATCCGCATCGTCTTCCTGTTCGAACGAAAAGCGCGGCCGGCCCGCGCTTTTTTCATTGCTGGAGTGTCCTCATGATCTCGATCCAACTGCCCGACGGCTCGCGTCGCGAATTTCCCGAACCGGTGACGGTCGGGGAAGTCGCCGCGTCGATCGGCCCGGGCCTCGCGAAAGCGGCGCTCGGCGGCCGCATCGGCGCGGGCAAGACGAGCCGCCTGGTCGACACGAGCTTTCGCATCGATCACGACGAGAAGGTCGCAATCGTCACCGACAAGGACGCCGACGGCCTCGAGCTCATCCGCCATTCGACGGCGCACCTGCTGGCGTACGCGGTGAAGGAGCTCTTCCCCGACGCCCAGGTGACGATCGGCCCGGTCATCGACAACGGCTTCTACTACGACTTCGCGTACAAGCGCCCGTTCACGCCCGAGGACCTCGCCGCGATCGAGGCGAAGATGGCTGAGCTCGCGAAGAAGGACGAGGCGATCACGCGCCGGGTCCTGCCGCGCGACGAGGCGGTCGCGCATTTCAACGCCATGGGCGAGGCCTACAAGGCCGAGATCATCGGCTCGATTCCGGCCGGCGAGGACGTCTCGCTCTATCGCGAAGGCGCCTTCGAGGACCTGTGCCGCGGCCCGCACGTGCCGCGCACCGGCAAGCTCAAGCACTTCAAGCTGATGAAGGTCGCCGGCGCGTATTGGCGCGGCGACTCGAAGAACGAGATGCTGCAGCGCATCTACGGCACGGCGTGGGCGACGAAGGACGAGCTGCAGGGCTATCTGCACATGCTCGAGGAGGCCGAGAAGCGCGACCACAGGAAGCTCGGCCGCGAGCTCGACCTGTTCCACATCGACGAGGTTGCGCCCGGCGTCGTCTTCTGGCACCCGAAGGGCTGGGCGCTCTGGCAGGCGATCGAGCGCTACATGCGCGACGTCTACCGTGACACCGGCTACCAGGAAGTGAAAGGCCCGCAGCTCCTCGACAAGAGCCTGTGGGAGAAGACGGGCCACTGGCAGAACTACCGCGAGAACATGTTCACCACCGAGTCGGAGAAGCGCGAGTACGCGCTGAAGCCGATGAACTGTCCCGGCCACGTGCTCATCTTCAAGGCGCACCTGCGCAGCTACAAGGAACTGCCGATCCGCTACGGCGAGTTCGGCCAGTGCCATCGCAACGAGCCGGGCGGAGCGCTGCACGGGATCATGCGGATCCGCGGCTTCACGCAGGACGACGGCCACGTCTTCTGCACCGAGGACCAGATCCTCGACGAATGCGTCGCCTACACCGAGCAGCTGCAGAAGGTCTACCGTGACTTCGGCTTCACCGACATCATCTACAAGGTCGCCACCCGGCCGGAGAACCGGGTCGGCTCGGACGATCTCTGGGACAAGGCCGAGTACGCGCTGCAGGAGGCGCTGCGTCGCTCCGGCTGCGATTTTGTCATCGCCCCCGGCGACGGCGCCTTCTACGGCCCGAAGATCGAATACACGCTGAAGGACGCGCTCGGCCGGCACTGGCAGCTCGGCACGATGCAGGTCGACTACAACACCGCCGAGCGCCTGGGCGGGGACTATGTCACCGACACCAGCGGCCGCGCCTTCCCGGTGATGCTGCACCGGGCGATCGTCGGCAGCTTCGAGCGTTTCATCGGCATCCTGCTGGAACACCATGCCGGGGCGTTGCCGGCGTGGCTGGCGCCGGTGCAGGTCAGCGTGCTGAACATCAGCGAGGGACAGGCCGATTACGCCGCCTCGGTGGTCAAAACGCTTCAAAAACAAGGACTTAGAGTCGAATCCGATTTGCGCAACGAGAAGATA
>DASYKC010000026.1:0-30663 GCA_035995885.1 Caldimonas sp. | reverse complement strand
CGCCGGAACTCGAGCTCGGCGATCGTCGCCTCGAGCTTGGCGGCGTCGGCGTCGATCGCGACGAGGCCGTCGAAGTCGGCTTCTTCCTTCGACATCTCGTAGAGCTCGCTGTTGTCGGCGAGGTTGGTCGTCAGGTGGTCGATCGTCGTCACCACCGTGTCGAGCGAGCGCTTCTCGCGGCCGAGCTCCTGGGCGCGCTTCGGCTCGTTCCAGACGTTCGGGTTCTCGAGGGCGGCGTTGACCTCGTTCAGCCGCAGGGCTTTGCGGTCGTAGTCAAAGATACCCCCGGAGGTCGACCGTGCGCTTCGTCAGGTCGGCCAGGCGATTGCCGATGGCATCGATGTGTTCGACGTCCATGATGGTGTGCTCTAGCTCGCGGCGCTTCGGGGAGGGCGCGATTCTGACAGGAACGCCTCGACCCGCCGGGCGATGTCCTCGGGGCGATCGTGGTGGAGCATGTGGCCGGCCGGGGCGACGACGTGGCGCTCGACGTCGGCGACGACGTTCAGCCGCTCGTGGAACTCGGCCTTGGTGTAGCGGTCGCCCCACCAGACGCTGACGTCGCTGCGGTCGCCCTCGATCCAGAGGACCGGCGCCGTGATCCGCTTGTAGCACTCGAGCCAGTCGTCGACCTGGGCGATGAGGGGGCTCATCCGCTTGTGGTTCGCGTCGGCGAGCAGCGCCCGCTCTTCGCCGCTGCCCGTCGGCTGCGACCAGTGCGCGGCGAGCCAGGCGGCGCGATCGGCGCGCAGGAGCGGATTGGTCTTGGTCAGCCGGTCGGCGACGGCGCCGAGGTCGGCATAGGGGCGAAGCTGCATCGGCGTCTTCAGCTCGTCGAGCCACCTGGCGATCCGGCCCGGCGCCTGCGCAGCCTTCGAGCGCGGCATGCCGAAGCCTTCGAGGTTGACGAGGCGGCGCACCTTGTCGGGCCGCACGCCGGAGTAGAGCATCGCGACGTTGCCGCCCATGCTGTGGCCGAGCAGGTCGATCGGCGCGCGCGCCCGGCCGAACAGCTGGTCGAGGACGATCTCGAGGTCGCCGAGGTATTCGGCGAAGAAGTAGGTGTCGGCGGCCGGCGTCGCGCTGGCGCCGAAGCCGCGCCAGTCGAGCGCGAGGACGTGGCGGTCCTCGGCGAAGGCGTCGACGACGAACTGGAACGACGCGGCGACGTCCATCCAGCCGTGCAGCATGACGATCGTCGGCCGGTCGTCGCGCGTCAGGCCGGGGTCGCCCCACTCGAGGAGATGTTGGCGCAGGCCGCGCGCCTCGACGAAGACGCTGCGAGCGACGTGGCGCGGGCGATAGGGCTCGGCACTCATCCCGTCACTGTAAGCGCGGCGCGGCGCGCCGGTTGTCGACACGGCGACTGGCGCTGCCGATGCGCGCGGCGCCGATGCCAGAATCGGCGCCATGCCCGCTGATTCCTCTTCGTCCTCTGCGTCCCCCTCGTACGCGGCCTTCGCGATCCGTCCGGCGGCGCCGACCGACGTCGCCGTGATCGTCCGCCTGATCCACGGCCTGGCCGAGTTCGAGAAGCTCAGCCATCTCGTCCGGGTGACGCCGGAATCGCTCGCGCCGCATCTCTTCGGGCCGAAACCGGTCGTCGAGGCGGTGGTCGCCGAGCGCGCCGGCCGCGTCGTCGCCTTCGCCCTCTTCTTCACCAACTTCTCGACCTTCCTCGCCCAGCCGGGCCTCTACCTTGAGGACCTCTTCGTCGAGCCGGCCGAGCGCGGCGCCGGCATCGGCCAGGCGCTGCTCGAGCACCTGGCACGGCTCGCGGCGACGCGCGGCTGCGGCCGCTTCGAATGGAGCGTCCTCGACTGGAACGAAGGCGCGATCCGCTTCTACCAGCGCATGGGCGCGACGGTCATGCCCGACTGGCGCATCTGCCGCATCGCCGGCCCGGCGCTCGCCGCCTTCGCCGCCGACGCGCCGCGCGACTGACGCCGAAGAACCGCCGCGTGGCTGACGCCGTCGACCGCTACGCCGAGCTGCACGCCGGCTTTCGCTGGCAGGTGCCGGCCGACTTCAACATCGCCGAGGTCTGCTGCACGCGCTGGGCGCGCGATCGGCCCGACGCGGTGGCGATCCGCTTCGCGGCCGACGACGGCACGCGCACCGACTTCACCTACCGCGATCTCGATCGCGAGGCGAACCGCCTCGCCTCGGCCCTGCGCCGGCTCGGCGTCGGGCGCGGCGACCGCATCGCGCTGGTCCTGCCGCAGCGCTTCGAGACCGCGGCCGCGCACATCGCGCTCTACCGGCTCGGCGCCGTCGCGATGCCGCTGTCGATGCTGTTCGGCCCCGACGCGCTCGAATACCGCATCAACGACAGCGGAGCGTGCCTCGCGATCGTCGACGAGAGCGGCATCGCCAACGTCGTCGCGGCGCGGCCGCTCTGCCCGCAGCTCGCGACGGTGATCGCGGTCGGCGCCGCCGAAGGGCACGGCGACCTCGACTGGACGCGCCTCGTCGGCGCCGAGCGCGCCGCGTTCCGTGCCGAGAAGACGCGCGCCGACGATGCCGCCGTCCTGATCTACACGAGCGGAACGACCGGCCCGCCGAAGGGAACGCTGATCCCGCATCGCGCCCTGATCGGCAACCTGCCGGGATTCGTCTGCAGCCAGAACTGGTTTCCGCAGGACGACGCCGTGTTCTGGTCGCCTGCCGACTGGGCCTGGACCGGCGGCCTGATGGACGCGCTGTTGCCGACGCTCTACTTCGGCCGCGAGATCATCGCCCTGCAGCGGCGCTTTTCGCCCGAGCTCGCGTTCGAGGCGATGGCGCGCCATCGCGTCACCCACACCTTCCTGTTCCCGACTGCGCTGAAGGCGATGATGAAGGCGGTGCCGGCGCCGCGCGAGCGCTTCGACCTCTCGCTGCGCGCGATCATGAGCGCGGGCGAAGCGGTCGGCGACGCTGTCTTCGCCTGGTGCCGCGACGCGCTCGGCGTCGTTCCGAACGAGATGTTCGGCCAGACCGAGATCAACTACATCGTCGGCAACTGCAACGTGCGCTGGCCGGCGCGCGCCGGCAGCATGGGCCGGCCCTATCCTGGCCACCGCGTTGCCGTGATCGACGACGACGGCCGCGAGTGCGCGCGCGGCACGCCCGGCGACGTCGCCCTGCACCGCAAGGACGTCCACGGCGAGCGCGATCCCATCTTCTTCCTCGGCTACTGGAAGAGGGGCGATGCGACGCGCGACAAGTTCACCGGCGATCCCGACGACAGCTGGTGCCGCACCGGCGACACCGCGGCGATGGACGCCGACGGCTACCTCTGGTACCAGGGCCGCAGCGACGACGTCTTCAAGGCCGCGGGCTATCGCATCGGCCCGAGCGAGATCGAGAACTGCCTCGTCAAGCATGCCGCGGTCGCCAATGCCGCCGTCGTGCCCAAGCCCGACGTCGAGCGGGGCGCGCTGGTCAAGGCCTTCGTCGTCCTCGCGCCCGGCTTCGCGGCGTCGAGCGACCTCGTCGCCGACCTGCAGGCGCACGTGCGCGGCAAGCTCGCGCCCTACGAGTATCCGAAGGAGATCGAGTTCATCGACGCCTTGCCGATGACGACGACCGGCAAGGTGCAGCGCCGCGTCCTGCGCCTGCGCGAGGAAGAAAAAGCGAAGGCGCCGCGGTCGGCCTGACCGGCGGCGCCTCCGTGCGGGGCGGGAGGGCTTACTTGACCTGGCCGCGCAGCTCGCCGCCCGGGTTCGCGGCGGTGTGCAGGTTGACGTACCAGAGGCCGGCCTTGACCTGGTCGACCTGCGCTGGCGTCAGCGTCGCCGAGCCGACGATCGGGCTGGCGAGCGGGCCGGCGAACGGCACGACGACGCCGGCGTTGGCGCCGGCCGCCGCCGGGCCGTGGAAGTGGCCGGCGGTGATCGGGCCGGTCGTCCCGGAGTACGTCACGGTCCACTTGATGACGCTGCCGTCGAGCTCGACCTTGGCGGTGCCCGAGCCGCCGCTCGCGTTCGGCGGCACTTCGTTCTGGCCCGACAGCGGCACCGTCATGGCGCCGCCCATTCCCTTGCTGGAATCCATCATGCCGCAGGCGGCGAGGGCGAAGGTGCCGGAGGCGATCAGCGAAGCGAGGACGAAACGGCGAGCGATCATGAATCCTTCTCCTTGCGGTTGTGGGGCCGGCGCGAGCGAAGGCGCGCTCCTGACCTTGGCGGGCGATGATAGAGCGTTCCTTGTCGCGCTGCTCCCGGGGACGACACCATGAATCCCGCCTCGCTGTTCGCGCTGTGCCGGCACGCCGTCGCCGCCTGGATCGACGACTACGCGTCGAGCATGGGCGCGGCGCTGGCGTACTACACGCTGTTCTCGATCGCGCCGCTGCTGCTCATCGTCATCTCGATCGCCGGCCTCGTCTTCGGCGCCGACGCGGCGCGCGGCGAGATCTTCGCCGAGCTGCGCGAGCTGATGGGCGAGCAAGGCGCGGCGGCGGCGCAGGCCTTGCTGCAAAGCGTCAACAAGCCGGCGCAGGGGACGCTCGGCACGGTCGTCGGCGTCGTCCTGCTCGGCCTCGGGGCGATCTCGGTCTTCGGCGAGCTGCAGAACTCGCTCGATCGCATCTGGCGCGCACCCGGGCGCGCCGGCGCCGGCGGCGTGTGGACGCTCGTTCGCGCCCGCCTGCTCTCGTTCGGCATGGTGCTCGGCATCGGCTTCCTGCTCATCGTCTCGCTGGTCGCGAGCGCGGCGATCGCCGCGCTCGGCAAGCTCTCGGCGCCGCTGTTCGGCGCGTCGGCCGTGCTCGCCGAGCTGCTCAACATCGCCATCAGCTTCGCCCTCGTGACCGTCGCCTTCGCGATGATCTACAAGATCATTCCGCGCGTCAGGATCGGCTGGCGCGATGTCTGGATCGGCGCCGCGGTGACGGCGCTGCTGTTCGCGATCGGCAAGTCGCTGATCGGCTTCTATCTCGGCCGCAGCACGTTCGCGTCCGGGTTCGGCGCCGCCGGCTCGCTGGTCGCGCTGCTCGTCTGGATGTACTACTCGGCGCAGATCTTCCTGCTCGGCGCGGAGTTCACGAAGGTCTACGCCCACACCTTCGGCTCGCGCGCGGACGACGTGGCCGGCGCCGGCGCCGCGGCCGCGGCGATGCCGGCCGCGGACCCGGCGGCAGCGCTCGCGCGTTCGCGCGCGACCCTCGCCGCGGCGCTCGGCGGCAGGCGCGGACGCGGCTAGGCTTCGCCCTCGTGATGCGCCGTCCGAACATCGTCTACATCGTCGCCGACGACCTCGGCTTCGCCGATCTCGGCTGCTACGGCGGCCGCGTCCCGGTCTCGCCGGTGCTCGACCGGCTCGCCGCCGAAGGCCTCCGCTTCACGCAGGGCTATGCCAACTCTCCGGTCTGCTCGCCGACGCGGTTCGCGCTCATGACCGGGCGCTACCAGTACCGCCTGCGCGGCGCCGCCGAAGAGCCGATCAACAGCAAGAGCCGCGGCAGCGCGACGCTCGGCCTGCCGCCCGAGCATCCGACCTTGCCGTCGCTGCTGAAGGCGGCCGGTTATCGCACCGCGCTCGCCGGCAAGTGGCACCTCGGCTATCCGCCCGCATTCGGGCCGCTGCGCTCGGGCTACGACGAGTTCTTCGGGCCGATGTCGGGCGGCGTCGACTACTTCAGCCACTGCGACTTTCGCGGCACGCACGATCTCTGGCAGGGCCAGGCCGAGCACCGCGAACAGGGCTACCTCACCGACCTGATCTCGCGCCGCGCCGTCGATTTCATCGAGCGCGTCGCCGGCCCCGACGCCGCGCCGTTCTTCCTCAGCGTCCACTACACGGCGCCGCACTGGCCGTGGGAGACGCGCGACGACGCCGCCCTCACCGACGCGGTGAAGGACAACCTCTTCCACCTGCACGGCGGCAACATCCACACCTACCGCCGCATGATCGGCCACATGGACGAAGGCATCGGCTGGATCATGGAAGCGCTCGTCGCGCGCGGCGTCGACGACGACACGCTCGTCGTCTTCACGAGCGACAACGGCGGCGAGCGCTTCAGCGACAGCTGGCCGCTGGTCGGCGGCAAGATGGACCTCACCGAGGGCGGCATCCGCGTGCCCTGGATCGCGCGCTGGCCGGCGCGCATCGGCGCCGGCGCGGTCAGCGCGCAGCTCTGCATGACGATGGACTGGAGCGCGACGATGCTCGATGCCGCCGGAGTCGATGCCGATCCGCAGCATCCGCTCGACGGCGTCTCGCTGGCGCCCGTGCTGGCCGATGCCGCGCACGTCTTCGAGCGGCCGCTCTACTGGCGCATGAACCATCGCGGCCAGCGCGCGGCGCGGCAGGGCGCGTGGAAGTACCTGCGCGTCGACGGCCACGACTACCTGTTCGACCTCGACGCCGACGAGCGCGAGCGCGCCAATCGCGGCCCGCGCGAGCCGGCGCGGCTGGCGGCGATGCGCGCCGACTGGCAAGCGTGGAACGCGACGATGCCGCCGATCCCGGCCGACGCGACGGTGAGCCTCGGCTACGGCGCCGAGGACATGCCGCAGCGCTGAGGCCGCGGCCGCGAGCGACATCGAGCTGCCGAGGCGCTGAAGCCGATGACCGCGAGCGACTTCACCGGCGCCGATCCGCACGACCTGCGCCGCTTCGTCGAGGCGCAGGCGCCGGTGTACGCGCAGGCGCGCGACGAGCTCGCCGCCGGCCGCAAGCGCAGCCACTGGATGTGGTTCGTCTTCCCGCAGCTGCGCGGCCTCGGCCGGAGCGCGATGGCGCATCGCTACGGCATCGCCTCGCGCGCCGAGGCCGAGGCCTACCTCGCGCAGCCGCTCCTCGGCGCGCGCCTGCTCGAATGCACGCGCCTGATGCTGGCGGCGCGCGAAGGCGCGAGCGCGCTCGAGATCCTCGGCGCGCCCGACGACCTCAAGCTCCGCTCGTCGATGACGCTCTTTGCCGCCGTCGCGGCGCCGGGGTCGCCGTTCGCGGCCGCGCTCGACCGGTTCTTCGACGGCCGGGCCGATCCGGCGACGCTGCGCTTGCTCGAGCCGCGCTGAAGCGGGATCGACCGGCGCGTGCGGGCGGCGCCCGCCTACAACGGCGCGCCGGCGCGGCTGTCTATCCTCGGTGCCGTCTGTCGCGCTTGCCGCCACTATGACTCGCCTGGGTCGACGCGCCGCATCTGCATCGACAACAATCCGCGGCCGAGCCGCGTCACCGCGAAGGAAGCACCATGGGAATCCTCGACATCCTCCAGCAGTACGCCGACCCGGCGCGCGCCCCGACCCATCAGGTCGAGCAGCACTTCGATCAGGTCGCGCAGCAGAGCAGCCCGCAGGATCTCGGCAAGGGCGTCGCCGCCGCGTTCCGCTCGGACGCGACGCCGCCGTTCGGGCAGATGATCGGCGACCTGTTCGGCCGCTCCGATCCGCAGCAGCGCGCCGGCATCCTCAATCAGATCATCCAGTCGGTCGGCGCCGGCGGTCTCGCTTCGGTGGCCGGCGGCGTTCTCGGTCGCGTTCTCGGCGGCGCGAGCGGCGGCGCGAGCGGCGGCGTCGCGCCGACGATCACGCCCGAGCAGGCGTCGCAGGTCTCGCCCGCCGACGCCGGCGCGATCGCCGCGCACGCCGAGACCAAGGACCCATCGATCATGGATCGCGCCGGCGCGTTCTATGCCCAGCATCCTCAGCTCGTGAAGGGGCTCGGCGCGGCCGCGCTCGCGATCGCGCTCGGCCGCATGCACGGCAGCCAGCGCTGAGGTCGCGCGCCGCGGCCGGCGCAGTGCCCGCGCTCAGGCGGTGCGGATCACCGTGATGTGCTCGGTGCCGCTCTCCGGCAGCCAGACCTCGCCGGCGCGGCCGAGGATCTGGCGCACGCCAGCGCCGTCGTTGGGCAGCGCGATGCGCGTGAAGGCCTCGCTGCCGGCATCGAAGCGGAAGATGGCGTTGCTGCCCCAGTCGCTCAGCCAGACCTTGTCGCGGTCGTCGACGTAGACGGCGTAGGGCCGCGGGCTCGCGCCCGGCACCTTCCACGTGCGCCAGCTCGCCTTCGCCGGGTCGTGCATCGACAGGTTGCCGCTCAGCCATTCGCTGACCCAGATGCGGCCCTGGCTGTCGCTCCAGACGCGGCGCGCGCCCTGGCCGGGCGTCGGCGGCTCGACGATGGTCGAGTCGCCGCTCACGCGATCGATGCGGGCGATGTACGAGCCGGCGAGCGAGCACCACCAGACGTCGCCGCGCGGCGTCGTGCAGATGCCGTACGAGCCGGGGCCGCGCGGCGCCGCCTTCACCGTGACGCTGCCGGTCCTAGTCGCGACCTTGCCGACGAAGCCGCTCTGGCCGGTGAACCAGAGGTCGCCGTCGCCGTCGAAGGTCGCGGTGTTGAGATTCGCGTAAGGCGTTCCGGCAGGTAGGGGAAAGGCGCGCACCGATCGATCGGGCCAGCCGACGCGAACGATCGCGCCCTGGCCGCCGTCGGTGATCCAGGCCGCCTTGTCGGGACCCTGGATGACGCCGTGCGGTGCCGACCCGGTGCCGAGCGCGACCAGCTCGACGCGGCCGCTCGCCGGATCGAACCAGCCGAGGTGGCCGCTGCGCTGCGCCGTGAACCAGACGCCGCCGTCGGGCGCGGGCGCGACGTCGTGGATGCCGACGCGCTGGCGCGTCGCCAGCGGCCAGCTGCGAACGCTGGCGCCGTCGCCGCGCGCGCGGCGCGGCCAGGCGATCGTCGTCGCGGCAAGCGTCAGGAGGGCGAGGGTCTCGCGTCGCGATCGAAGCAGCATGGCAGCCTCCGCACGGCCGGCGTCGATGCCGACCCCGGGCACACTATATTGAACGCAGGATGCAGGTCGAACGCAGGGTTCATGCGTCCTCATCCGCGTCATTTGCGCTCGAAGACGAAGCTGCAGACGCGCTGCTCGAGGCGCTTGCCGGTGCCGCGCGCGTCGTCGAAGCGCGCTTCGACGTGGAACGCGTAGCTCGACGCCGCCGGTGGATGGCTGACCGCGTAGTCGGGGTCGCCGGTGCGGCCGTTCGCGTCGATGAGGGCGCTGCCATCGGCGCCGATGCGGCCGTCGAGGCGCAGCCATCCGGGCGCGTCGGCGACGCCGGTCTCGCCGTGCAGGACGCCGCCCTCCACACGCGCCGGGAACTGGCGCTTGTAGCCGCGCGCCGCCGACTTCTCGCTGTTGTTCGGGCAGCTCATCGTCACCAGCCAATCGCCGTCGAAGCGTGTGCGCGCGCTGTCGGCTGCGGTCTGCGCAGGCGTCGTTGCCGACGTGGCGCAGAGGACGAGCGCAAGAAGAAGCGCGACGCACCGATGACGCATGAGAGAACCCCACTCGGCCGATTGCGCGGCATCTTAACTTCGGGCAAACGCTGAGCCGCGCGTCGCGCGCCGGCCCGGACGGCGATGGGATACTCGCGGCACGTTTCTTGAGTGCCCGCGTGTCCCGCGCCATCCGCTTTCACCGACCCGGAGTTCATCGATGACCGATCCGACCCTTTCGCTTCGCAGACGCCAACTTCTCGCCGGCGGCGCCGGCGCCCTCGCCGGCACCGGCCTGATCGGCCTGGCCGGCGAAGCGGCCGCGCAGGCGGCCTCGGCAGCGAGCGCCCCCGCCGGGCCGCGGCCGCTGCCCGGCTACGCCTCGTGGAAGGATGCCAACGCGGTGATCGTGCACAGCCCGACGACGATCGAGACCAAGCGCAGCGCCTTCGGCACGAGCGGCATCACGCCGGCCGAGCAGCTCTACATCCGCAACAACCTGCCCGCGCCCGACGCTTCGATCGTCGCCAACCGCGACGCCTGGCAGGTCTCGATGGAAGGCGTCCGCAATCCGCGCGTGCTGACCGTCGCCGACCTGAAGACGATCGGCGTCGAGACCGTCGCGACGGTGCTGCAGTGCTCCGGCAACGGCCGCGGCTATTTCCCGAGCAAGCCGGCCGGGACGCCGTGGACGGTGGGCGCCGCCGGCTGCGTCCTCTGGAGCGGCGTGCCTGTTCGCTACGTGGCCGAGGCGCTCGGCGGCGTCGCGCCCGGCATGCTCTATCTCACCGGCACCGGCGGCGAGAAGCTGCCCGACAACGTCGATCCGCTCTCGGTCGTCGTCGAGCGATCGGTCGCGATCAAGGTGCTCAACGACGCGCTGCTCGCCTGGGAGATGAATGGCGCGCCGCTCTCGCTCGCGCACGGCGGGCCGCTGCGCCTGATCGTCCCCGGCTACAACGGCGTCAACAACATCAAGTACGTGAAGCGCGTCGCCTTCACGCCGGTCGAGACGCAGGCCAAGATCATGAGCACGGGCTACCGCATGACGCCGCTCGGCGAGCAGTCGAAGGTGAGCGAGCCGTCGCTGCAGGAGCTCAACGTCAAGTCGTTCGTCACCTCGCCGGCAGGCGATCGCTCGGTCAGGGCCGGTGTCGTCTACGTCACCGGCGTCGCCTTCAGCAGCGGCGCGCCGATCCGCCGCGTCGAGGTGTCGAGCGACGGCGGCAGGTCGTGGGTCGACGCGCCGTTCATGGGCCCGGACCTCGGCCGCTTCGCCTGGCGCCAGTTCGCGATGCCGCTGCGCATGGCGGCGGGCAACTACGTCGTCGTCAGCCGCGCCACCGACAGCGCCGGCAACGTCCAGCCCGAGCAGCGCCTCGAAAACGCCCATGGCTATGCCAACAACAGCTGGAAGGATCCGGCAGTGATGCTGAGCGTCGTCTGAGGCGCCGCATGCATCGCCTCGCGCCGCGAGCGTGTCGCCTCGCCGTCGCGGTCATGCTGGGCGGCCTCGGCGCCGGCGCGGCGCGCGCGGCCGACGACGACGCCGCGCTGATGGCGCTCGGCAAGACGCTCTTTACGGTCGGCGCCGTGCCGCCGTGCGCGCTCTGCCACACGCTGAAAGACGCCGCCACGACCGGCGCCATCGGCCCGGTCTTCGACGACCTGCAGCCGGGTCCGGATCGCGTCATCGCCGCGTTGAAGAGCGGCATCGGCGCAATGCCGTCGTACCGCAGCAGCCTGAGCGACGAGGAGATGCGCGCGCTCGCGCGCTACGTCTCGAAGGCGAGCGGCGGCGCGCGCTAGCGGCGTGTCGGCGCCAGCCGGTCGGCCGGCGCGCGGTCGGGCCGCCGCCGCGCCCGCCCGATAATCGACGGCAGTGAAAGAGCTCGCAGCGCGCGTCTTCGGCTCGTGGATCCGCCGCGTCGACCGGGCGAGCGTTCACGCCGACCTCGTTGCCGGCGTCCTCGGCGCCTTGCTCGTCCTGCCGCAAGGGATCGCCTTCGCGACGCTCGCCGGCCTGCCGCCCGAGTACGGCCTCTACACCGCCGTCGTCCCGTGCGTCGTCGCGGCGCTGTTCGGCTCGAGCTGGCACGTCGTCTCCGGGCCGACCAACGCGAACTCGCTCGCCCTGTTCGCCACCCTCGCGCCGCTCGCCGTCGTCGGCTCGCCGCAGTACATCGCGCTCGCGCTCGCCGTCACGGTGCTGGTCGGCGCGATGCAGCTCGCGATCGGCGCGCTTCGCCTCGGCTCGATCGCCAACTTCATCTCGCCGGCCGCGCTGCGCGGCTTCATGGGCGGCGCCGCGGCGCTGATCGCGCTCTACGCGATCCCGGATCTGCTCGGCCTGCCGGCGCCGACGGCGCATCGCCTCGGCGATCTCGCCGAGCACCTGTGGAAGAACCTCGGTCGTGTCGCGCCGGCGGCGGTCGCGGTTGGCCTGTTCACGATCGCCGCCTCGCTCGTGCTCAAGCGCTGGCTGCCGCGCTCGCCGCACATGCTGCTCGGCCTGCTCGCCGCCACTGCGCTCGCGTTCGCGATCGATCGCGCCACGGGCGGCGCGCAGCGCGTCGCCGTCGTCGGCCCGATCCCGGCGATCTGGCCGCACCTGACGCTGCCGGTGTTCGACCTGCGCCTGCTTCCCGACCTCGTCGCCATCGCCTTCGCGCTGACGATCGTCGCGCTCGGCCAGTCGATCTCGATCGCCAAGGCGGTGGCGGCGCGCTCGGGTCAGTACATCGACGCCAACCGCGAGTTCCGCGGCCAGGGGCTGTCGAACATCGTCGGCGGCCTGTTCTCGTCGTACGTGTCGTGCGGCTCGCTGAACCGCTCGTTTCCGAATCTCGATGCCGGCGCGCGGACGCCGCTCGCCGCCGTGTTCGCCTCGCTCTGGCTGCTGCTGCTCGCGGCGGTGAGCGCGCCGCTGCTGGCGCTGATCCCGATGCCGGCGATCGCGGCTTTGCTGCTGCTCATCTCGTGGTCGCTGTTCGACGTCGCGAGCTGGCGCCAGCTCTGGCGCTTCAGCCGCCAGGACTTCGCCGTCGCCGCCGCCACTTTCGTGGCGACGATCTCGATCCGCCTCGAGATGGCGATCCTGCTCGGCACGATCCTGTCGCTCGTCACCTTCCTCTATCGCACGTCGAAGCCGGCGATCCGCATCATGGGCTTCGACGGCACCGCGCCGGCGCGGCCCTTCGTCGTCCGCAGCGACGTCGCCGAGCCGCTGCCCGAGTGCCCGCAGGTGAAGATGATCCGCATGGAAGGCGAGGTCTACTTCGGCGCGGTGTCGCACGTCAGCGATCTCCTGCGCGATCTGCGCGCGCCGGCGAACTCGCCGCGGCATCTGCTCGTGATGTCGAAGAGCATGAACTTCATCGACCTCGCCGCCGCCGACATGTGGCGCGCCGAGCTGCTGACGCGGCGCGCCGGCGGCGGCGACCTCTACTTCCATCGCCCGCGCGCGCCGGTGCTCGAGCTCTGGCAGAAGACCGGCTTCATGGCCGAGCTCGGCACCGATCACATCTTTCCGGCCAAGCGCGTCGCCATCGCGACGATCTTCGATCGGCTCGACCGCGGCATCTGCGCCCACTGCACGATCCGCGTCTTCGAGGAATGCCAGGGCCTGCCACTGCCGATCGACGGCGCGGCGAGCGAGGCCTCGCCGGGGTCGCGCGCCCGTACCGGCTCCTCCTGACGGGGGACGGCGCGCCGCCTTCCCCTTTCTTGAGGGTGACAGGCGCGGTGGCCGCGGAGTCTCATCGATGTCGCAAGAGCCATCGAAGGAGATCGTCATGCACGAAGACCCCGCGCCGCGCCGCAAGCCCGACCCGAACCGCGTCCACCTCGCCCTGGCGATCACCTTCGCCGCCGCCGTGATCGCGGCCGGCGTCGCCGTCGGCCATCGACCCGCCGAGGCGCAGACCGGCGCCGCTCTCGACCGCGCCGCGGCGGCGACGCCGACGCCGGCGGCCGATGGCGCCGGCGACCCGTCCGTTCCCGCGGCGACCGGCGCCCTCCAGGCCGCGCCGCACGATCCGGCCGAGCCGACCGCGACCTTCTGAGGCTGCCTCCCTCCGTCGAGGGATTCGGGCCGAGGCGTGGCGGTTTCGCCGCCAGATTTGCGTTTTCCCCGTTAACAGGCCGCATCGACGTCGGCCTCGAACGAGGAGGACAGGATGGACAAGCGCAGGCTTCGGGCGGCCACCGTCGCAGGGTTGATGCTGGCGTGCGGGTTCACGGGCCTGGCGCGCGCCGACGACGACGACCGGCGCCGCCCCGACCGCGCCCAGCTGCACAGCGCGCGCGACGCCAGCGGCCGCTTCAAGGGGCCGACCCTGCGCGCGCTGGCGCCGCGCGCTCGCACCCGGCTCGCTACAGCGACATCCGCTGCAGCTCCGGCTCCCGGTCGATGAACTGGTGCTTGAGCGCGGCGCCGATGTGCAGCGCGAGGAGCGCGTAGAGCGCGTAGCCGAAGCTGGTGTGGATCCAGCCGAAGACATCGTGCAGCGACTCCTTCGCGGCCGGCTCGATCGTCGTGATGAAGCCGAGCCGCGGCCAGGTGAAGAGGCCGAACCAGTGCATCGGATGCGTCGCCGCATCCTTCCATGCCGAATCATGGAGCCAGCCGGTGAGCGGCAGGAGCAGCATCAGCGCATAGAGCGTGCCGTGCGCCGCATACGCAGTCGCGCGTTGCCAGCGGACCAGCGAAACAGGCAGCGCCGGCGGCGGATGGCCGACGCGCCAGAGCAGGCGCAGCAGGACCAGCCCGAGCACGGTGATGCCGGTCGACTTGTGCGTGTCGACGACGAGGCGGACCCAGTCGTCGGGAAGGAAATCGACGCTCCACGCGAGCCCGACATTGACGACGATGAGGGCCGCGATCAGCCAGTGCAAGACGATGGCGGTGCGCGTGTAGCGGCCCGGGGCCGGGGCATCGGTCATGGCGGCTATTTCACACCAGCGGGAAACTTTGCGTTCCGCGCCGGGTCGATCCCCCTTCATCGATGCGATCGCTGCGTATCCTGCGCGTCGCCCCGGGCGCTTCGGCGCATCGCCTCGCGCACGCCACTTCGCCATCGCCACCTTGATCGATCCGCTCGCGCCGGCCCTCGCCCGGGCATCGTCGCGCCTGGCGCCGCCGCCGACGCCGCCGCGCAGCGTCATCATTCACGGCGTCGTCCTGGTCGCCTGGATCGCGCTCTTCGCGGTCGCCTTCGGCCACGGCGGCGTCGTCGCCTGGTCGGTGGGACTGGCCTACATCGCCTACGACACGTTGCTCCAGGCCTTCGTTGGCTGGCACAGCTGGCGCCTGCTGCGACGGCGCGACGGCGTCGTCGATGCCGGCCCGCGCTGCAGCGTCGCCGTCGTCGTCGCCGCGCACAACGAGGCGGCGGTGCTGGCGGCGACGATCGCCGCGCTGGTCGCGCAGAGCGACGCCGCCGACGAGATCGTCATCGCCGACGACGGCTCGAGCGACGCCACCGCGGCGCTGCTCGCCGATCGCTACGCGCTCGCGCCGCCGCCGCTCGGCGCGAGCAGCGCAAAGAGCGCGGTCGTACCGGCGCTCGTGTGGCTGCGCCTGCCGCACGGCGGCAAGGCGCGCGCGCTCAACGCGGCGATCGTGCACGCGCGCGCCGACATCGTCCTCACCGTCGACGGCGACACGCTGCTCGATGCGGGCGCGATCGCGGCGGTGCGGCGCGCCTTCTCGCGCGAGCCGGCGCTCGCCGGCATCACCGGCGTGATCACGCCCGTCTGCAAGCCGACGCTCGCCGGCCGCTGCCTCGAGTGGTTCCAGACCTACGAGTACATCCGCAACTTCCTCTCGCGCTACGCCTGGATGCAGCTCGACAGCCTGCTCCTCGTCTCGGGCGCGTTCGCGGGCTTTCGCCGCGCCGCGTTGATCGAGGTCGGCGGCTTCGATCCGGCCTCGCTGGTCGAGGACTACGAGCTGATCCATCGCATGCGCCGCCATGCGCAGGGGCGCGGCGTCGAGTGGCGCTTTCGCGTCCTCGGCGACGCGCAGGCGCGCACCGAGGCGCCGGGCAGCGTCGGCGCCTTCCTGCGCCAGCGCCGGCGCTGGTTCGGCGGCTTTCTGCAGACGCAGTACTGGTATCGGGCGATGGTCGGCGACCACCGCCTCGGCTGGCTCGGCACGCTGATGCTGCCAGTGAAGGCGATCGACACGCTGCAGCCGCTCTACGGCCTGACCGCGTTCGCGCTCCTCGTCGTCTACGCGGCGACCGGACGGCTCGACATCGTCGCGCCGGTCGCGCTCTTCATCGGCGCCAAGCTCGCGATCGATCTCGCGTTCCATGTCTGGTCGGTGCACCTCTATCGGCGCTGGGTCGGCGACGCGGGTCGGGCGAGCTTCGTCGCCGCGCTGCTCGCGGCGATCGCCGAGCCGTTCACGTTCCAGCTGCTGCGCCACACCGGCGCGCTGCTCGGCTGGGTCTCGGTGCTGAGCGGCGAGAAGCGCTGGGGCCGGCAGACGCGCTTCGGCCTCGACGCGCCGGCGCCCGACGCCCGCAGCGGGGAGGGCGGCGACGGCACGTCCTGAGGCGGCAGAATCGCGCCGCCATGGCGAAGAAATCCGCGCGCGTCAGCGAGACTCCGGCGACGCAGCGCCTGCGCCGCGCCGGCGTCGCCTTCAGCGAGCACGTCTACCACTACCTCGAGCACGGCGGCACGGCGGAATCGGCGCGCCAGCTCGGCGTCGACGAGCACGCGGTCGTCAAGACGCTGGTCATGCAGAACGAGAGGGCCGAGCCGCTGATCGTCCTGATGCACGGCGACCGCCAGGTCAGCACGAAGAACCTGGCGCGCGCGATCGGCACGAAGAGCGTCGAGCCGTGCACGCCGGAGGCGGCCGAGCGCGCGAGCGGTTATCAGGTCGGCGGCACCTCGCCGTTCGCGACCAGGAAGGCGATGCCGGTCTACGTCGAGGCGACGATCCTCGATCTCGATCGGATCTGCATCAACGGCGGTCGGCGCGGCTACCTGGTCGGCATCGCGCCGCGCGTCCTCGTCGAGCTGCTCGCGGCGACGCCGGTGTCGTGCGCGCTCTGAGCGGCGCAGAATCGCTGATCGTCCGTCCCGCCGCCGCCGATGACTCCCTTCCTGCCGTTCCTCGCCGCGCTCGTCGCCTACCTCGTCGGCTCGCTGTCGTTCGCCGTCATCGTCAGCCGCGCCATGGGCCTGAGCGATCCGCGCACCTACGGCTCGGGCAATCCGGGCGCGACCAACGTGCTGCGCTCGGGCAGCAAGGCGGCGGCGATCCTGACGCTCGCGCTCGATGCGCTCAAGGGCTACGTGCCGGTCGCGCTCGTCGTCCATGTCGGGCCGGCGTACGGGCTCGGCGAGGGCACGGTCGCGCTGGTCGCGCTCGCCGCCTTCCTCGGCCACCTCTGGCCGGTGTTCTTCCGCTTTCGCGGCGGCAAGGGCGTTGCCACCGCGGCCGGCGTCCTGTTCGGCATCGATCCGCTGCTCGGCGCGGCGACGCTCGCGACCTGGCTGATCATCGCCGCGTTCTTTCGTTACTCGTCGCTCGCGTCGATCGTCGCCGCCGTGTTCGCGCCCTTCTGGCGCGTCCTCACGGATGACGCCGACGGGGTCGCGCTGGCGCTCCTGGTCATGGCCGGGCTGCTGATCTGGCGTCACAGCGCCAACATCAAGCGGCTGTTCGCCGGCACCGAGAGCCGGCTCGGCGGCACGCGCACGGCGGCGGGTGCAGCCGCGCCGGCGAAGGCGCGGCGCGCCGCGCGCCGCTGAGCGGCCGCGCGCCACGACCGCTCGCCAACCGCGACCGCAACCGCGACGGCGATCCGGCGACCGCTAGTAGCTGAGCCCCATCGCCTCGCGCACTTCGCGCATCGTCTCGCGCGCGACCGTGCGGGCGCGCTCGGTGCCGACCTCGACGATCCAGTGGACGCGCTTGGGGTCGGCCAGATACTGCTCGGCACGCTCGCGCCACGGCGCCTGCTCGCGAATGATCGCCTCGATCACCGGCTGCTTGCAGTCGAGGCAGCCGATCGCCGCGGTCGTGCAGCCGTGGACGACCCACGCCTTGGTCTCGTCGTTCGAATACACCTGGTGCAGCTGCCAGACCGGGCAGTTCTCGGGGTTGCCCGGGTCGGTGCGATGAACGCGCGCCGGGTCGGTGACCATGCGCCTGATCTTGCGCTCGACCTCGGCCGGCTCCTCGCGCATCGCGATCGCGTTGCCGTAGCTCTTGCTCATCTTCGTGCCGTCGAGGCCGACCAGCTTCGAGGTCTCGGTGAGCAGCACGTCGGGCTCGACCAGGATCGTCTTGCCGGTGCCGCGCAAATGGCCGTCGAGGCGCTCGCGGTCGGCCGTGCCGAGCGAGGTGCTGGCCGCGATGATCGCGCGGCCGCGCTCGAGCGCCGTCGCGTCGCCGCTCTCGCGATAGGCGTGGCGTGCCGCCTCGAGCTCCTTCGCGCGCTCCTTGCCGAGCTTCTTGAGCCCGGCCTTGACGAGCGCGTCGAAGTCGGGCTCGCGGCCGTAGAGGTGATTGAAGCGGCGCGCGACCTCGCGCGTGATCTCGACGTGCGGCGCCTGGTCGATGCCGACCGGAACGTAGTGGGCCTTGTAGATCAGGATGTCGGCCGCCTGCAGGAGCGGATAGCCGAGGAAGCCGTAGGTGGCGAGGTCGCGGTCCTTCAGCCGCTCCATCTGGTCCTTGTAGGTCGGCATGCGCTCGAGCCAGCTGAGCGGGGTTCCCATCGCCAGCAGCGTGAACAGCTCGGCGTGCTCGGGCAGGCGGCTCTGGATGAAGAGCGTCACCTTGTCGGGGTCGAGGCCGGCGGCGAGCCAGTCGGTGACCATGTCGTAGACCGAGCTCTCGATCACCTCGCGCTCTTCGTAGTGCGTCGTCAGCGCGTGCCAGTCGGCGGCGAAGAAGAAGCACTCGTAGTCGTCCTGGAGGCGCACCCAGTTCTTGAGCGCGCCGTGCCAGTGGCCGAGGTGCATCGCCCCGGTCGGCCGCATGCCGGAGAGGACGCGCGGCCGGCGCGGCGCCGCGCCGGCGGCCGGCGCTGGATCGCGCGACGAAATGGGATGGTCGCTCATCGACAGGAGACCGGCAAAAGGGGCTGATTGTAGTTTTCGCCTCAGCGGCCGCCGATACACTGCGCGCGCCGATGAAGAACATCGTCATCCTCATCTCCGGGCGCGGCTCCAACATGGAGGCGATCGTTCGTGCCTGCGCCGCCGAGCGCTGGAACGCGCGCGTCGCCGCCGTCGTCAGCAACCGCGCCGCCGCCGCCGGGCTCGCGTTCGCGCGAGCGCACGACATCGCGACCGAGGTCGTCGATCACCGCGCGTTCGCGATGCGCGATGCCTTCGACGACGCGCTCGCCGCGCGCATCGAGGCTCACCGTGCCGACGTCGTCGCGCTCGCCGGCTTCATGCGCATCCTGGGCGCCCCCTTCGTGCGCCGCTTCGACGGCCGCCTCGTCAACATCCATCCGTCGCTCCTGCCGGCGTTCCCGGGCCTCGAGACGCACCGGCGCGCGATCGCGGCCGGCTGCAAGGCGAGCGGCGCGAGCGTCCATTTCGTCACCGCCGACCTCGACCACGGGCCGATCATCGGCCAGGCCGTCGTGCCGCTGCTCGCCGACGACAGCGAGGCGACGCTGGCGGCGCGCGTCCTCGCCCAGGAGCATCGCCTCTATCCGCGGGCGATCGCCTGGCTGGTCGACGATCGCCTCGAGCGCCGCGACGGCATCGTTCGCCACCGCGACGGCGCGGCGCAGCTGCTCCTGCCCGACGAGCGCTAGAAGAAGCTCGCGGCGGCGTTGATCGAGAACGCCAGGATCGTCGTGTTGAAGACGAACGACAGCAGCGACTGGGTCAGGACGAGGCGCCGCATCGTTCGTGTCGTGACGCCGACGTCCGAGGTCTGCGCCGTCACGGCGATCGTGAACGAGAAGTAGAGGAAGTCGGTGTGGTCGGGCTCGAAGCCCTCGGGGGCGCCGGGGAAGGCGAGGCCGCGGTCGGGCTCGGGACCGTAGTACGCGCTGGCGTAGCTGAGGGCGAACAGCATCGGCAGGAGCAGCCAGGAGCCGATCACCGACATGAACGCGAAGATCAGGTGCGGCAGCAGGTGATGCGGGCCGGCCGCCTTGGCCGCGACGAGCTCGATGACGACGGCGACCAGGCTCATCACGGCGGCGCTGACGACGATCACCAGCGCCACCGCCGAGCTCTCCGCCTGCGCCAGGGCGAGCCGCTTGATGTGGCCCGAATCGGCGCGCGCGACGGTGACCACGACCCAGGCGAGGTAGAGCCAGACCAGGGCGTTCCAGCCGATCAGCACGCGCGTCGTCGCGGAGCCGGCGCCCGGCCCGTGCCACACCAAGGCAACGACGATGCCGGCGATCGCGCAGAAGACGAGACGGCGGTGGGCGATCAGGTGGCTGATCGGCGCCTCGAGGGCGGCGGGTCGGCGGCTCACGGGTTCTCTTGCATGGAGAGGGTGCGACGCGCCGGGACGGTCTCGGGACGGCAAGGATAATCGCTGCGATGCATCCGACCGCGCTGCTCGAGGCGCAGACCGAGCTCGTGCACCGCGTGCTCCGCTTCGAGCATCCGGCCGACCGCGTCGTCGCCGACTACTTTCGCGAGCAGCGAGCTCTCGGTACGCGCGAGCGCCACCCGCTCGCCGACGGCGTCTTCGCGCTGCTGCGGAAGCTCCCGCTCTGGCGCCATCTCGCCAGCTCGGCCAATGGCGGCCGCGGCGAGATCGAGCGTCGCCTCGCGCTCCTCGTCTGGCAAGGCAACGCCGGCGTCCTCAACGCCGCGATCGACGAGCGCGAGCGCGAGTGGCTGGCGCGCTGCCGCGCCTTCGATCTGGCGGCGCTGCCCGAGCGCCTGCGTCACAACCTGCCCGACTGGCTCGCCGTGCCGCTGCAGGCGCGCCTCGGCGACGAGTTCTGGGCCTGGGTCGATGCCATCGACGCGCCGGCGCCGCTCGACCTGCGCGTCAATGCGCTGAAGGCGGGCCGCGAGGAGGTGCTCGAGCGCCTGCGCGGCGCCGGCTTCGACGCCGAGGCGACGCCGCATTCGCCGCTCGGCATCCGCGTCGCCGGCAAGCCGGCGCTGCAGAAGACCGACGTCTTCGAGCAGGGCCTCGTCGAGGTGCAGGACGAAGGCAGCCAGCTGCTCGCCCTGCTCACCGGCGCGAAGCGTGGCGAGATGGTCGTCGACTTCTGTGCCGGCGCGGGCGGCAAGACGCTCGCGCTCGGCGCGCAGATGAGGAACACCGGCCGCCTCTACGCCTTCGACGTCTCGGGCCATCGCCTCGCCGCGCTCAAGCCGCGCCTCGCGCGCAGCGGCCTGGCCAACGTCCATCCGTCGCAGATCGCGCACGAGCGCGACGATCGCGTCAAGCGCCTCGCCGGCAAGATCGATCGCGTCCTCGTCGACGCGCCGTGCAGCGGCTCGGGAACGCTGCGCCGGAGTCCCGACCTCAAGTGGCGCCAGAGTGCCGAATCGGTGGCCACGCTGGTGCCGACGCAGGCCGCGATCCTCGCCGCGGCGGCGCGCCTCGTGAAGCCGGGCGGACGCCTGATCTACGCGACGTGCAGCGTGCTCGAGGCCGAGGGCGAGGCGGTGGCGGATGAATTCGACGCGGCCGACGGCACCCATTTCGCGCGCATCCCGGCCGCCGACGCGCTGCAGCGTGCCCACGTCACCGGCGCCGAAGCGCTCGTCAGCGGCGACGACCTTCGTCTCTGGACGCATCGGCATGCAACCGATGGTTTCTTCGCCGCCGTCTGGGAGCGCCATTGAGCCGTGGCGTGCCGGCCTCACATGTCGATGTCGGCGTGATATCCGTCGTTTCTTAGGGATATCTCCCGGGGTACGTCGAATAGAATCGACGTTCTTCGGATACGAATGGATAAAGGCGAAGGATGGACGTGCTGATCTCGGTTTTCAATGCCTTGGTGCAATGGCTCGGCCATGGCTTTTCCGGCTTCAACGGCTGGGAGATCGTCGCCTACACGCTGATCACGACGCACATCACGATCGCCGCGGTCACCATCTTCCTGCACCGGGCGCAGGCGCACCGCGCCCTCGACCTGCACGGCATTCCGTCGCATTTCTTCCGCTTCTGGCTCTGGCTCGGCTCGGGCATGGTGACCAAGGAGTGGGTCGCCATTCACCGCAAGCACCACGCCAAGTGCGAGACCGAAGACGACCCGCACAGCCCGCAGACGCGCGGCATCAAGACCGTCCTCCTGACCGGCAGCGAGCTCTATCGCACCGAGGCCAAGAACCAGGAGACGCTCGCCAAGTTCGGCCACGGCACGCCCGACGACTGGCTCGAGAAGAACCTCTACTCGCGCTTCAGCTGGCAGGGTGTCGGCCTGATGCTCATCGCCGACCTGTTCCTGTTCGGCGCGATCGGCGCCACCGTCTGGGCGGTGCAGATGCTCTGGATCCCGATCACGGCGGCCGGCATCGTCAACGGCATCGGCCATTTCTGGGGCTATCGCAACTTTGAGGCGCCCGACGCCAGCCGCAACGTTCTGCCGTGGGGCATCGTCATCGGCGGCGAGGAGCTGCACAACAACCACCACACCTATCCGACCTCGGCCAAGCTGTCGGTCAAGCGCTACGAGTTCGACATCGGCTGGATGTACATCCGCGGCCTCGAGATGCTCGGCCTGGCGACGGTGCGCAAGACCGCGCCGCAGCTCAAGCTCGGCGCGATCAAGCCGGTCGCCGACGGCAAGACGCTCGAGGCGATCATCGCCAACCGCTACGAGGTCATGGCCAACTACGCGCGAAGCCTGCGAAGCGCCAGCCGCGCCGAGATCGCGCGTCTGAAGGGCGAGGGCGAGACCGCCGGCCGCCTGGCCCAGCTGCGCCTCGCGCGCCGCTGGCTGCACCGCGACGACGACAAGATCCCGCACGACGCCAAGGCGCACGTCGCCGGAGCGCTGGCATCGAGCCCGTATCTCGCCAAGCTGGTCGCGATGCGGGAAGAGCTGCGCCTGCTCTGGACCCGCACCAACGTCTCCGCCGAGCAACTCGTCGCCGACCTGCAGGCCTGGCTGAGGAAGGCCGAAGAGAGCGGGATCGCCGCCCTCCAGGAGTTCGCGCTTCGCCTGCGCGCCGCCCACGCATAACCGGGCGCTTCGCTGGGGTCGAGTGGGGTCGCGAAGCGGCCCCTTCTCTTTCAGCCAAAAGCAAAGGGTCGCCTCGGCGACCCTTTTTGCTTTTGGATGCTGACCTTCAAGGGGTCGCGCAGCGACCCCGCTGTCCTACTTGAGTTTGGTTTCCTTGTAAGTCACGTGCTTGCGTGCCTTCGGATCGAACTTCATCAGCTCGAGCTTTTCCGGCGTCGTCTTCTTGTTCTTGTCGGTCGTGTAGAAATGACCGGTGCCGGCGCTCGATTCGAGCTTGATCTTCTCGCGTCCACCTTTTGCCATGGTCGCCGCTCCTTAGATTTCGCCGCGCGCGCGCAGGTCGGAAACGACCTGCTCGATGCCGACCTTGTCGATCATGCGCAAGCCCGCGTTGGTGATGCGCAGGCGCACCCAGCGGTTCTCGCCCTCGACCCAGAACCTGCGGTAGTGCAGGTTGGGCAGGAAGCGGCGCTTCGTTTTGTTGTTGGCGTGGGAGACGTTGTTCCCGACCATCGGGCGCTTGCCCGTTACCTGACAGACGCGTGCCATGACGCTTCTCCGTGACTAGCTGTGTTGGGGGTTGCCTGCGCGGCTCGATGAGCCCGTCGCGGCAAAGCCCGCCATTATAGCGGGGCGAGGCCGGGTGTGCCCTGGCCGCTCACGCCTGCTCGAGGAAGCGCTGGGCGTCGAGCGCCGCCATGCAGCCGGTGCCGGCGCTCGTGACCGCCTGCCGGTAGACGTGGTCCTGGACGTCGCCGGCGGCGAAGACGCCCGGCACGGTGGTCATCGTCGCCAGGCCGTCGAGGCCGCTCTTGGTCAGGATGTAGCCGTCGCGCATCTCGAGCTGGCCCTTGAAGATGTCGGTGTTGGGCTGGTGGCCGATGGCGATGAAGCAGCCGGTGACGGCGAGCTCCGAGGTCGTGTCGTTCCGGGTGCTGCGCAGCCGCACGCCATTGACGCCGCTCGCGTCGCCGAGCACCTCGTCGAGCGTGTTCCAGAGGTGCAGCTGTATCTTGCCGTCGGCGACCTTGGCCATCATCTTGTCGACCAGGATCGCCTCGGCCCGGAACTTGTCGCGACGGTGGACGACGTGTACCTTGGAGGCGATGTTCGAGAGGTAGAGCGCTTCCTCGACCGCGGTGTTGCCGCCGCCGACGACGCAGACTTCCTGGCCGCGGTAGAAGAAGCCGTCGCAGGTCGCGCAGCCGCTGACGCCGCGGCCCATGAACGCCTGTTCCGACGCGATGCCCAGGTACTTGGCCGAGGCCCCCGTGGCGATGATCAGCGCGTCGCACGTGTAGTGGGCCGAGTCGCCGCGCAGCGTGAACGGTCGGCGGAAGAGATCGACTTCGTTGACGTGGTCGAAGACGACCTTGGTGTCGAATCGCTCGGCATGCTTGAGGAAGCGCTGCATCAGATCGGGCCCCATGACGCCGTCGACGTCGGCCGGCCAGTTGTCGACGTCGGTCGTCGTCATGAGCTGCCCGCCCTGGGCGATCCCGGTGACGAGCATCGGCCTGAGATTGGCGCGGGCGGCGTAGATCGCCGCCGTATAGCCGGCCGGTCCGGAGCCGAGGATCAGGACACGGGCGTGGTGCGAGGGCAATGACATGGCGACGTGGAATGGGGCTCGGTGTGGCAGCGGCGCCGCAAGTCTGACATGGGGTTCGAACCTGCTGGCATCAACGCTCGTAATGGTGACAATAGCGTTACCGCGTCGGACGTGAGATTTGCCACGGCGGCGCGGCTGCGCATGCAACCAGAAAGGCTCTTCAGATGGCGATGCTCTCGAACCTCGATCTCATCCGGCGCGTCCCGCTCTTTTCGTTGCTGACCAACGAGCAGGCGCAAGGCATCGCAGACAGCGTCGTCAAGAGGCGCTTCAGGCGCGGCGAGATCGTCGTCGAGCACAACAAGAAGTCCAACGCCCTCTTCATCCTGCTCACCGGGCGCGCCCGCGTTCTCACCGCCGATTCGCGCGGCCGCGAGGTCATCCTCGCCGTCCTCCAGTCGGGCGACTACGTCGGCGAGATGAGCCTGATCGACAACGAGCCGCACTCGGCGACCGTCCGCGCCGAGGTCCAGACCGACATGCTCATCCTCGGCCGCGCCGAGTTCGCGCGCTGCCTGCCCGAGAACTCGAGCCTGTCGTACGCGATCATGCGCGGCCTGGTCCAGCGCCTGCGCAGCGCCGACCGCCAGATCGAGTCGCTCGCGTTGCTCGACGTCTACGGCCGCGTCGCCCGCACCCTGCTCGACATGTCCGAGATGGACGGCGAGATCAAGGTCATCCGCAACAAGGTCTCGCGCCAGGATCTGGCCAAGGTCGTCGGCGCCTCGCGCGAGATGGTGAGCCGGGTCATGAAGGACCTCGAAGGCCGCGGCATGGTGCAGACCCAGGAGAACGGCTGGGTCGTGATCAAGGAGCAGTTGACGGGCTGAAGCCCGTCGATCGCTTCGCTGACAAGATTGCACCCTCCCTGCTGCGCTTCCCTCCCGCCGGGCGGGAGGGACCGGGCCCGATGGGCCCGCTTTCCTGAGGCGCTGCGAGCACCGACAATTCGGGGATGACTTTTCCGTTGGGTTCACTTCGCGGCGATGGCGCCGAGCCGGGGTCGTCGCGCGACCCGTCCGCCGGCCATGCGCCGCACTGGCGCGAGCAGGCAGCCCTCCTGATCGGCGCCGTCGTCTGGCTGATCGCGTTGCTCGCGCTCGCCACCCACAGCGCCGCCGATCCGGGCTTCTCGACCTCGGGCAGCGGCGGTCCGATCCACAACCGCGCCGGGGTCCTGGGCGCGTGGCTCTCCGACGTCGCGTTCTTCGTCGCCGGCTACTCGGTCTGGTGGGCGATCGTCGTCGGCGCGCGCGCCTGGCTCGGCGCGCTCGCGCGAACGCTGCGCGCGCATGGCGGCGCCGCGCCGGAGCCGCCGGTCCACGTCATGCCGACCTGGGCGACGTGGCTCGGCCTCGCCTTGCTGCTCGCCGCCAGCGCCTCGCTCGAGTGGACGCGGCTCTACCAGTGGGAAGGCCAGGTCGCGGGCGGCAACGCCGGCGGCGTGCTCGGCCTCGTCCTCGGCCGCGCCAGCCAGAACCTGCTCGGCTTCGCCGGCTCGGGCGTTCTCTGGATCGCCATGCTCGTCGCCGGCGCGTCGCTGGCGCTGCGCTTCTCCTGGCTGCGCGTCGCCGATTCGCTCGGCGCGGCGATCGAGTCGCTGCGCACGCGCCGGGTCGAGCGGATCGAGCGCGCCGAGGACGCGCGCCTCGGCGCCGAGGCGATCCGCGAGCGCGGCGAGGTCTTCGAGGTCGAACAGGAACTGCACGAGCAGCACCTGCCGATCGTCATCGAGCCGACCCTGGTCGACGTGCCGAAGAGCACGCGCGTCGTCAAGGAACGCCAGAAGCCGCTCTTCAGCGAGCTGGTCGACACCAAGCTGCCGCAGGTCGACCTGCTCGATTCGGCGCCGCAACGCGTCGAGGGCGTCAGCGCCGAGTCGCTCGAGATGACGTCGCGCCTGATCGAGAAGCGCCTCAAGGACTTCGGCGTCGAGGTCCGCGTCGTCGCCGCCTCGCCCGGGCCGGTGATCACGCGCTACGAGATCGAGCCCGCCGTGGGCGTCAAGGGCGCGCAGGTCGTGAGCCTGGCCAAGGACCTGGCGCGCTCGCTCGGTCTGGTCTCGATCCGCGTCGTCGAGACGGTCCCGGGCAAGACGACGATGGCGCTCGAGCTGCCCAACGCCAAGCGCCAGATGATCCGTCTCTCCGAGGTCCTCGGCTCGCAGGCGTATGCCGATTCCGGCTCGCAGCTGACGATCGGCCTCGGCAAGGACATCGTCGGCCTGCCGGTCGTCGCCGACCTGCAGAAGATGCCGCATTGCCTGGTCGCGGGAACGACCGGCGCCGGCAAGTCGGTCGGCATCAACGCGATGATCCTGTCGCTGCTCTACAAGGCCGAGGCCCGCGACGTCCGCCTGATCCTCATCGACCCGAAGATGCTCGAGATGAGCGTCTACGAAGGCATCCCGCACCTGCTCTGCCCGGTCGTCACCGACATGAAGCAGGCCGCCAACGCGCTCAACTGGGGCGTCGGCGAAATGGAGCGGCGCTACAAGCTGATGAGCAAGCTCGGCGTTCGCAACCTCGCGAGCTACAACAAGAAGATCGCCGAGGCGAACGAGAAGGGCGAGTCGCTGCCGAACCCGTTCAGCCTCACGCCCGAGAGCCCCGAGCCGCTCGAGCGGCTGCCCTTCATCGTCGTCGTCATCGACGAGCTCGCCGACCTGATGATGGTCGTCGGCAAGAAGATCGAGGAGCTGATCGCGCGCCTGGCGCAGAAGGCGCGCGCCTCGGGCGTGCATCTCATCCTCGCGACGCAGCGGCCGAGCGTCGACGTCATCACCGGCCTGATCAAGGCCAACATCCCGACCCGGCTTTCGTTCCAGGTCTCGAGCAAGATCGACTCGCGCACGATCCTCGATCAGATGGGCGCCGAGGCGCTGCTCGGCATGGGCGACATGCTCTACCTGCCGTCGGGCACGGGCGCGCCGATCCGCGTCCACGGCGCCTTCGTCAGCGACGAGGAAGTGCATCGCGTCGTCGCCTACCTGAAGAGCCAGGGCGAGCCGAACTACATCGAAGGCATCCTCGAAGGCGGCGTCCTCGACGGCGACAGCGGCGATCTCGCCGGCGAGGCCGGCGCCGGCGGCGTCGAGAACGATCCGATGTACGACCAGGCCGTCGGCATCGTCCTGCAGCACCGGCGCGCCTCGATCTCGCTCGTCCAGCGCCACCTGCGCATCGGCTACAACCGGGCTGCCCGATTGCTGGAACAAATGGAGAAATCGGGGCTCGTAACCAGCATGGCAACGAACGGCAACCGCGACATCCTCGTCCCGGCACGCGCGGAATGAAGCGCTCGCTCAAGCTCGGCTTGGCGCTGACGGCCGCGCTCGCCGCGCCGCACGCGTTCGCCGCCGATCCGGTCGAGACGCTCCGCGGCTTCGTCCGCGACGTCAAGAGCGGGCGCGCCGAATTCACCCAGACCGTCACGTCGCCCGACGGCGTCAAGAAGAAGACCTCGTCGGGGACTTTCGAGTTCTCGCGCCCGAACCGCTTCCGCTTCAGCTACGCCAAGCCGTTCGAGCAGACCATCGTCGGCGACGGCGAGAAGGTCTGGATCTACGACGCCGATCTGAACCAGGTGAGCTCCAGGAAGATCGGCCAGGCGCTCGGTGCGACGCCGGCGGCGCTGCTTGCCGGCGGCTCGATCGAGCGCGATTTCGACCTCGCCGGCCAGCCGCCGAAAGACGGTCTCGAATGGGTCGAGGCAAAGCCGAAGGCCAAGGACGGGGCCTTCCAGTCGGTGCGCGTCGGCTTCAAGGGCGACCAGCTCGCCGCGCTCGAGATCGTCGACAGCTTCGGCCAGAAGTCGTTGCTTCGCTTCAACGGTTTCGCCGCCAACGCGCCGGTCAACGCCGACGCGTTCCGCTTCAAGGTGCCCGCCGGCGCCGACGTGATCGAGCAGTAGCTGTCGGCGTCTCGGCTCGGGCCGCGGACGGTGTGCGCCTAGCGCGCCGACCGTCTCGCGATCAGCACGGCGTTGGTGCCGCCGAAGGCAAACGAGTTCGACATCACGGCCTCGAGGCCGGTGCTCGCGCGCGCGCCGCCGGTGACGAGATCGATCGCGAATGCCGGATCGGCGCGCTCGACGTTCGCGGTCGGCGGCAGCCGCCCGGCGGCCAGCGCGCGCAGCGCGACGAGCAGCTCGACCGCGCCGCCGGCGCCGAGCAGGTGGCCGTGGATAGCCTTCGTCGAGCTCATCGGAACGCCGTTCGCGCCGAACACCATCGCCAGCGATTCGGCCTCGGCGGCGTCGCCGGCCACGGTGGCCGTGCCGTGGGCGTTGAGGTAGCCGATGGCGCCGGCGCCGAGGCCCGCGTCGGCGAGGGCGGCACGCATCGCCCGCGCCTGGCCCGACGCGTCGGGGTTCGTGATGTGGACGCCGTCGCAGTTGGTCGCGTAGCCGGCGAGGTCGAAGCGCGGCGTCGCGCCGCGCGCACGCGCGTGGTCCGCCGACTCGAGGATGAACGCCGCCGCCGCCTCGCCGAGGGCGAAGCCGGCGCGGTCGGCGGCGAATGGCCGGCACGCGCGCTTCGCGACCTCGGCGGCGCCAGCCACATCGACGCCGGTGCCGATCGGCGCCAGCACCCGCATCGCCTGCCAGCTCGCGAGCACGCCCGGCGTCAGCAGCGACTCGCTGCCGCCGGCGATGGCGACGTCGATCCAGCCGGCGCGGATCGCCCGCATCGCCTCGCCGATCGCGACCGCCGACGACGCGCAGGCGCAGGCGTAGGCGAGGGCGGCGCCGCGCGCGCCGAAGCGCAGGGCGAGCTCGGCGACCGGCGCGTTCGGCATCGTCGTGACGACGCTCGTCGGCCGCATGCGGCGCCGCTCGGCGTAGACGGTCCGGCAGGTCGCCTCGAAGGTCGCCGCGCCGGCCATGCCGCTGCCCCAGAAGATGCCGAGGCGCTCGCGATCGATCGATTCGATCGCCAGGCCGGCGTCGCGTGCCGCGCCGTCGGCGGCAGCCAGCGCCATCGCCGTGCCGCGATCGAGCGGAACCCGCGACGGTGCGGTCACGGTCGCGGCATCGAACGCGGCCGCGGCGATCGGCACCGGCGGAACGTCGATGCCGGGCAGGTCGAGGACGTGCGGCCGGACGGCGGAGCGGCCGGCGAAGAGCGCCTCGTCGAAGGCGCGGAGGTCGTTGCCGATCGGGCTGACGACGCCGCAGCCGGAGACGGCAACCGGCGCCCCGGGCCTAGCCGTTGACGACATCGCGGCTCGCCTTCGCGGCGACGGCCTCGTCGAGCAGGGCGGCGAGCTGGGCCAGCGTCACCCCGGCCTGGCGCGGGTCGAGTCGATCTTCCGGAATGCGGACGTCGAAGCGGTCCTCGACGGCGAACACGAACTCCATCAGGGCGAGCGAGTCGAGCCCGAGGCCGTCGAGCGTGGCGCCGGGCTGCAGCGACGCAGTGTCGATCTTGAACTGGTCGACCAGCACGGCCGAGATGGCATCGAAGGTCGAGGGAGTCATCCGGGCAGGGCGCAGGGAAGGAGCGGCGACGCGTGCATCAACGGTGCATCTTAGTGTCTGCCTCCGACCGCAGCCGCGACGCGGCAGAATCGAAGCGCCCGCGTCACCGGGCCGGACCGTGCCCCAGACCTCGCTCGAACTCGGCTTCGCCGACCCCGCCGCCGCGCCGCTCGCCGAACGGCTGCGGCCGAAGACGCTCGACGAGGTCATCGGCCAGCGTCACCTGCTCGGCCCAGGCAAGCCGTTGCGCGTCGCCTTCGAATCGGGGCGTCTGCACTCGATGATCCTGTGGGGGCCGCCGGGCGTCGGCAAGACGACGCTGGCGCGCCTGATGGCCGACGCCTTCGAGGCCCAGTTCATCGCCATGTCGGCGGTGCTCGGCGGCGTCAAGGACATCCGCGAGGCGGTCGAGCGGGCGCAGGCGGCGCGAACGACCGGGCGCGCGACGGTGGTCTTCGTCGACGAGGTCCACCGCTTCAACAAGAGCCAGCAGGACGCGTTCCTGCCGCACGTCGAGTCGGGTCTCTTCACCTTCATCGGCGCGACCACCGAGAACCCGTCGTTCGAGGTCAACTCGGCGCTGCTGTCGCGGGCGACGGTGCACGTCCTGAAGCCGCTCGACGACGACGACCTGAAGACCCTGCTCGACCGCGCCGAGGCGCTGCTCGAGGCGCCGCCGCTCGCCGAGCCGGCGCGCGAGCGCCTGATCGGCTACGCCGACGGCGACGCGCGACGCCTGCTCAACGCCTACGAGAACCTGATCGCGACGGTGCGGTCGCGGCGGCCCGAGGCCGGCGACGGCACGAGGCTCGAGCCCGAGATCATCGACGAACCCATGCTGGAGCACGCGCTGGGCGAGCAACTGCGCCGCTACGACAAGGGCGGCGAGCAGTTCTACGACACGATCTCGGCGCTGCACAAGGCGGTGCGCGGCAGCGACCCGGACGCGTCGCTCTACTGGTTCGTTCGCATGATCGACGGCGGCGTCGACCCACGCTACGCCGCGCGCCGCCTGGTGCGGATGGCGAGCGAGGACATCGGCCTCGCCGATCCGCGCGCGCTCCGCCTCGCGCTCGACGCCGCCGAGACCTACGAGCGGCTCGGCTCGCCCGAGGGCGAGCTCGCGCTCGCCGAGGCGGTCGTCTACCTGGCGATGGCGCCGAAGAGCAACGCCGTCTACGCCGCCTACAACGCGGC
>DASYKC010000025.1:0-6352 GCA_035995885.1 Caldimonas sp. | reverse complement strand
CGCCTCCGTCGCGCCGGCGCGCGCGCCCGTGGAGCGGCTGCCGTGCGGCGCTTCGCGCAGGCGGCCGATGCTGTCGCCGGTGAGGCGATCGACGGCCGCCGTCAGGCTCGCGCGCAGGCGATCGGCGCCGGCACCTTTGAGCAGCGGCCCGTCGGCGCCGACGCTCGCGAGCGGCACCGCGGTGCGCTGCAGCGCGGCGACCGTGCCGGCGCCGACGCGGAGCTCCTTCACCTGCGCGGCGGAAAAGCCGAAGCCTTCCGAGATCAGCTTGTCGAGGCCGCCTTCGCGCGCGAACGGCAGCGGCCGGCCCGGGTCGACGAGCGGCCGCGACGGCGCGAAGACGCGGTCGGGCTTCGCGGCGACTTCGAGGACGAGGTGCTTCGACAACAGGTCGGAAAGCCGTGTGCCCGAGAGCGCGCCGGCGAGCGCGGCGCCGAGCTTGGGCGCGTCGTTCAGCACCGAGAGCAGCGCGGTCGCGCGCGCCGCGCCGAACTGCTCAGAACGCCAGGCGAGCAGCGCGCGAACGACCGAAGGCTGCGACAGCGCCAGCAGCCGGCCGATCTCGAACGCCGCAGCGAGCGAGAGGTCCTCGCGGCCGTCGGGGACGCTGCGCCGCAGCTGGTCGCTGACGTGGGCGAGGGCGAGCCGGCCTTCGGCGTCGGCGGCGTCGCGCTTCGTCGGATAGGTGCCGAGTGGGCCGCGGTACCAGGCGCGGACGCGATCGCCGCGCCGCGTCTGGTGCGGCAGGCCGACGTGGCCGGTCTCGGTGAGCTCGGGCGCGGGCCGCGTCAACGGCGGCGCCGGCGGCGCGCCCGGCGGCAGCACCGGCTCGGCCGGCGCCGTGCCGAGCAGGCCGACGTCGAGGCCGCGCATCAGGCTCTCGAAGCCGCCGCTGCCGTTGACGGTGAACGACCAGTGGGCGAGGACCGGGAAGCGATACGTCTTCTCCGCGACGACGAAGCGTTCGAAGTTGCCGCGATAGCCTTCGAGCATGCCGTCGCGGACGAGCCGGCCGGCCTCGTCCTGCGATGCCGTCAGGGCGACGTGCTCGACCTTCTGCGCCGTCGTCGACCATTGGCCGGCGACGCTGCCGGCCTTCGCGCCGGCGCGCGCCGAATTCGCCGCCGCCGCCTTCGTGCTCTTCGCCTGGGCGATCGCGCCGACGCCGCGCGGCGCGACGGCGAGCGCGGCCGGCGACGTTCCCATGACGAAGCGATCGGCATCGCCGGCCGTCGTCGACAGCGCCCGGTAGTCGAAGACGAGGTCGGTGGCGACGAAGTCGAACTGCGGCGGCGGCGGCTGGGCGAGGTCGGCGAGCTGGCCCTCGACGTTGATCAGGCACGCCAGGTAGCGCACCGGCTTGTCGTCGGTGCGGTCGTACTGCGGCAGGCGGTTGGCGATGACGGTGGCGAGGAAGCCGTCGTCGTCGCCGTTGGCGAGCTCGGTGTCGTTGATGTCGACCTCGCGCACGTGGCAGAGCAGCGGCAGCTCGTCCTTCATCGGGAAGACCTTGTCGATCACCGAGCGCGTCACCGAGAGGAAGTTGCCGGTGGCGACGTCGTTCGTGCCGCCGAGGACGACGCCTTTGGTCACGCAGTCGGCGACCGGCGTGTCGCCCGAGAGCGTGCCTTCGCCCTCGGCGATGACGACGAGGGCGAGCCACGGCGTCGTCGTGTCGCCGGGCGCCGGCTCGCGCTCCCACGGCAGCGTGCGGCGCTTGAGGACGATCTGCGGCAGGCGCGCCTCGTACGCGCCTTCGCTGTTGGCCGGCGGAAAGGTCGAGAGCATCTGCTCGGGCGGCAGCTGGAAGCGCGGCGCCGTGACGCGCAGGTGCGTCTGCTGCGTCTCGACCGCGCCGACCGATTCGCCGCCGGGCTTGGTCAGCGACACCTGGCCCGTGAGCGTGTAGTCGGCCGCCTTCAGCGGCGGGTTGGCCATGCTGTGCAAAACGAAGGTTCCGATCGCGGGCATGGTCACTCCGATGGGGTTCTGGCGCGGGCCCGCCGCGCGCTGCGCTGCACCGGCGCGGCCCGGCGCACGCTGCGCGGCGTTCCGGTGTCGATCGGCTCTTCGATCTCGCGGCCGCCGCGCCGCTGCGCCGGCAGCCATTCGAGCGTCGCCTGCGCAGTGCCGGGCGCGACCGCGCCGCGGACGAGCAGGTCGAGGCTGGTCTGCGCGAGCTCGCTCGCCAGCGCCTCGACGTCGGCGCCCGGCACGGCCGCCATTACGCCGACGAGGTGCCAGCCGTCTTCGCTGGCGACGCTGACGGTGACGCCGTCCTGTCCTGCCGCGACGATTGGATAGAGCAGCATGACGCGCTGGCCGCGGACGACGACGGTCGGCGCGACCGGCACGCCGTCGGCGCCGGTCTCGCGCTCGGCGCCTTCGAGCGCGAGCGAGAGGCCGCGCCCGGCGCTCGTCCCGGCGGGGTCGTCGAGGGCGACGATGACGAGCGTCACCGGCGCGGCAAAGCGCGTGCTGACGAGCGCCGTGCCCTCGACGAGTGCTGCGGCGCGGAGCCAGCCGCTCTCGCGCTGCAGGCCGCGCTGGCGCACGCTGCGCGCGCGGCCTTCGACGTGCAGCACCGATTGCGCCGCGAGCGCGCTGCCGTGGCCGAGCATCGGCAGCATGCTGCCGGCGTGCCAGCCCGAGAGGCCGGGCCGCTGCCGCTCGGCGGCGACGCCGACGGCGAGCGCGATCCGCTCGGCGCCGAGGGGCACCGCGAACGTCCCGCCCGCGTCGCCGAGCTCGCGGTCGAGCATCGCCTCGCCGCCGTGGCGCAGGACGACGACGCGCGCATTCGCGCCGGCGACGGCGAGGCGCGGCCGCGGCATCTTCTCGTCGAGATCGCGTGCCGCGTTCGGCAGCGCCATGACGACGACCTCGCCGGCGCCGACGGTCGCGCCGGCGGCGATCGCGCCGCGCGTTCCCGCCTTCTTCAGCAGCGCGCCGTTCAAGGCGGCGAGTCGCTCGCGCACTTCGCGCGTCGCGCCGCGGCCGCGAACGGCGGCGATCGGCGCGCGCGCGATGCGGCTGAGCGGCGCCGAGTCGGCGGCGACGAGCGTCTTGGCGAAGGTCGTTCCGCGCGTCGCGGCGACCAGGTTGAGCACCGCCGGAATCGCCGCGTCGGTGTCGGCGGCGACGCGCGCCAGCGTCGGCGGGTCGACGACGAGGAGCGCGCTCGGCGGCACCTTCGCGACCGTAGTCCGCTGCGCGGCGCGCTCGGGCTCGTCGAGGCCGGCGCCGAGGACGGCGATCACCTTCGGCCGCTGCACGAAGGTGTTGACCGCGGCCTTCCGGCCCGGCGTGACGAGGTCGATCGGCGCCGCCGCCGCGGTCTGCACGGCGAGGCCGTCGGCGAGCGAGCCGAGGCGCGGCGGCGCCGACCTCTCGCCGCGCAGCGACGCGACCGCGGTGCGGCTGGCGCCGCCGCGCGCCGCCCACTCGGCGGCGATGGCGAGGACGGCGTTGTCGTCGTTGGCGGCGGGCAGCAGGTCGCTCAAGGCCTTGGTCGCGCCGAGGAAGGCCGACCGCGTCGCCTTCTCGCTGACGAACGGCAGCGGATGGCGCACGCCCGCCTCGACGCGGCGCCGGTAGTCGATCGGCGGCAGGCCGGGCGGGATGTCGGCGACGGTGAAGAGGCGCAGGCCGTCGATCGCCTCGATGACGTCGCCCTTGGGCAGCTTCGGGTTGCCGGCGTCCTGCGCCGGCCCCCAGACGCCGAGCGGGAACGACGGCGCGCTGTGCACCTCGGCCTGCATCGCGTCGATGTGGGCGCTGAGGTCGCTGTCGCGCGTCAGCTCGACGTGGAGAACGGTCGTCACGCCGGCGAGTCCCATCGGCGCGAGGCCGATCGCCGCGCTCGGCGTCTTGTCGACGACGCGCGCCGCGCCGAGCTCGACGCGCCGCGTCGGCACGGCGTTGGTGAGCGTGATCTCGAACTCGGCGTAGACCTCGAAGGGCTTGTCGGCCGAGCCGTCGGCGACCGCGGTGTCGGTCGCGCCGCCCGGACCCGTGCCCGACGGCAGGGCACCCTTGCCGGTGAGCGCGGCGAGGACGCGCGCGGTGTCGGGGCCGGCTTCCTCGAGGTACTTGCGGACGAAGTCGCCCCACGGCAGGAGCGGCCGCGGCGGCTGCTGCGCGTCGCCGAACTCGACCTCGAGGTCGACCGGGCCGACCGAGAAGGTGGCGATGCCGTGGAACTTCGGCCCTTCGACGAGGACCTTGGCGCTGATCGAGATCGAGATCGTGATCTCGCCGATCCAGACGTCGATCGTGACGCCGGCGCGGATCGACGCATAGACCTCGACTTCGAAGTGGAACGGATCGAAGAAGACGATGCCGTCGGCGCCGAGGATGAGCTGCGCCCACGCCGGCCCGAAGGTCGCAGAGACCTCGATGCGGACGCCGGCCATCACCGCTTCGGAGGTGAGCGCGAAGTACGACTCGCCCTTGACGGTGATGAACGGGCCGACGCGCCAGTTGAGGCCGAGGCGCGGCACGACCGGATAGCCGTCGCGGTGGAACTTCGGGTGGTAGCCGCCGATCGTCAACACGAACTGGCCGCGCTTGTCGCCGGCGAACCAGCTCACGAAGGCGAAGCCGCCGGTCAGGCGCACGTCCTGGTAGAGCAGCCACGAGTTGTCGGTGAGCTGCGCCTGGACCCAGAGGACGCCCTCCTTCGACGAGAAGCGCGCGACCAGGCCGAGCTCGATCGAGACGATCGCCACCTGCGGCCGCGGCAGCGCCATGCGGGCCAGGCCGAGGAGGGCGATCTCGAGGCCGTCGCCGACCTCGATCGAGACGACGACGACGCCGTCGACGAGGGCGAAGCTGGTGAACGACAGGCCGGCGGCGAACCAGAACGAGCCGCGCGCGATCGGGAAGGTGTCGCCGAGGCTGATCAGCTCGGCCATCGGGTCGTCGCTCGGCTTGGCCGAAGGATCGAGCGCCTTGATGAGCGGATACTGATCGAAGCGCGACAGCTCGGACGGCAGCACCAGCAGACGGTTGATGCCGAGGCCGCCGCCGATGCCGGTGAGGAAGAACGCCGGCGGTCCGCCGATCGGCCCGTTGACGGCGCCGAAGGCGAAGAACGACGCGAACTTCTCGCCGTTGACGATGCCCTGGCCGTAGCCGCCGAAGACCGAGAGGCCGTAGACCGCGAAGCGCCCCATCAGCATGCCGACGTACTGCGTCGTGTCGCCGCTGCCGAACTTGCGCAGGCCGCCTTGCAAGGTCAAGCCGGCCATGTCGGCGTTGAAGGCGAGGCCGGCGAGGTCGACCGCCCAGCGCGACGGATCGAAGACGTCGGCGTTCGAGGCGACGACGAAGCTGAGCTGCAGGTCGTCGACCGCCGCGGTCAGGCCGAACAGCGAGACGCGGCCGTCGAGCAGCACCGAGATGCTCTTCAGCTGGTCGTTCTCGGTGCCGACGCCGAAGCCGACCTGCTCGATGTAGAGCGGGCCGAAGCCGCGCTGGATCGCCAGCCACCACGGCCCGCTGCCATCGCCGGCGCGCAAGCCGACGAGGGTCGGCCCGCCGCCGTGCTTCTGCACCGCGAGCGCCGGGCTGAATGCGGGCGCGAGCTTGCTCGGGCCCTTGCCCGAATCGCCGAGGATGCCCTGGGCGACGCCGTTGCCGCCGCCGGCGCCGGCGACGCCGGCGGCGAGCCCGGAGAGCTGCAGCTGGACGCCGCCCGACTTCGTGCTCGCGTCGACGTGGGCGAAGACGTGCAGCGCGACCGAGCCGATCGAAAACGACCCGGTGTCGAGGAGCGGCCGCTCGCTGCGCGCGACGCGCAGGCCGACGCCGTTGACCGAGATTCCCGGCGCGAACGCGAAGTCGGCGCCGCCGGGGCCGGCGCGCAGCACGTCGATGACGATGCCGTCGGGGACCGGCGCGCCGGCGGGCGGATGGATCCAGCGCGCATCGGTCTCGAGCGAGAGCGTGACGTCGCCGCCGACGAGCGTCGCCGGCCGCGGCAGCGTGATGCGAACGCCGATCGACTGCGCGCCGCCGCCGGCCGGCGTCGCCGCCAGGCCGACGGTGAGCGCGTTGTCGATCGTGATGCTCGGGTTCGTCGCGGCGACGTTGGTGGCAAGGCGTTGCAGCCGCGCGAGCAGCAGGTCGACGTCGAACAGCTGGCCGATCAGCGCCGGCGGACCGGCGGCGTCGACGAGCGCGGCGCCTTTCAGCACGTCCTGGATCGTCTTGTTGCCGACCGGCTTGGCGAGGAGCTGCGTCACGGCCGTCGTCTTCAGCACGAACGACGCGACGAGGTCGAGCACCGCCTCGAGCAGGCCGAGCGCAACCTGCTCGAGATCGGTGCTGTCGATGCCGGCGTTGACGA
>DASYKC010000024.1:0-2395 GCA_035995885.1 Caldimonas sp. | reverse complement strand
CGGGTCACACCGATCCCTTCACGCTCGATCGGCGACGCGCTCGCCGAGCAGGCCCTGCGGCCTGAGCGTGAGCACGAGGATGAGGACGACGAAGGCGAAGATGTCCTGGTAGTGGCTGCCGAGGACGCCGCCGGTGAGATCGCCGATGTAGCCGGCGCCGAGCGATTCGATCAGGCCGAGCAGGACGCCGCCGACCATCGCGCCGGCGAGGTTGCCGATGCCGCCGAAGACCGCCGCGGTGAACGCCTTCAGCCCGGGCAGGAAGCCCATCGTGTGCTGGACCGAGCCGTAGTTGGCGGCGTACATCACGCCGGCGAGCGCGGCGAGCGCGGCGCCGATGACGAAGGTCGCCGAGATCACGGTATCGGGCTTGACGCCCATCAGCGCGGCGACGCGCGGGTTCTCGGCGGTGGCGCGCATCGCCCGGCCGAGGCGGGTGCGGTTGACGAGGTACATCAGGCCCGACAGCGTGATGCCGGTGGTGACGAGGATCAGGATCTGCACGTTGTTGATGACCGCACCGAAGACGATGTGCGGATCACCGGGCAGGAGGATCGGGAACGACTTGTAGTTCGGCTTCCAGATGATCATCGCCAGCGTCTGCAGGAGCAGGCTCATCCCCATCGCGGTGATGAGCGGCGCGAGCCGGGGGGCGTTGCGCAGCGGCCGGTAGGCGATCTTCTCGATCGCGAAGTTGAGCGCCGAGCAGACGATTACCGCCGCGACCAGGCCGATCAGGAGCAGCGCCCAGCCCGGCAGGCCGAGGCCGGCGAGCACGGTGACGACGGTCCAGCTCGTCAGCGCGCCGACCATCAGCACCTCGCCGTGGGCGAAGTTGATCAGGTTGATGATCCCGTAGACCATCGTGTAGCCGAGCGCGACCAGCGCATAGACGCTGCCGAGCACGAGCCCGTTGATGATCTGCTGGACAAAGGTCTCCATGCGCGCCGACTCTATTAGCAATTCCCTTGCCATTGCCTAGGGACTGGCCCGATGGACGAACGCCGGCCGGCGGTTGACTTTGGCGCCGATGTCGTCGACGCTTGCCCCATAAGACAGAGATTTGGGGGAGCAGCATGACATTTCGGAACCGGACGATCTTCATTTCCGGGGCCAGCCGCGGCATCGGCCTGGCCATCGCCTGCCGGCTGGCGCGCGACGGCGCCAACATCGTCCTCGCCGCCAAGACCGCGCAGCCGCACCCGAAGCTGCCCGGGACGATCTTCAGCGCCGCCAAGGAAATCGTCGCCGCCGGCGGCCAGGCGCTGCCGGTCGTCTGCGACATCCGCGACGAGGAGCAGGTGAAGATGGCGGTCGAGCAGGGCGTCGCCGCGTTCGGGGGCATCGACGTCTGCATCAACAACGCCAGCGCCATCTCGCTGACGGGGACGCTGGCGACCGACATGAAGCGCTACGACCTGATGAACCAGGTCAACGCCCGCGGCACCTTCCTCTGCTCCCGGCTCACCCTGCCGCATCTGCTGAAGGCGAGCAACCCGCACATCCTCAACCTCGCGCCGCCGCTCGACCTCGACCCGAAGTGGTTCGCCAACCACGTCGCCTACACGATGGCCAAGTACGGCATGAGCCTGTGCACGCTCGGCATGGCGGCCGAGTTCCGCGGCCGCGTCGCGGTCAACTCGCTCTGGCCGATCACCGCGATCGACACCGCCGCGGTTCGCTTCGCGCTCGGCGGCGACGCGATGGCCGCGGAAAGCCGCAGCCCGGAAATCCTCGCCGACGCCGCCTACGCGATCCTGTCGCGCCCGCTCGCCGAATGCAGCGGCAACTTCTTCATCGACGAGGAAGTCCTTCGCGCCGAAGGCGTGAGCGACTTTTCCCGCTACGCGCCCGACGCGGGCGACAAGCCGCTGCAAGGCGACTTCTTCCTCCCGGACGCGGTCTTCGACCGGTCGCCGACGAAGATCAAGCGCGGGTTCTAGTCATTCGACGAACCACGCTCGATCCACACGCGCTCGGCCCGCCGCCTCAGCCCTTCGCCTCTTCGTTCAACCGACGCAGCTCCGCCAGCCGCTCGCCGATCGAGATCTCGAGCCCTCGCGGCACCGGCTGGTAGAACGCCTGCGCCTCCATGTCGTCGGGCCAGTAGCGCTCGCCGGCGGCGAAGGCGCCGGCCTCGTCGTGCGCGTAGCGATAGCCCTTGCCGTAGTCGAGGCCCTTCATCAGCGCCGTCGGCGCGTTGCGCAGGCGCAGCGGCACCGGTCGGGTGCGGTCGCTCTTGATGAACGCACGCGCCGCGTTGTAGGCGGCGTAGACGGCGTTGCTCTTCGGCGCCATCGCCAGGTAGACGACCGCCTCGGCGAGCGCGAGCTCGCCCTCGGGCGAGCCGAGCCGCTCGTAGGTCTCGGCGGCGTCGAGCGCGAGGCGGAGCGCG
>DASYKC010000023.1:0-22115 GCA_035995885.1 Caldimonas sp. | reverse complement strand
GGCACGCCGGTGCGCTCGATCCGGCCGAGCACCTGCGAGGTCGGCATCTCGATGCGCTGGTAGACGTCGGCGAGGCCGGGCTCGGCCTCGATCTGCGGCCAGAGCGCCTGGTGCACGTGCAGCGCCAGGTCGGCGCCCTGGCACGCGTAGTCGCCGGCGCGCGTGACCTCGACCTGCGCGAAGGCGATCTGGTTGACGCCCTTGCCGCAGACCTCTTCGTAGGTGAGCGCCGTGCGGCCGAGGTGACGGAAGGCGAGGCTCTCGATCGTGTGCGCCTTGTGCGCTTCCCAGACGTAGCTCTCGAGCATCGTGTCGTGCGCGTAGCCGCGGACGTCGACGCCGAGGGCGGCGAAGACGTGCTGGTCGTACTTGACGTTGTGGCCGACCTTGGCCGCAGCCGCGTTCTCGAGCCACGGCTTCAGGCGCGCGACGACGGCGTCGAGCGGCAGCTGGTCGGGCGCGCCGGCGTAGGTGTGCGCGACCGGGATGTAGCACGCCTCGCCCGGCGCGACCGCGAGCGAGAGGCCGACGAGGCGGGCCCGGATCGGATCGAGCGAATCGGTCTCGATGTCGAGCGCCGCGATCTCGGCGGCCTCGATGCGCGCGATCCAGGCTTCGAGCCGGTCGAGCGTCGTCACCGTCTCGTAGTGCTTGACGATGTCTTCCGACGGCACGCTGTCGGGGACGTCGATCGTCGCCGCGGGCGCCGCTGCCGGCGCGCCGCTCGCGCGGGGCGAGCCGCTGCGGCCGAGCGCGGTCTCGAGCTCCTTTCGCATCGAGGCGAAGCCGTAGCGGTCGTAGAACGCGAGCAGCGCATCGACCTCGATGTCGCGCAGGGCGAGCGCGTCGAACTCGGGCCAGCCGAGGACGTGGCCCGAGAGGTCGCAATCGGTGACGACGGTGACGAGGCGGCGCCCCTGCGGCAGCCAGTCGAGCGCCTTCCTCAGGTTCTCGCCGACGACGCCCTTGATCTGCGGCGCCGCCGCGATCACGCCCTCGAGGGAGCCGTGCTCGGCGATCCACTTCGCCGCCGTCTTCGGCCCGACCTTCTCGACGCCGGGAACGTTGTCGACCGCATCGCCGATCAGCGCGAGGTAGTCGACGATGCGCTCGGGCGCAACGCCGAACTTGGCGGCGACGCCGTCGACGTCGAGGCGCTCGTTGCTCATCGTGTTGATGAGGACGACGTTCTCGTTGACGAGCTGCGCCAGGTCCTTGTCGCCGGTCGAGATGACGACCTTGAAGCCGCCCTTGGCGGCCATGCACGAGATCGTGCCGATCGCGTCGTCGGCCTCGATGCCGGGAACGGTGAGGACCGGCCAGCCGAGCAGCTTGACCGCCTCGATGATCGGCTCGATCTGCAGCGCGAGGTCGTCGGGCATCGACGTGCGTGTCGCCTTGTACTCGGGGTACCAGTCGTCGCGAAAGGTCTTGCCCTTGTCGTCGAAGATGCAGGCGCCGTGCGCCGCGGGGTACTGCTCGCGCAGCAGCTTCATCATCGAGACGACGCCGCGGATCGCCCCGGTCGGAACGCCGCCGGGGCCGCGCAGGTCGGGGAGCGCGTGATAGGCGCGATAGAGGTAGCTCGAGCCGTCGACGAGCAGCAGGGTCCGGTCCGCCATGCAGCCCATTGTGATGGAAGGGGCAGCCTCGCCGCGGCGGCCGGCGGCCTAGAATCGGCGCCATGAAACGCTCACTGGCCCTCGTCCTCGCTGCGTGCGCTGCGGCCGCGACGGCGCCTTTCGCGCGCGCCGCCGATGCGCCCGCAACAGCGACGCCGCCGGCCGCCGCGGCGCCTGCGGCGCTGCCGCTCGAGATCGTGGATCCGGCGCCCGGCAAGGTGGTCAGCGAGCCCGCGATCAAGCGCACCGTCATCGAGGATCGCAGTGCCCGGATCGAGGAGCTGCGCGTGCGCGGCCAGCTGCAGAAGGTCACGGTCAGCCCGAAGGGCGGCGCTCCCGGCTACGAGGTGCTGCTCGGCGACGGCGCGCACGTGATCGGCGACGATCCCGGCACGTCGCGCGGCTCGGCCGGCAAGCGCGTCTGGAACGTCCTGCGCTTCTGAGCGCCGGATGGCGGTCTACACCGAGATCTCGTTCGACGAAGCAGCCGCGCTCATCGGCAGCGTCGGCCTCGGCACGCTGCAGGCGCTCTCGCCTTGCGCCGGCGGCATCGAGAACACCAACTACTTCGCCGATACCGCGGCCGGACGCTTCGTCCTCACCCTCTTCGAGCGGCTCCGCGCCGACGAGCTGCCGTTCTACCTGAAGCTGATGAAGCACCACGCCGACCACGCGCTGCCGGTGCCGCGCCCGCACGCCGATGCGAGCGGCTCGCTCCTGCTCGAGATCGCCGGCAAGCCGGCGGCGATCGTCGACCGATTGCCCGGCGAGCATCACCTCGCGCCCGACGCCGACGACTGCGCCGCCGTCGGCGCGGTGCTCGCGCGCCTGCACCTGTCGGCGCGCGACTTCGCGCCGACGCAGCCGAATCTGCGCGGCCTCGCCTGGTGGCGCGAGACGGTGCCGGTCGTCGTGCCGCATCTCGATGCCGGACAGGCGGCGCTGATGGCGGACGAGCTCGCCTACCAGCGCCACCTCGCCGCGTCGTCTGCGTACGCGAAGCTGCCGTGCGCGGCGATCCACGGCGATCTCTTCCGCGACAACGTCATGTTCGTCGAGCGAACGCTCGCCGGCGTGTTCGACTTCTACTTCGCCGGCGTCGACACGCTGCTGTTCGACATCGCCGTCGCCCTCAACGACTGGTGCATCGACCTCGCCTCGGGCCGCCTCGACGAAGACCGCGCCGGCGCCTTCGTCGCCGCCTACGACGCGGTGCGGCCGCTCGAGACCGCCGAGGTGCGACTCATGCCGGCGCTGATGCGCGCGGCGGCGTTCCGCTTCTGGCTGTCGCGCGCGTGGGACCAGCACCTGCCGCGCGACGCCGTCGTCCTCACGGCGCACGACCCCGATCACTTCGAGCGCGTCCTCGTGCAACGGCGCGAGGTGCCCTGGCATCCGGCACAGACGCCGCGGGTCGTGCCATGAAGCTGCAGCTCGTCGCGCCGCGCCAGGGCGCGGTCTGGGTTCGCAAGGCCTTCCAGGTCTTCGCGCGCCAGCCGCTCGGCTTCGCGTCGCTGTTCGCGGCTTGCCTGTTCGTGTTCCTGCTCCTCGGCCTCATTCCCCTGGTCGGCACGATCGCCCTGCTCGTCCTGCCGCCGGCCGGCTCGCTGCTCTTCATGATCGCGAGCCGCCGCGTCAGCGAAGGCCAGCCGGCGATGCCCGGCGCGATCGTCGATCTCGTCAGCGCCGGCAAGAGCCGGCTGATGGCGCTGCTCAAGCTCGGCATCGCCTATGCCGCCGTGACCTTCCTCGTCTTCTGGCTCGCTCACGTCCTCGACGGCGGCGCCCTCGAGTCGTTTCTCGCGGCGCTGCCCGACCCGAAGACGGCGCCGGAATCGGCGGCGGCGCGCCTCTCCGATCCGCGCCTGCAGCTCGGCCTGCTCCTGCGCCTGGTCTTCGCGGGTGCGCTCTCGATCCCGTTCTGGCATGCGCCGGCGCTCGTCTTCTGGGGCAGCCAGGGCTGGGCCAAGTCGCTCTTCTTCAGCAGCGTCGCGGTCTGGCGCAACAAGGGCGCGTTCGCCGTCTACGGCCTGGTCTGGATGGCGCTCTGGCTGCTCCTGCTGGCGATCGTCAGCATCGGCGTCGGCGTCTTCGGGCCGCAGCGCTTCACGCTCGTCGCGACGCCGCTGACTCTGGTCTTCTCGACCATCTTCTACGCCAGCCTCTGGTTCACGTTCGCCGACTGCTTCTCGCCCGCCGACGCCGGTGTCCCCGGCGACGACGTCGATTCCAACGACTCCCTCACGAAAGGCTCGTCATGAAGAAGGTCGCCATCGTCACCGGCGCCGGCAGCGGCATCGGCCGCGCCTCGGCGCTCGCCCTCGTCAAGGCGGGCTTTCACGTCGCCCTCGCCGGCCGCCGCGCCGACGCGCTCGAGGCGACGCGCGCCGCCGCCGGCGACGGTGCCGATCGCGTCCTCGTCGTGCCGACCGACGCCACCGATGCGGCCGCGGTCAAGGCGCTCTTCGCCACCGTCAAGGACAAGCTCGGCCGCCTCGACGTCCTCTTCAACAATGCCGGCACCGGCGCGCCGGCGATCCCGCTCGAGGAGCTGACGTTCCAGCAGTGGCAGACCGTCGTCGACATCAACCTGACCGCCGTCTTCCTGTGCACGCAGCAGGCGTTCGTGCTGATGAAGTCGCAGGCGCCGCGCGGCGGCCGGATCATCAACAACGGCTCGATCTCGGCGCACGCGCCGCGGCCGTTCAGCTCGCCCTACACGGCGACCAAGCACGGGATCACCGGCCTCACCAAGGCGACCTCGCTCGACGGCCGGCCGTTCGACATCGCCTGCAGCCAGATCGACATCGGCAACGCCGCGACCGAGATGACCGAGCGCATGAAGAAGGGCGTGCCGCAGGCCGACGGCACGATGGCGGTCGAGCCGACGATGAACGTGCAGCACGTCGCCGACGCGGTCGCCTACATGGCGGGCCTGCCGCTCGATGCCAACGTCCAGTTCATGACGATCATGGCGACCCGGATGCCCTTCGTCGGCCGCGGCTGAGCGCGCATCGCCGTGACGGATTGCGGCGCTGCCGCGACACGAACGGATGCAAAGTCGGCGGCGCGTCGCTGCCCTTGGGAGACAATCTTTCGCATGGCCTCGAACCCTCGCATTCTTCGGCGTGAGCGCGCCGTGCTCGTCGCTCCCTTGCTCGTCGTCGTCGCGTTCGCCGCGCCCGGCTGCGCCGTCGTCAGCGTCGCCGGCGCAGCGGTGAGCGTCGCCGGCGCGGCGGCGGGCGCCGCCGTCTCGGTCGGCGGCGCCGTCGTCGGCAGCACCGTCAAGGTCGCCGGCAAGGTCGTCGAGAAGACGATCGACGTCGCCGTCCCGGGCGGCTCCGCGAAATGACTTCGGCATCGATGACGACGAACATCCATTTCATCGGCGGCGAAAAAGGCGGCGTCGGCAAGTCGCTGATGGCCCGGGTCCTCGCCCAGTACCTGATCGACAAGCAGCTTCCCTTTCTCGGCTTCGACACCGACCGCTCGCACGGCGCGCTGATGCGCTTCTATCCGGCCTATGCATCGTCGGTGGCGATCGACAAGGTCGAGTCGCTCGACGCGATCGTCGAGGCCGCGGTCGACCAGCCCGGCCGCCGCATCCTCGTCGACCTCGCGGCGCAGACGCACGATCCGCTCGCCTCGTGGATGGAGGACGCCGGCGTCATCGGCCTCGCCGACGAGCTCGGCATGAAGCTCTTCTACTGGCACGTCATGGATACCGGCAAGGACTCGGTCGACCTGCTGCGCCGCCTCCTCGATCGCTTCGGCACCGGCCTCGGCTACGTCCTCGTCCGCAACCAGGTGCGCGGCGCCGACTTCAGCGGCCTCGAGCAGTCGGGCGAGCAGGCGCGCGCGATCGGCATGGGCGCGAACGTCGTCTCGGTCAAGAAGCTCAACGAGCACGTGATCCAGAAGATCGACGGCGCGAGCAGCAGCTTCTGGCAGGCCAAGGCCTCCGACAAGGACTCGACCGGCCTCGGCCTCATGGACCGGCAGCGCGTCAAGATGTGGCTGCGCGACGTCTACCGGGAAATCGACGACGTCGGCGTCTGAAGGCGCGAGCGCGATGGCCCTGCCGCGACGGCGCTTCCTGAGCGGCGCGGCCGCGGTCGTCGCGTCGCCCTGGCTGGCGAGCGCGCCGCGCGCCGCCGACGTGCCGCGTTTCGCGCTCGGCATCGCCTCCGGCCAGCCGCGCGCCGACGGCATGGTCCTCTGGACCCGCCTCATGGGCGAGGCGCTGCCCGAACGCGTGCCGGTGCGCTGGGAGGTCGCCGCCGACGAGCGCTTCCAGCGCGTCGTCGCGAGCGGCCAGGAGGCCGCCGAGGCGGCCTGGGCGCACAGCGTCCACGCCGAGCCGGCCGGGCTCGAGCCGGCACGCTGGTACTGGTACCGCTTCACTGCGCTCGGCCAGCAGAGCCCGGTCGGTCGCACCCGCACCGCGCCCGCGGCCGACGCCGCGGCGACGTTGCGCTTCGCGATCGCGAGCTGCCAGCGTTTCGACGTCGGCCACTACGCCGCGTGGCGCCACGTCGCCGACGCGAACCTCGACCTCGTCATGTTCCTCGGCGACTACATCTACGAGTACGCGACGCGCAAGGACCCGGTCCGTCGCATGGAAGGCGGCGAGGTCTTCACCCTCGATCAGTACCGCGCCCGCTATGCGACGCACAAGGCCGACGAGTCGCTGCAGGCGGCGCACGCGGCGGCGCCGTGGCTGCTGGTCTGGGACGATCACGAGGTCTCGAACGACTACGCCGGCTTTCGCGGCCAGGACCTCGCGGTCGACATGCGCGCGCGCCGCGCCGCCGGCTATCGCGCCTACTGGGAGCACATGCCGTTTGCGAAGTCGGCGCGGCCGGTCGACGCCGACATGCGAATCATCGGCCGACTCGACTGGGGCCGGCTGGCGCGCATCCATCTCCTCGACGACCGCCAGTACCGCGACGTCCAGGTCTGCGCCAAGCCGGGCCAGGGCGGCTCGAACACCGTCGCGCTGGCGCAGTGCCCGGCGCTGAAGGACCCGCAGCGAACGCTGCTCGGCGCCGAGCAAGAGCGCTGGCTCGCCGACGGCTGGGACCTCGGCCGGCCGTGGAACCTGCTCGCCCAGCAGACGCTGATGGCACGCTTCACCTGGGTCGATCCGGTCATCGGCGGCGGTGGCTACTGGACCGACGGCTGGGACGGCTACGCGCCGGCGCGCAACCGCCTCCTCGGCACCGTCGCGGCGAAGAAGGTGCCCGGCGTCGTCGTCCTCGGCGGCGACGTGCACAGCCACTACGTCGCCGACCTCAAGCCCGACTACGACGACCCGGCGTCGCCGGTGGTGGCGAGCGAGTTCTGCGGCACGTCGATCACCAGCCTCGGGCTGGCGCAGTCGCGCCTCGACGCGGCGCGCGAATACAACCCGCACGTCCGTTACGCGCGCAGCGACCAGCGCGGCTACATGAGCTTCGAGCTCGACGCGAAGCAGCTGCGCGCGAGCCTGCAGGTCGTCGACCGGCCGACCGACCCGGCGAGCGGCGTGACGACGGCGGCGCGCTTCGTCGTCGACGCCGCCAAGCCCGGAGCGAGCCCGGCCTGAGGTCGCCCCGGCGCGCCGTTTGCCGTGCGCGACCGGCAACCCGTCAGGAGGCCCGCCATGCTGAAGATCGCCGCATCCCTCGTTCTTTCCGCGCTCGCCGGCAGCGCCGGCGCCGTCACCTTGCTCACCGCCTCGCTCGCGGACGCGAACGAGAATCCGCCGACGTCACCGACGACGACGACCGGGGCGCCGCGGCCGGCGTCGTTCGGCACGGCGAGCTTCGTCATCAACGACGCGATGACCGCGATGACCTTCACGGCGACGATCTTCAACATCGATGTCACCGGATCGCAGACGCCGGACAGCAACGACAACCTCATCAACGCCCACATCCACGCCGGACCGGCCGTGACGCCGACGATGAACGGGCCCGTCGTCTGGGGCTTCTTCGGTTCGCCGTTCAACGACAACAACCCGAACGACGCCGTCGTCACGCCGCTCGCGACCGGCGTCGGCGGTACGTTCAGCGGCAAATGGGACCTGAACGAGGGCAACGCGACGACCTTCGCGGCGCAGCTCGCCAACATCCTTGCCGGTCGGTCCTACATCAACTTCCACACCAACCAGTTCACCGGCGGCGAGATCCGCGGCAACCTCGTCGTCGCCGTCCCCGAGCCCGAAACCTGGGCGCTGCTCCTGGCCGGGCTCGCCGTCGTCAGCGGCGTCGGCCGACAGCGCGCTCGGCGCCCTCTGCCGGCCGCGGCCTGAGCGCCTCGGTCAGAACAGGCCGGCCTTGTCGGCGGCGCCGAGCACCGCCTTCGAGAGCTCGCCCATCTGCGCGTCGACGTCGCTCGACGGCGACGCCGTCGCCTTCGCCGTCCAGACGAGGCGCCCGCTCGTCACGTCGGTGACGCGGCCGTTCGCCGAATAGCCCGAGGTGACGCGGCCGCCGCCGATCGGCGCCTCGACGCCGACCCCGACGGCGCTGCGCCGGCCGAAGCCGAAGCCGCCGACGCCGATCGAAAAGCCCGAGCCCACGTCGTTGACGGCGACAGCCACGGTCATCACCATCATCGCCTTCGCCCCGACGTCGCGCGCCGCCGGCAGCAGCTGCGCGTCGACCGAGCGATCGGCCGCGACCGGGTAGCCGGCGGGCAGGAAGACCGGCGTCGCGCCGCGCGCGACGACCTCGCCGGCGAGCTGGTCCTGACAGATCTGGCGGATCACGACCTCGTACGCGTCGCAGGCGACGAGCACGCGCGCGCCGTGCAGGAGGCCGGGAGCGACGGCCGGGTCGCGCCACTGCGCGTCGAGCTGCGGCGCCGAGGCGCAAGCGACCAGCATCGACGACAGCGCCAAGGCGACGGTCGCGGCCCTCGCCCGCGGGCGACGGCCGGGGAGTGGCGATGAATTCATGGGCCTGTCTCCTTGCCCTCGAACGATCGGGGCGAATGCCGAAACCGGTTCGAGCTTAGACACTTGCCCGTCGCAGCGACGCCCATGCGGCGGAAAAGCGGCCGACTCCTACGAACACGCCGGGCGGCGGCCGACCGTCGACGGCCGCTGCTAGGATTCGTCCACAACCATCAAGGGAGTCGGGGATGACCAGCGCTTCTGACGACAACCGCTTCGCACCGCCCCTGGCCCACGTCGAGGACGTCGAGCTGGCCGGGCCGGGAACCCTGGCCGGGCGCTGGACCCGCCTCGGCGCGACGCTGATCGACGCGCTGCTGGCGGGGCTCGCGTTCGGCCTGCTCGCGGTGATCTCGCCGATCAACATCTTCCGCCCCTCGCTCGCCGCCACCTCCGGCGGCATCGCCGTCCTGCTGGTGCAGAACCTGGTCATCGGCTTCGTCCTCTTTCTCGTCATCCACGGCTACCTGATCGCGACGCGCGGCCAGACCGTCGGCAAGGCGCTGCTCAAGATCCGCATCGTCCGCAGCGACGGCTCGCCGGCATCGTTCGGTCGGATCGTCGGCCTGCGCTACCTCACCACCAGCGTGCTCGCGTCGATCCCGGTCATCGGCTCGATCTATGCGCTCGTCGACGTGCTCTTCATCTTCCGCGCCGCGCGTCGCTGCCTCCACGACTACATCGCCGACACGATCGTCGTCACGGCCTGAGCCGGCTTCGTCGAGCCGCGCTGACCCGACATGCCGGCGTCGCCGCCTGCCGCGAGCCGGCTCGACACCCGCTACGCCGTCGAGACGCCGGAAGGCATCTCCCTCTGGCTGAGGCCGGCCGGCCTGGTGCCGCGCTTCTACGCATACCTCGTCGACGGCCTCGTCCGCGTCGTCGTCTTCGCCGTCTGCTCGATCTTCCTCGGCCTGCTCGGTGCCTTCGGCATCGGGCTGGCGATGCTCCTGTTCTTCCTGCTCGAGTGGCTGTACCCGGTCGCCTTCGAGCTCAGCGCCGGCGCGGCGACGCCGGGCAAGCGGATGGTCGGCCTGAAGGTGGTGATGGACACCGGCCTGCCGATCACGCCGGCCGCGTCGCTCACCCGCAACCTGCTGCGCGCTGCCGATTTCATGCCGTCGCTGTACGCATTCGGCGCGCTGTCGGTGCTGTTCCGGCATGACTTCAAGCGGCTCGGCGACATCGCCGCCGGCACGCTGGTCGTGCACGCGCCCGAGACCCTCGCCCAGCGCGGCGCGCCGCCGCCGGCACCGGCTCGGGCGCCGGCGGTGGCGCTGACGGCGCGCGCGCAGGCGGCGATCGTCGCCTGGGCCGGCCGCGTCGGCCGCCTCACCGAAGCGCGCGCCGACGAGCTCGCCGAGATCGCCGTGCCGGTGGTCGTGCCGCGCGCGATGGGCGGCGACCGCGTCGCCGCCCTCGTCGGCGTCGCGCACTGGCTGCTCGGCCGGCGATGACGCCGCTGCAGTTCGAGGCCCAGCACGCCGCCGTCTGGCAGGAGCTCGAGGCGGCGCTCGCAGCGACGACGAAGCGGCGCCGCGGCGCCAAGGCGGCCGATCGGGCGCGGATCGCCGCCTTGTACCGGGCCGCGTGCGAGCACCTCGCGATCGCCGAGTCGCGCTCGTATCCGGTCTGGCTGATCGAGCGCCTCGAGGCGCTCACGTCGCGCGGCCACCAGCTGATCTATGCCCGAGCCGACTTCGGCGTCGACGCGCTGCGCCGGCTCTTCCTGGTCGACTTCCCGGCCGCCGTCCGCGCCCATCGCCTGCACGTGCTGATCGCGCTCGTCGTCTTCGCCGGCCCGCTCGTCGCCGTCGGCGTCCTCAGCTACGTCGATCCCGGCCTGGTCCTGTCGCTGCACGACGCCAACGTCGTCGACCAGTACGAGCAGATGTACGGCAGCGACGACGGCCCGATCGGCCGGCGCACGGCCGATTCCGACTGGGCGATGTTCGGCATGTACATCCTCAACAACATCGGCATCGCCTTCCAGTGCTTCGCCGGCGGCCTGTTCTTCGGCATCGGCAGCCTCTTCTTCCTGGCCCTCAACGGCGCCCTCGCCGGCAGCATCGCCGGCTACGTCACCTGGCGCGGCTTCGGCGAGAACTTCTATTCGTTCGTGATCACGCACGGCGCCTTCGAGCTCACCGGCATCGTCCTCGCCGGTGCCGCCGGTCTCGTCCTCGGCCACGCGTTGCTCGTCCCCGGCCGGCACTCGCGCCTCGCCGCGCTCGAGCTCGCGGCGCGGCGCGCCATCGTCATCGTCTACGGCATGACGGCGATGTTCGTCGTCGCCGCCACGCTCGAGGCCTTCTGGTCGTCGGCGCGCTGGGTGCCGGCGCAGGTCAAGATCGGCGTCGGCGCGGCGTGCTGGGTGGCGGTCATCGCCTACTTCGTCTTCCAGGGGCGACCGCGACGCGGCGACAGCGGCCGATCATGAAGGTCGACGCGATCCAGCTCGACCTGCGGCCGCGCGGCATGTTCGAAGCGGCCGACCTCGGCGTGCGAATCGTCTCGGCGCACCTGCGCTCGGTGTGGGCGAGCGTCGCGCCGGTCTACGCCTTCGTGCTGCTGCTCGCCGCGGCGGCGCTGCCCTTCGGCATCGCCTGGGCCGTCCTCGTCCTGATCTGGTCGAAGCCCTGGCTCGATCGCTCGATCCTGTTCGTCATCGCCCGCGCCGTTTTCGGCGAGGAGACGCGCTTCGCCGACGTCTGGGCGGCGCGGCGCGCGGTCGCGTGGCAAGGCCTGCTCGGCGCCCTGACGATCCGCCGCGTCTCGCCGTGGCGCTCGTACGTGCAGCCGGTGCTGCAGCTCGAAGGGCAGCGCGGCAAGGCGCGCCGCGAGCGCGTCGCGCGCATCCTCGGCTCGCACCGCGGCGCGGCGCTGGCAATGCAGAGCGCGTTCGGCGTCGTCGAGAGCGCGCTGACCTTCGGCCTGGCCGGAATGATCGCGTGGCTCCTGCCGGCCGACGATCGCGGCGCCTGGCTCACGGCGCTGGCCGGCGGCGCCGGCTCGTGGACGACGACGGCGCAGCTGGCGTGCTTCGTCGTCGCCATCGCCATCGTCGAGCCGTTCTTCGTCGGCGCCGGCTTCGCGATGTACCTGAACCGGCGCGTCGAGCTCGAGGCGTGGGACATCGAGCAGGAGTTTCGCCTTGCGTTCGCCCGCTGACACGGGTCGTGTCCCGCGCGCCGTCGCCGCCGCGCTGGTGATGGCCGCAGCGCGCGTCGGCCTCGCGCTCGCGGTCGTCGCGGCAGTCTGCACGACAACCCACGCGGCCGAGCCGCCGCGCCCGCCGCTGAGCACTGCCAGCGTCGCCCAGGCCGCCTCTGCCGTGCGGGCCGATCCGAACCTCGGCGGAACGAAGAAGGAGCGCACCTGGCGCTTCCGCGACCGCGACCGCGAGCCCGATCCGCCGGCGCGTCCCGCTCAGTGGATCCTCGACCTGGCACGCTGGCTCGCCGAAAGCGGCCGCGGCCTGGTCTGGCTGCTCGGCGCGATCGCGCTCGCGATCGTCGTCGTCGCGGCACGGCGCTGGCTGGCGGTGCACGGCGACGCGATCGCAACGCGCGGCGCGCGCCTGCCGAGCCACGTGCGCGAGCTCGACATCCGGCCCGAGAGCCTGCCCGCCGACATCGGCGCGGCGGTGCGCGAGCTCTGGCTCGCGGGCGAGCGCCGCGCCGCGCTCTCGCTGCTCTATCGCGGCACCTTGTCGCGCCTGGTGCACTCGTACGCGGTCGCGATCGGCGCCGCGAGCACCGAGGGCGACTGCGTCCGCCTCGCGCGCGCGGCGCTGCCGCAGGCGCGCGGCGATTTCGTCACCGCCCTCGTCCAGGCGTGGCAGCTCGCCGTCTACGGCAACCGGCCGCTCGCCACCGACCGCGTCCTCGGCCTGTGCGCCGACTTCGATCGCCTCCTGCCGGCGGTCGCCGCCGCCGCCGAGGCGCCGCGGCGATGACCCGGGGCAACTGGCTCGCGACGGCGCTGGCGGCGCTGCTGCTCGCCGCCGTCGTCGCCTGGTTCATGCGCTCGGTCGAGTGGATCGACGTCGACGTGCGGCTGCCGGCCAAGGGCGATGCGGCGCGCGACCGCTTCTACGTCGCGAAACAGCTGGCGCAGCATCTCGGCGCTGCCGTGACGACGGTGCACAACCTCGAGCGCCTGCCGCCGCCCGGCGCGACGCTGCTGATCGGCTCGCATCGCTGGAACATGTTTCCGGGTCGCGAGGCGGCGCTGCGACGCTGGGTCGACGAAGGCGGCCACCTCGTCGTGCTGCAGAGCGCCTGGTCGGCCGAAGGCGAGACGCCGGACTGGGTGCCGATGCGCAGCGTGCGGCCGTCGCGTCGCGACGCTTCGGCGCGGGCCGGATCGGCCGCCGTCGCGTCGGCCGCAGCGCCGACCTCGGCGGGCGCGGCGACATCAGCGGGCGCGCCGACATCGGCAGGCGCGGCGACGCCGGCCGTCGCGCCGACATCGGCGGCCGGCGGCAGCGCCGCGCTGGCCGTCGTGCCCGGACACTGCCCCGACTTCGTCGAGCCCGATGCGATCGCGGGCGCCTTCGGCGCGCCGCGCCACTACCGCGTCTGCGGCCTCGCGACGCGAACGCTGCGCGCCGACGCGCCGACCTGGCTCCTCGCCGGCCGCGATGGCGTCGTCGCGGCGCGCGTGCCGTACGGCCGCGGCGACATCACCGCCAACGCCCTCGAAGGTTCGTTCGGCAACGGCGCGGCCCTGCGCGACGACGGCGCCTTCGCGCTCGCCGCGATCCTGCGGCCGCAGCCGGGCAGCGCGATCTGGTTCTTCGACGAGGAGTCGCGCGCGCGCTTCCTCGCCGTCCTCTGGGACCACGGCGCGCCCGCGCTCCTGCTCGCCGCCGCGGCGATCGCGCTCCTCCTCTGGCGCGGCGGCACGCGCTTCGGCCCGCTCCTCGCCGAGGCGCCGCGCGCGCGCCGCTCGATCGGCGAGCAGGTGCGGCGCACGGCGGCGTTCATCGCCGCCGGCGGCGGCGCCGCGCTGCACCGCGCCGGCGTGCGCGCGCTCGAGGAAGAAGCGCGCCGCTCGATCGCCAACTACGCCGGCCTGCTGGGCGCGCGCGAGCGCAGCGAGGCGATCGCGCGCACGACCCACGGCGATCCGGTGTCGCTCGCCGCGGCGATGAGCCCGCTCGCGCGCTTCGACCGGCACAGCCTCGCCGCGGCGATCGGCCGGCTCGAGCGCGCCCGGCGCGCGCTCCTGCCGGATCGCCGCCGTTCCCTGCAACGCCTTCTTTCCTCCGACTCGAGCCCCTCATGAGCACGACCCCTTCCCCCCAGTTCAGCCAGGCCGCCGAAGTCCTGCAGCGCCTGCGCGACGAGATCGCCAAGGCGATGGTCGGCCAGCGCGACGTCGTCGAGCTGCTGCTGATCGCGATCGTCGCCTCCGGCCACGTCCTCATCGAGGGTGTCCCGGGCCTCGGCAAGACGCTCCTCGCCCGCGCTCTCGCGCGCTCGATCGCGCTGCGCTACGCGCGGGTCCAGTTCACGCCCGACATGCTGCCCTCGGACATCACCGGCCACGCCGTCCTCGACGCGGCGCCGGCGGGAAGCGGCAGCATGCCGGCGCTGCGCGTTCGGCGCGGGCCGGTCTTCACCAACATCCTGCTCGCCGACGAGATCAATCGCGCGCCGGCGAAGACGCAGGCCGCGCTGCTCGAAGTGATGCAGGAATACCAGGTCACGCTCGAAGGCGAGACGATCGCGCTCGAGCGGCCGTTCTTCGTGCTGGCGACGCAGAACCCGGTCGAGACCGAGGGCACGTATCCGCTGCCCGAGGCGCAGCTCGACCGCTTCCTCCTCAAGATCGAGATCGCCTACCCGTCGCATCGCGACGAGTCGGCAATCGTCGTGCGGACGACGCAGGGCCAGCGCGGCGAGCAGCTGCCGCTCGAGACGGTGAGCGAATGCATCGAGGCGCGCGAGCTGCTCGCGCTGCAGGACCTCGCCTCGCAGGTCCGCGTCGACGAGCGCGTCATCGACTACGCCGTCCGCATCGGCCGGGCGACGCGCGGCGGCCTCGGCCTGGCCGCCGGCAGCGGCCCGCGCGGCGCGATCGCGATGGTGCGGGCGGCGCGCGCCGCGGCGCTGCTCGGCGGCCGCGACTTCGTCACCCCCGACGACGTCAAGCGATGCGCCCTGCCGGCCCTGCGCCACCGCGTCCTGCTCGCGCCCGACGCCCAGCTCGAAGGCCGCCGCGTCGACGAGCTGATCGTCGACCTGCTCGCCACGGTCGAGGCGCCGCGCCTCTGAAGCGCGCAGCGACGAAGCAGCCAACGATGCCGCTCTCGATCCTGCCGACGCGCGCCGGCATCGCCGTCGTCGCCGTTCTCGCGGCGGCGAGCGGGGTCGCCTTGCTGGCCCGGCTGCCGCCCGACGCCGTCGCCGCGGCGAGCGCGATCGCCGTCGCCGTCGTCGTCGCGATCGCCGCGATCGACCTCTGGGCGAGCCGCCGCGCCTGGCGCGCCGCGCCGCTGCGCTGGCAGCGCCGGCTGCCGCCGGCGCTCGCGGTCGGCGTGCGCCGCGTCATCGAGGGGGAGCTCGTCAACGAAGGCGAGCGGCGCTGGCGCGTCGCCCTCTTCGATCACATCGATCCCTCCTTCGACGTCGACGGGCTGCCGGCCGACGGCGTCGTCGCGGCGCGCTCGCGCCTGACGCTTCGCTACGAGGTGCTGCCGCGCCGGCGCGGCCAGGCGCGCTTCGAACCGGCCGAGCTGCGCGTTCGCAGCCTCGCCGGCGCCTTCGACATGCGCATCGCCGCCGGCGACGCCGCGACCTTGCGCGTCTATCCCAACTTCGCCGCGGTCTCGCGCTACGCCTGGCTCGCCGGCGACCGGCGCCTGTCGGAGATCGGCATCAAGAGCTATCCGATGCGCGGCAGCGGCACCGACTTCAAGCAGCTCGCCGACTACCGACCGGGCGACGCGATCCGCGACATCGACTGGAAGGCGACGCTGCGCCACGGCCGCGCGATCGTCCGCGAGTACCAGGACGAGCGCGACCAGAGCGTCGTCTTCCTGCTCGACTGCGGCCGCCGCATGCGCGCCGACGAAGGCGTCGCCGGGCGGCGCGGCAGCCACTTCGACGCCGCCCTCGACGCGCTCATGCTGCTCGCCTACGTGGCGCTGAAGGAAGGCGACGAGGTCGGCGCCATGACCTTCGGCGGCGCGCCCGAGTCGAGCCGCAAGGTCGCGCCGCGGAAGGGCGTGCAGTCGCTCAATGCGCTGATCGGCGCGCTCTACGACGTCGAGCCCGAAGCGACCCACCCCGACTACCGCGCCGCCGCGACGGCGCTGATGAAGGCCTTGCGCAAGCGTTCGCTGGTCGTCGTCCTGACCAACTTCCGCGAGGAAGACGGCGCCGAGCTCGGCCCGGCGCTGAAGCTGCTGCGAACGCGCCACCTCGTCCTGCTCGCGAGCCTGCGCGAGCGCGCGCTGCGCGAGGTCGCCGAGCAGCCGCTCGCGGTCGAGCGCGACGCGATCGAGGTCGCCGGCGCGCACCTGTTCGCGCAGGCGCGCGACGACGCCTTCCGGCGCCTCGCGGCGCGCGACGCCTATCTGCTCGACGTCGAGCCCGAGCACGTCGCGGTCGAGCTCGTCAACCGCTACCGCGCGGTCAAGCGGGCGCAGCTGCTCTGATCTTCGGGAGCCGCGCGCCGTGCAGCCGCGTCAGTCGACCGGCGTCAGCTTGGCGACGCTGAGCGCGAGCCACTTCATGCCGTGACGGCCGAAGTTGACCTGCGCGCGCGCGTCGTCGCCGCCGCCTTCGATCGTGATGACGACGCCCTCGCCGAACTTGCCGTGGAAGACGCCCTGCCCCGGCCTGAGGCCGTGCGACGGCGCCTTGGGCACGATGGGCGCGACGTTGTAGCGCGGCTCGACGCGGCCGGTGCCGACGATCCCGTGCAGCCCCGAGCCGCGCTGCCACGCCTGGCTGTACTCGCGGGCGAAGCCCGAGCCGAAGGCCTGGTTCCTCGGCGTGATCCAGCGCAGCGCCGATTCCGGCAGCTCGTCGACGAAGCGGCTCTTGACGTTGTAGCGGGTCTGCCCGTGCAGCATGCGCGTCTGCGAGAAGCTGAGGTACAGGCGCTTGCGAGCGCGTGTGATCGCGACGTACATCAGGCGCCGCTCCTCCTCGAGGCTGTCGAGGTCGCTCGACGAGTTCTCGTGCGGGAACAGGCCCTCCTCGAGGCCCGAGATGAAGACGCAATCGAACTCGAGGCCCTTGGCCGAGTGGATCGTCATCAGCTGGACCGCGTCCTGGCCCGCCTGCGCCTGGTTGTCGCCGGCTTCGAGCGATGCGTGGGTGAGGAACGCCCCCAGCGGCGACATGATCTCGCCGGTCTCGGCGTCGGGAACGACGCGCGGCGGGGCGATGATCTCGCCGCTCTCGACGACCTCCGCGCCCGGCGTCGTGAACTCGGCGCGGCCGGCGGCGCCGGCGAACGGCCCGATGCCGCTGCGCTGCGCGACCTCGTCGACGGGCAAGGCGACCGCGTCCTTGCCGAAGCCCTCCTGCGTCACGAACGCTTCCGCGGCGTTGACGAGCTCCTCGAGGTTCTCGAGGCGCTCCTTGCCTTCGCGGTCGGTCTTGTAGAAGTCGACCAGGCCCGAGGCCTCGAGCATGTGGACGATGATCTCGCGCAGCGTCAGGCCGCGCGTCTGCTCGCGGATCGCGTCGATCCGCGCGGTGAACGCCGCGAGGTTCGAGCCGCCCTTGCCCGCGACCGAGCCGACGCTCTGCCAAAGGCTCCTGCCGCTCGCCCGGGCTGCGTCCTGGAGCTGCTCGATCGTCCGCGAGCCGATGCCGCGCGCCGGGAAGTTGACGACGCGCAGGAAGCTGGTGTCATCGTTCGGGTTCTCGATCAGGCGCAGGTACGAGAGCGCGTGCTTGACCTCGGCGCGCTCGAAGAAGCGCAGGCCCCCGTAGACCTTGTACGGAATGTGCGCGTTGAAGAGCGCGCTCTCCATGACCCGGCTCTGCGCGTTGCTGCGGTAGAGGAGCGCGATCTCGTGGCGCGGCGTGCCGTCTCGGTGCAGCTGCTGCGCCTCCTCGATGAACCACTGCGCCTCGGCGAAATCGGACGGCGCCTCGTGGACGCGCACCGGCTCGCCGGGCCCGGCCTCGGTGCGCAGGTTCTTGCCGAGGCGGCGCGAGTTGCGCGAGATCAGCTCGTTGGCGGCGTCGAGGATGTTGCCGAACGAGCGGTAGTTGCGCTCGAGCTTGATCACCGTGCCGACGCGGTATTCGCGCTCGAACGCCGACATGTTGCCGACCTGGGCGCCGCGGAACGCGTAGATGCTCTGGTCGTCGTCGCCGACGGCGAACAGGGCGCAGCCGTGCTCGGGCGGGCCGGCGAACATCTTCAGCCAGGCGTACTGCAGCTTGTTGGTGTCCTGGAACTCGTCGACCAGGATGTGGCGGAAGCGCCGCTGGTAGTGCTCGCGCAGCGGCCCGTTGTCGCGCAGCAGCTCGTAGGTGCGCAGCATCAGCTCGGCGAAATCGACGACGCCTTCCCTCTGGCACTGCGCGTCGTACGCCTCGTAGACCTGGGCGAGGATGCGGCTCTGCTCGTCCTTGACCTCGATGTCCTTGGCGCGCAGGCCATCGTCCTTGGCGGCGGCGATCGCCCACGTGAGCTGCTTGGGCGGATGCCGCTCCTCGTCGAGGTTCATCGCCTTGACGATCCGCTTGACGGCCGAGAGCTGGTCGCTCGAATCGAGGATCTGGAAGCCCTGCGGCAGGGCCGCCAGCTTCCAGTGCGCGCGCAGGAAGCGGTTGCACAGGCCATGGAAGGTGCCGACCCACATGCCGCGCACCGGAATCGCGAGCATCGCGTCGAGCCGGGTCAGCATCTCCTTGGCGGCCTTGTTGGTGAACGTCACCGCCATGACGCCCCCGGGCGAGAGCTGGCCGGTCTGGATCAGCCAGGCGACGCGCGTCGTCAGGACGCGGGTCTTGCCCGACCCGGCGCCGGCGAGGATGAGAGCCGGCTCGGCCGGCAGCGTGACGGCGGCGAGCTGCTCGGGATTGAGGCCCTCGAGCAGGCGCAAAGGACGGTCGACGACAGAGGGGTGGTTCACTTGTCCATTCTAGAAGCCGGCCTCCATCCCCTTCCGTAGAATGCCGCCACGGGCGCTCCGAGTGGCGCCCGTTTTAGCTCCCGGAACCGCCATGGAAATCTTCGACTACGACAACGTCTTGCTGCTGCCGCGCAAGTGCCGGGTCGAGAGCCGCTCGGAGTGCGATCCGGCGCAGGAATTCGGGCCGCGCCGCTTCGCGCTGCCGGTCGTTCCGGCCAACATGAAGACCGTCGTCGACGAGCCGATCGTCGAGTGGCTGGCGGCGAACGGCTTCTTCTACGTCATGCACCGCTTCGACGTCGACAACGTCGCCTTCGCGAAGCGGATGCGCGCGAAGAATCTCTACGTCTCGATCAGCTCGGGCGTCAAGGCGCCCGACTACGCCGTCGTCGACCGGCTGGCGAGCGAAGGCGTCGGCGCCGACTACATCACGATCGACATCGCCCACGGCCACGCCGACACCGTGCACCGGATGATCGAGCACATCAAGACCAGGCTGCCGAAGGCGTTCGTGATCGCCGGCAACGTGGCGACGCCGGAGGCGGTGATCGACCTCGAGAACTGGGGCGCCGACGCGACCAAGGTCGGCGTCGGCCCGGGCAAGGTCTGCATCACCAAGCTCAAGACCGGCTTCGGCACCGGCGGCTGGCAGCTCTCGGCGCTCAAGTGGTGCGCGCGCGTCGCGACCAAGCCGATCATCGCCGACGGCGGCATCCGCGACCACGGCGACATCGCCAAGAGCGTCCGCTTCGGCGCCTCGATGGTGATGATCGGCTCGCTGTTCGCGGGCCACGAGGAGTCGCCGGGCAAGACGGTCGAGGTCGACGGCAAGCTCTACAAGGAGTACTACGGCTCGGCATCGGACTTCAACAAGGGCGAGTACAAGCACGTCGAGGGCAAGCGCATCCTCGAGCCGATCAAGGGCAAGCTCGCCGACACGCTGCGCGAGATGCGCGAGGACGTGCAAAGCTCGATCTCGTACGCCGGCGGAACGAAACTCGCCGACATCCGCAAGGTCAACTACGTGATCCTCGGCGGCGACAACGCCGGCGAGCACCTCCTGATGTAGCCGCTGACAGAACCCATGACATCCACGCTTCGCTTTCTCGCCTGTGCCGCCACCCTCGCGCTCGCCGCCTGCGGCGGCGGCACGCTGACGACCGACGAGAGCCACATCCGCCTGCTCAACGCGACCAGCGCCGGCGAGTTCGTATCGCTCGATCTCTTCGCCGCCAACAGCGCCGCCGTCACCGGCGTCCTGCCGGACACGGTCAGCGGCTACGCCGATCTCAAGAGCGACACCTACACGCTCGACCTGCGCCAGACCGGCAGCAGCACCGCGCTGGTGACGATGACCACGACGCTGGCGAAGAAGGACCACCAGACGGTCGTCGCCAGCACCAGCGGCGGCACGCTGTCGATGACGCTGCTGTCGGACCAGGAAGGCGCGCCGAGCAACGGCAACGCCAAGGTGCGTATCTTCAACGCCGCCGCGACCGACGCCGGCGCGGTCGACGTCTACTTCGTCGCCGCGGCGTGCACGACGCTCGCCACCTCCGCGGCCGCGCCGACGATCGCCAACGTCAGCGGGCTGCAGAACGGCTACACCCAAGTCACCGCGTCGGCGACGCCGCTTCATCTCTGCGTCACGGCGACCGGCGACAAGAGCGACGTTCGTCTCGATGTCCCGGCGCTGACGTTCTCCGATCAGCGCATCATCACCGTCATCCTCACGCACACGACCGGCGGCCTGCTGCTGCGCGGCCTGGTGCTCGACCAGCAGGGCGCGGTGACCGCCACCGCGAGCAGCCTGGCGCGGGTTCGCATCGCGGCCAGCCTGGTGCCGGCCGGTCCGGTCGACGTCAACGTCAACGGCACGCCGGTCGCGGCCGGGCTGACGTCGCCGGCGGTCGGCCCGTACCAGCTCGTCACCGCCGGACCACTCGTGGTCCTGGTCAACGGCGCGGCGGTCACGCCGGCAGCGCCGCTCTCGGCGGCGGCGGGCGCGGATGTCACCTTGCTCGTCACCGGCACCGGCTCGACCGTCACCCAGATCAACGACGACACGTCGCTCTCGCCGAACACCGCCCGGCCGGTCAAGCTGCGCCTCGTCAATGCGCTGAACGGCGCGGTCGGGACGGCGACGCTCACGGTCGACAACGCGCTGGTCGGCAGCGGCGCGACGTTCGCCACCGCGTCGGCGTACGCCACCCTTCCGGCGAGCGCGGGGCTGGCCCGCGTCGAGGCCCGCTCCGGCGCGGTCCAGTACTTCCTCGCCAACAACGTCACTCTCGCCACGGGCCACGTCTATTCGCTGTTCCTGCTCGGCGACATCGCTGCGGCGCCGAACGTCGGCCAGCTGGTCGCGGATCGCTAGCAGGCGGCGATGAACGCACCGCAGCCGACGTCCGCGCCGAGCGAGCTCGCCAAGTCCTTCGACCCGGCCGCGATCGAGGAGCACTGGGGCCCGCTATGGGAAGAGAGCGGCGTCTACGAGCCGACGCTCGATCCGGCCAGGCCCTCGTTCTGCATCCAGCTGCCGCCGCCGAACGTCACCGGCACGCTGCACATGGGGCACGCGTTCCAGCACACGATCATGGACGCGCTGGTGCGCCACCAGCGCATGCTCGGCGCCAACACGCTCTGGGTGCCGGGCACCGACCACGCCGGCATCGCGACGCAGATCGTCGTCGAGCGCCAGCTCCAGGAAGCCGGCCTCAGCCGCCACGACGTCGGCCGCAAGAAGTTCATCGACCAGGTCTGGGACTGGAAGGAGACGAGCGGCTCGACCATCACGCGGCAGATGCGCCGCATGGGCGACTCGGTGGCGTGGAAGTACGAGTACTTCACGATGGACGAGCGCCTCTCGGCCGTCGTCACCGACACCTTCTGCTCGCTGCACGAGGAAGGCCTGATCTACCGGGGAAAGAGGCTCGTCAACTGGGACCCGGTGCTGCTCTCGGCCGTCTCCGACCTCGAGGTCGAGAACGAGGAGCGCGACGGGACGATGTGGCACATCCTCTATCCGTTCAGCGACGGGCCAGAGGCCGATGCCGACGGGCAGCCGATGAAGGGCATGCACATCGCGACGACGCGGCCCGAGACGATGCTTGCCGACGGCGCGCTCGCGGTCCACCCCGACGACGAGCGCTACCGGCACCTGGTCGGCAAGCTCGTCGACCTGCCGCTCTGCGACCGGAAGATCCCGATCATCGCCGACGACTTCGTCGACCGCGAGTTCGGCTCGGGCTGCGTCAAGATCACCGGCGCGCACGACTTCAACGACTACGCCTGCGCGCTGCGCCACGGCATCCCGCTGATCACGATCTTCACGCTCGACGCGAAGATCAACGAGAACGGCCCGGCCGCGTACCAGGGCCTCGACCGCTACGACGCGCGCAAGGCCGTGCTGCGCGACCTCGAGGCGCAGGGCTTCCTC
>DASYKC010000022.1:0-10421 GCA_035995885.1 Caldimonas sp. | reverse complement strand
CAGCGCGGCGCGGCCGCGCGGGCGGCGAGTCGCAGGAGAGCTCGGCGCGGCGTCAGTCGATCGCCCGCAGCTTCTTCACTTCGTCGTCGCTCGGCAGGACCTTGGCGCCGTCGATGTAGACGTAGTCGACCATCACGCCCTTCGATCCTTCGAGCTTGGTCTTGCCGAGGTAGGCGCCCATGGTCGACTGGTGGTCGCTCGCGCGGTAGGTCACCTTGCCGAGCGGCGACATGAACGTGAGGCCGCTGAAGGCAGCGATCAGCTTCTCGGTATCGGTCGACTTCGCCTTCTTGATCCCTTCGGCGATCGAGATGATGGTCGAGTAGCCGACCACCGAGCCGAGCTTCGGGTACTCGTTGTACTTGCGGAAGTAGGCGAGGAAGAACTTCTTGTGCTCGTCGGTCTGGATGCCGTAGTACGGATAGCCGGTGACGATCCAGCCGACCGGCGCCTCCTCGCGCAGCGGCTCGAGGTATTCGGGCTCGCCGGTGAGGAGGCTGACGACCGGGCGATCCTTGAAGAGGCCCCGCGTGTTGCCTTCGCGGACGAACTTCGACAGGTCGGCGGCGAACAGCACGTTGAAGATCGCGTCGGGCTTGGCGTCGGCGAGCGCCTGCACGACCGCGCCGGCCTCGATGCGGCCGAGCGGAGTCGCCTGATCGGGCAGGAACTCGACGTCGGGCTGGAGCTTCTTCAGCATCGTCTTGAACGTCGCCGCCGCCGACTGGCCGTACTCGTAGTTCGGGTAGACGACGACCCAGCGCTTCTTCTTCAGCCTGGCCGCCTCCGGCACGAGCATCGCCGCCTGCATGTACGTGTTCGGGCGGAGGCGAAAGGTGTAGCGGTTGCCGTTCTGCCAGGTGATCTTGTCGGTGAGCGGCTCGGCGGCGAGAAAGAAGACCTTCTTCTGCTTGGCGAAATCGGTGACGGCGAGGCCGGTGTTCGAGAGGAACGTTCCGGCGATGAGCGCGACGCCCTCGCGCGAGACCAGCTCCTCGGCGACGCGAACGGCGTCGCCGGGGCTGCCGTTGTCGTCGCGCGAGATCACCTGGATCTTCTTGCCGAGCACGCCGCCGGCGGCGTTGACCTCCTCGACGGCGAGCTCCCAGCCCTTCTTGTACGGGTCGAGGAAGGCGGGCTGCGCCTTGTAGCTGTTGATCTCGCCGATCTTGATCGTGTCCTGCGCGCGTGCCGGCGCGGTGGCGGCGAGCGCGGCGAACGAGGCTGCGAGGAGGAGAGGCTTGAGCATGGGAAGGTCCAAGAGGAGGTGGAGATCAGGCGGCGACGATGTCGCCCGACTGGATGCGCTTGACGCCGGCCTTGGCCATCTTGTCCCACGCCGCCTTGAGCGAACCGTTGAGGTCGATGCCGCGCGACGCGTCTTCGATGACATAGGCCTTGAAGCCGGCCTTCCTGGCGTCGAGCGCGGTCCAGGCGACGCAGAAGTCGGTCGCCAGGCCGCAGACGTAGACGGTGTCGACGCCGTGCGCCTTCAGGTAGGCGGCCAGGCCGGTCGAGGTCTTGCCGTCGGCCTCCATGAAGGCCGAGTAGCTGTCGGTGCCCTGGTGGTAGCCCTTCCGGATGATGAGCTGCGCCTTCGGCAGCGCCAGGTCCTTGTGCAGCGACGCGTCGGCCGAGCCCTGGACGCAGTGGTCGGGCCAGAGGACCTGCGTGCCGTAGCCGAGCTTCGTCGTCTCGAACGGCTTCTTGCCGGCGTGCGCCGAGGCGAACGAGACGTGGCCCGAGGTATGCCAGTCCTGCGTGACGATCACGTTCTCGAACGCGCCCGAGAGCTTGTTGATGACCGGAACGACCTGCTCGCCGTCCTTCACCGGCAGCGTGCCGCCGGTGACGAAGCAGTTCTGCACGTCGACGACGAGCAGCGCGCTCTTCGCGTCCGGCTTGAGCGACGACGCCGCGAAGGCCAGCGGCGCCGCACCGAGGCCGAGCAGGCCGGCGGCGCCGACATGGCGAACGAAATCCCTGCGTTGCATGTATCCCATCGCGAACCTCCTGGATGTTGATTCCTGACCTGCCTGATGCATCGATCGTGCCGGCGCCGGCTCTGCGACCGGCCGGCCCACGCTAGCGCTGCCCATCGAACTTCGCAATCTCGTCTGCCCGCAGCCCGCCGACGCGGGCGTGCGGTCGCGCGCCGGTGGTCATGGCGATCGCCAGCAGCATCTCGTCGGGCCGCGGCGCATCGGCGACGCGCACCTCGATCGAATCGAAATGGCTGCGCACGTAGGCCGCGACACGGTGGTGGATCGGCACGTCGATGACGCTGCCGGCGGCGCCGATCTTGGTCGTCGACGGCACGATCGCGTGCGAGCCTTCGAGGAGGTCGCGCATGCCGTAGCCGCCCGGAACGTGCCAGAGGGCGCCGTGCTCGAGCTCGCCGGCGAGGCCGATCAGCGCGCCCTTGCCGTAGGCCTCGATCCGGCTCGGCCCGCCGAGCGCCTCGACCAGGCGCGCCGCCATCTCGCGGCCGAGCGGCTTGAGCGCGTCCATCATCGGCTGGATGTCTTCGACGTAGCGGCCCGCATAGGGATTGCGGATCACGGCGACGAGGCTGCCGCGACGCAGCGGCACGTCCAGGCGCGGGCCGTTGTCGTGCCAGACGTCCTCGACGACGCAGACGAGCTTGCGGACGTTCACTTCGGGTCCGGTCGCGGTGGCGGGGTAGCGCATTCGATGTCCTTTCGGTGTCCTTCCGGCGGTGGTCAGCCAGCGGTCGCGAGCGGCTCGCTGCGGCGCGGGATCGTGCCCGGATCCGATCGGTCGCCGGCGCCGTCGACAGCGACGTCGCGACCGAGGTCGCCGACGACGCGCCAGCGACCCTGCAGCGACAGCACAGCGGCGATGATGCGCCCGGCGCCGATCTGCCTCCGTGCCTCCGCCGCGCCACGCGCCAGCGCCGCCTCGACGAGCGCCAGCGGCAGCGGCGGCACGGCGCGAACGACGAGGCGATCGCCGAGATCGCTGTCGTCGCGGACGGCGCTCGCCGGCACCCGGACGATGCGCGCATCGGCGACGTCGACGGCGTTGGCGACGATCGTCGCCGCCGCGTCGGCGGTCGCGGCACTCGCTGCCAGCACGGTGACGCTGTCGGCGATGCCGAGCGAGAAGCTGCGGCCGCGCCAGCCCGAGGTGGCGATGCCGCGCACCGGCGACGCCGCCGTGATGGTGAAGCGGCCGGCGAGCGGCAGGCCGGCGATGCCGCGAATCGGGTCGGCGCAGACGCCGATCTCGTACGCCGTCCCCGGCGTGAGACGAAGGGCGATGTCGCCGCCGTTGTTGATCGATGCGCGGACGATGCGCGGGTCGTCGAACGCCGCGAGCAGCTCCTCGGCGACGCTGCCGGCGACGGCGGCCATCGCGGTGATGAAGCGGCCGTTGCCGCCGTGCGGCCGGCACGCGGCGACCATGCGGCGCGCGACCGCGCCGCGCGGCGCGACGACGACATCGCGCGAGAGGTCGGCGCGCAGCAGCGGCAATTCGGCGACGAGCTCGGCGAGCAGCGTCGCGAAGCGCGCCCATGCGGTCTCGATCGCGGCGTCGACGGCGCGCTCGTCACCGGCGGCGGCGACGATGCAGTCGATCGGGCCGTGCTGGAAATGCCAGCGCTCGGCGTCGAGCCGGCGGCGCACCGCGCCCGCGCCTGAAGATGCCCTCATCGCCCGCCTCCGGCCGGCGCGCGCAACGGCCACGGCACCCCGGGCTCGGCGTCGATGACGCGCCAGCCGCCGGCGGCGAGCACCTCGTCGAGCCGCTTGACGCGGTCGACGTGGCCGCCGAGCGCGCGGTAGTCGCCGAGGCGCATCGTGAACTCGATCGGCGAGACGATCGCCGGCGTCGGCACCGAGCCAAAGCTCATCGCCGGCATCCGGGCAACGTCGACCATCACCGTGATGCCGCCGCCCGGCCAGACGTAGACCGGCGCGCCGCCGCAGGTGACGTTGACGAGCAGCGACTTGATCGAGCGCGTCAGCGCGACCGGGTTCTCGGTGACGCCGGCGCGCAGGCTGCCGCCGGCGCCGGCGACGTAGAGCACCGAGCACAGCGACGGCTCGCAGTTCTCGCCGATGCGATCGACGACGCGGCGCACCGCGGCGGGCATCTCGGCGGGCCGCGGCACGAGCGCGTCGTCGAGGACGAACCAGGCCGCGTCCTCGCCCGTCGTCGAGACCATCAGCAGGCGCAGGCCGGGACGCGCGCCGTGCCGCGCCTCCCACGACTCGACGATCGAGAGCGGCTCGGTGATGTCGGTGCCGCCCCAGCCGGAGCCCGGGTTGGCGACCTGGAAGTAGCGCCCCGGCGTCGACTTCCTGCCGCGCACGCGGATGCCGCTGGGCGCCATGTCGAGGAACTTGCCGGCCTGGTGCTCGGTGAGCACGCCGGTGATGTGGTCGTCGACGACGACGACCTCGTCGACGTGGCCGAACCACTGCTGCGCGAAGATGCCGATCGTCGCCGAGCCGCAGCCGACGCGCATGCGCTTTTCCTCGACGCCGTCGACGATCGGCGCCCGGTCGGCGGCGACGACGACGCGCGCGCCGCCGTCGATCGCGAGCTCGACCGGCTGCTTGTTGCCGAGCGCCATCATCATCTCGCAGGCGATGCGGCCTTCCTTCTTCGAGCCGCCGGTGAGGTGGTGGACGCCGCCGAGGGCGAGGAACTGCGAGCCGTATTCGATCGTGCTGACGTGGCCGACCGCCTCGCCCTGGTGGCGCACCGTCGCCTGCTCGGGACCGAGGTAGCGGTCGGTGTCGATCTTCACCTTGAAGCTGCAGTAGCTGAAGATGCCTTCGGTGACGACGGTGACGAGGTCGACGCCGTCGTGCTTCGAGGCGACGATGAAGGGTGCCGGCTTGTAGTCGGGGTAGGTCGTGCCCGAGCCGATGCCCGAAACGAACACCGGCGCGTCGGCATGGGCCGCGTCGAGGAGTGAGCCGTCCCAGCCCGCGGCGCGCGCCGCCTGCCAGGCGACGAGGTCGACGCCGGGCCGGGCGACGAGGTGGAGCGTGTCGAGCCGCGTCAGCGCGCCGTCGACGTTGCCGTAGCGGTCGCACGCGCCGAGCTTGCCGGGGCTGATCTGGCAGAGCACGGGGCACGCCTCGCAGCGCACCTTGTCGGCGGCCATCTTCTCGGGCGCGCGCGAGTGGGCGAGGACGACGGGCTGGCCGTCGGAGCGCGGCGCGAAGGACGCGGGCTCGTCGACGAGATCCTTCACTGCGTTCAGGACGACACCCGGTTCGGGCCGCTCGCTCATGTCTTGCCCTCCCGAGCGAAGCGAAGGATCGCGGCGCGCAGCCGGCTCGGCGTCACCGGCACCTCGCGCATGCGCACGCCGGTCGCGGCGTGGATCGCGTTCAGGATCGCCGGTGCCGTCGCGACCAGCGCCGGCTCGCCGACGCCCTTCGCGCCCCACGGCCCGAGCGGCTCCGGGTCCTCGATGAGATGGACGCTGATCGGCGGCACGTCGCCGATGGTCGGGATCAGGTAGTCGTGCAGGTTGTCGGTGCGGCCGTTGACGTACTCCTCCATCAACGCCATGCCGATTCCCTGGGCGATGCCGCCGTGGATCTGGCCCTCGACCAGAGTCGGGTTGATCGCGCGGCCGACGTCGTGGGCGGCGTGGATGTGGAGCAGCTTCACCGTGCCGAGGTCGAGGTCGACCTCGACCTCGGCGATCTGCGCCGCGAACGCGTAGGTCGCGTACGGCATGCCCTGGCCGTCGGCGTCGAGCGGCACGGTCGGCGGGTTGAAGTAGCCGGTGCCGACGAAGAGGTCGGGCGGCGGCACGGTGCCGTCGACCTCGCGGCGCCGCGCCGACGCCGTCAGCGCGCGCAGGTCGAGCGCGCGCTCGGCGCCGGCGCAGCGGCCGACGAGCCGGTCGCCGTCGAGCGTGAGGGCAACGTCGGCGTCGGCGCGATCGCCGAAGCCGATCCGCTCGATCAGCTGCCGGCGCAGGTCGGCGCCGGCGCCCTTCACGGCGTTGCCCGAGACGAAGGTCTGGCGCGACGCCGACGACTTGCCGGCGTCGTCGGTGAGGTCGGTGTCGCCCATCACCTGCGCCACGCACGAGAGCTCCAGGCCGACCGCGTCGGCGAACATCTGCGCCATGATCGTCGCGCTGCCCTGGCCGATCTCCTGCGCGCCGTTGTAGAGGAAGAGATGGGCGCCGCGCGCGCCGCTCCAGCGCAACGCGCCGCGCATCGTCGACGGGTTGGCGATCACGGTGTTGCCGATGCCGTACCACATGCAGGCGATGCCGGCGCCGCGCCGGCGCCGCGCATCGAGGCCGGCGCCGCGTCGACGCGGACTGTCATCCTGAGCGGAGCGAAGGATCCCGGCGCCGCGACGAGATCCTCCGCTGCCCTCGGCACGACCGTGGGCGCTGTTGAACGCGGCCGCCGCTGCCCTCGCCGCGGCCCACGCCGGCCGCAGCGCGTCCAGGCAGGCGCGCAGGCCGACGCTCGCCGCGAGCGTCTGTCCGGTCGGCGTCGTGTCGCCGGCGACGAGCGCGTTGCGATCGCGGAACTCGAGCGGATCGAGACCGGTGCGCTCGGCGAGCTCGTCGATCAGCTGCTCGCCGAGCAGCGTCGACTGCGGCACGCCGAAACCGCGGAACGCGCCGGCGACGCTGTTGTGGGTGAGCACGGCACGTGTCAGCGCGCGCACGTGGGCAATCCGGTATGGGCCGCTGGCGTGGATCGGCACGCGGTTGGCGACGGTCGGCCCCCACGACGAGTAGGCGCCGGTGTTGAAGTCGCCGGCGAAGTCGAAGGCGACGAGGCGGCCCTGCGCGTCGCACGCCGCGCTCGCCGTCATCGCGGCGGGATGGCGCTTGGTGCTCGACTGCATCGACTCGGGCCGCTCGTAGACGAGGCGGACGGCGCGACCGAGCTTCCACGCCGCGACCGCGACCAGCGGCTGCACAGAAAGGTCGAGCTTGCCGCCGAAGCCGCCGCCGATCGCCGACGGCACGATGTGCACCTGCGCCGGCTCGATCTGGAGGACGCTCGCGACCTCGTCGCGATCCATGTAGGGCGTCTGCGTGCAGGCGAAGATGCGGACGCGGCGCAGCGGCGCGCCGGTCGGGCGGGCGATCTCGACGACTTCGGCCCAGCCCGCCTCGGGTTCGATGTAGGCGTGCTCGACGTGGCGCGTCTCGAACGACGCGCCGGCGCGATGCGGCGCGGCGGCGAGCGCGGCGTCGACGTCGCCGCGGACGACGCGGCCGCGGCAGAGCACGTTGTCGGGGTAGCGGGCGTGCATCGGCGTGCCGCGCGCGGCGGCGGCGAGCGCATCGGCGCCGTGCTCGGGGGCCGGCAGCGGCGTGTAGCGGATCGGCAGGTCGGCGTCGGCGATCGCGCCCACCGTGTCTTCGTCGCCGACGAGGGCGAGCACCGCCTCGCCGCGAAAGCGCACGACGCCGTCGGCGAGGACCGGCTGGTCGCGCAGGTCGGCAAAGATCGCGAACGCGTTGTTCGGCACGTCGGCGGCGCTGACGATGTCGACGAGGCCGGGCCAGCGCGCGCGCAGCGGCCCGAGATCGCCGACCTCGAATCGCGCGTGCGGGTGCGGCGAGCGGACGACGCGCATCGTCAGCACGGCGGCCGCCGCAGCGGCGGCGCCGATCTTGCCGGGAAGCGCATCGGCGCCGAAGCGCTCGGTGCCGGTGACCTTGGCGGGCGCGTCGAGCCGCGCGGCGCGAGCGCCCACGGCTTCGCCGGCACGAGAGGCGGGCACATCGACGACGGTGCCGGCGCCGACCGCGAGCACCGCCTCGACGATCTTGCGGTAGCCGGTGCAGCGGCACAGCACGCCGGCGAGCGCGTCCTGCACCGCGGCCTCGTCCGGATGCGGGTTCGCGCGCAGCAGCGCCGCGGCGCTCATCAGCATGCCGGGCGTGCAGATGCCGCACTGCGCCGCGCCATTGGCGACGAAGGCGCGCTGCAGCGGCGAGAGGGTGCCGTCGGCGCCGGCGAGGCCCTCGACCGTCGTCACCGCCTTGCCCGCGCACTGGCCGACGCCGACGATGCACGAGCAGACCTGCTCGCCGTCGAGGAGCACGGTGCAGGCGCCGCAGTCGCCGGCGTGGCAGCCGATCTTGGTGCCGATGAGGCCGAGCTCGTCGCGCAGCGCGTCGGCGAGGCGCCGGCCCGGATCGCCGGCGAGCTCGCGCGCGCGGCCGTTGACGTCGAGGCGCACGACCTGGATCGCCGGCAGGTCGCGCGCAGTCATTCGCGGCCCTTCGTGCGGCGCACGCCGGCATCGCCCTCGAAGTGTTCCGGCGGGCTCACGACGCGGCGACCTCGCGCAAGGCGCGGCGAACGAGCGTCGCCGTGGCATCGCGCCGGTAGGCGGCGCTGCCGCGCAGGTCGTCGATCGGCGTCAGCGGTGCGAGGTCGTCGTCGGCGAGCGCGGCGCCGAGATCGTCGCTCACGGCGATGCCGACCAGCTTGGCCTCGAGCGACGGCAGGCGCCGCGCCGCAGCCGAGCAGCTGCCGACGGCGACACCGGCCGCGACGATCGTGCCGCCCGCATCGACGTCGATCACGAGCGCGACCGTGCTGATCGAAATCGTCAGGTAGCGCCGGCCGCCGAGCTTCGCGAACGCCGATCGCGCTCGCGCCGAGCGCGCCGGCACGCGCACGGCGACGACCAGCTCGTCGGCGGCGCGCGCCGTGCGCCGCGAGCCGAGGACGAACTCGTCGATCGGCAGCTCGCGCTCGCCGCGCTCGCTTTGCAGGACGACCGCGGCGCCGAGCGCGAGCAGCACCGGCGTGCCGTCGGCCGCCGGCGAGGCGTTGCAGACGTTGCCGGCGACGGTGCCGGTGTTCTGGATCTGCATGCCGCCGACTTCGCGCGCCGCCGCCTTGAGCGCGTCGAAGAGCGGCGGCAGCTCGGCGCGGACGACGTCGGTCCAGGTCGTCGTCGCGCCGATCGTCCAGCCGCGCTCGTCGCGGCGGATGCCGCGCAGGCCGGCGACGGCGGTGATGTCGAGCAGCGGCGCCTCGATCCTTCGACCGACATGCGCCGGGTAGAGATCGGTGCCGCCGGCGAGCACCGCCCACGGCCCGCTCGCGAGCAGCCGCGCGGCCTCGGCGATCGATTGCGGGCGCTCGAAACGGTGGAGCATGTGCGCAGCCCTGTTGCCCTAGGCCGATCCTTCTCTGAATGAAGTGTTTACTTCATTGACGACTCAATCTAGCATGGCCGGATCGATTTGCAAAGCCCTGCGCCAGAGCCCGCCACCCCGTCTTCGATGCCCGCCGTCCGCGACCCCGTCCAGACCCAGCGGCGCATCCTGCGCGCGGCGCGCAACGAGTTCATGCGCCACGGCTACAGCGGCGCGCGCATCGAGCGCATCTCGCGCGCGGCGCGCTCGAGCGACCGGATGATCTACTACTACTTCGCGAGCAAGGAGGCGCTCTACCTGCGGGTGCTCGAGGGCGTCTACAGCGAGCTCGGCGAGGCCGAGAGCGCGCTCGTCCTCGACCCGAAGCGGCCGCTCGAGGCGCTCGACGAGCTGATCGCCTTCACCTGGCGCTACTACGTCGAGCATCCGGAGTTCGTCGCCCTGCTCAGCAACGAGAACCTGCAGCGCGGCCGCCACATCACCAAGTCGGTGACGGTCAAGCAGCTGTCGCGGCCGGTGCTCGCGATTTTGGGGACAATACTGGCCGAGGGTGCGCGCCAGAAGGTGTTCCGGCGCGACCTCGACGTCAAGAAGGTCTACCTGACGCTCGCTGCGCTCGGGTACTTCTATCTCTCCAATCGATACACGCTGTCGAGCTTCCTCGGCACCGACCTGATGCGGCCGAGCGAGTGCGACGCCTGGCTGGCGGAAATCCGGCGCGTGATGCGGGCAGCGGTGGGTGCGCCGGCGCGCGCCTGACGCGAACAAACTGAAAGCGGCAATGGCGGCTTACGACACCGAGAAGGTCCTGACGGTCCACCACTGGAACGAATCGCTGTTCACGTTCACGTGCACGCGCGGCGCGAGCCTTCGCTTCGAGAGCGGCCACTTCGTGATGGTCGGCATCGTCGTCGACGGCAAGCCGCTGATGCGCGCGTACTCGATCGCCAGCGCCCACTACGAGGAGCACCTCGAGTTCTTCAGCATCAAGGTGCCGAACGGGCCGCTCACGTCGCGCCTGCAGCACCTCCAGGTCGGCGACGACGTCGTGGTCGGCAGGAAGCCGACCGGCACGCTCGTCCTCACCGACCTGCTTCCCGGCCGCAACCTCTACCTGTTCGCGACCGGCACCGGGCTGGCGCCGTTCATGAGCATCATCCGCGACCCGGACACCTACGATCACTACGAGCAGATCGTGCTGGTGCACGGGGTGCGACAGATCGACGAGCTGGCTTATCACGACCTGCTGACCGAGCATCTGCCGGCGCACGAA
>DASYKC010000021.1:0-6675 GCA_035995885.1 Caldimonas sp. | reverse complement strand
GCGTCGGCGTCGATCGTCTCGCCCGGACGCGCAACGACGACCGCGACGACCGCCTCGCCGAAGTCCGAGTGCGGGACGCCGACGACGGCGGTCTCGGCGACGCCGGGCAGCGCGTTGCAGACGCCTTCGATCTCGGCCGGGTAGACGTTGTAGCCGCCGCTGATGATGAGGTCCTTGCTGCGACCGACGATCGAGAGGTAGCCGAGGTCGTCGATCACGCCCAGGTCGCCGGTGCGAAACCAGCCGTCGGCGCTGAACTCCTCGCGCGTCTTCTCGGGCATGCGCCAGTAGCCGGCGAAGACGTTCGGGCCGCGCACCTGGATCGCGCCGACGGTGCCGGCGGGCAGCGCCGCGCCGTCGCCGCCGACGATGCGAACGCCGACGCCGGGCAGCGGAAAGCCGACCGTGCCGCCACGCCGCTCGCCGTCGGCCGCGTCGTAGGGGTTCGAGCTGAGCATGGCGGTCTCGCTCATGCCGTAGCGCTCGAGGATGGTGTGGCCGGTGCGCTCGCGAAACGCCTCGAAGGTGTCGAGCAGGAGGGGCGCCGAGCCGCTGATGAAGACGCGCATCCCGCGGCACGCGTCGCGCGTCAGGGTCGGCTCGGCGACGAGGCGGACGTAGAGCGTCGGCACGCCCATGAAGACGGTCGCGCGCGGCAGCAGCTCGACGACGCGGCGCGCGTCGAAGCGACCGAGCCAGAGCATCTTCGCACCGACCAGCAGAGCGCCGTGCGAGGCGACGAAGAGGCCGTGGACGTGGAAGATCGGCAGCGCATGGATCAGCACGTCGCCGCCTTCGGCCGGGCTGCGCCAGCGCCAGTAGCGCTTCAGGGTGACGGCGTTGGAGAGCAGGTTGCCGTGGGTCAGCATCGCTCCCTTGCTGCGCCCGGTCGTGCCGCTCGTGTAGACGATCGCCGCCAGGTCGTCGCTGCGCCGCGGTGCCGGGACGTGCGTGTCGCCGAAGTGGCTCGCGCGTTCGAGCAGGCTGCCGCTGCGGTCGTCGCCGAGCGTGAAGACGAAAGTCGTTCCGGCCGCGAACGCGACCTTCGAGGCCCAGATGAAATCCTTCGGCGCGCAGACGAAGACCGCCGGCTCGGCGTCGCCGATGAAGTAGCCGACCTCGTCGCTCTTGTATGCGGTGTTGAGCGGCAGGTAGACGTGGCCGGCGCGCAGGACGGCGAGGTAGAGCAGGAGCGACTCGACCGACTTCTCGGCCTGCACCGCGATCCGGCTCGCCGCGGGCAGGTCGAGCGAATCGAGCAGGTTGGCGAACATCGCGGTCGCGCGCTCGAGGTCGCGCCACGTGTAGGCCAGGCCGCTCTCGACCGTTTCGATGGCGGTGCCGTCGAGCTCGGCCGGAAAACCGGCGCGCAGGGCGACGAACAGGTTGGCGTCGGTGTCGGTGTCGGTTCGGGTGTCGGCGGTCATGAAGGAAGGGGAGGCGGGCGCGGTCATGCCGGCGAGGATTCTTGCGCGCTTCGGCGCCGCGTCAATCGGGGCCGGGCACCGGCGCCGCCGGCATCCCGATTGCCTGCAGGAAGGCCCACAGTCTTCGGGAGAACGCGATGCCGCAGGCACGATGGACCGACAAGCGCGAGCGCCAGTACCAGCACATCAAGGAGAGCCTGCGCGAGCGCGGCAAGGGCGAGAAGACGGCCGAGGAGATCGCCGCGCGCACCGTCAACAAGGACCGCGCCCAGCACGGCGAGACCGAGACCGCGAGCCGGACGTCGCTCGACGACATCTCGCCGGAGCGGCGCGGCGGCCTGCGCTCGCATCGCGGCGAAGGCGGCCGCACCTACGCCCAGCTGTATGCGGAAGCGGCGAAGGCGAACGTCAAGGGCCGCTCGCGGATGACCAAGGCCGAGCTCGAGCGCGCCGTCGGCCGCTGACGCCGCGCCGACGCAGGCGCGCGCCGCAGCCGTCGCGGGTGAGCCCGACTGCGCGAGCGACGGGCCGGTCGATAGACTGGCCGCATGCTGGATCTCGGCTGCTCGCGCGGGCCCGTCGGCGCGCGCACGGCCGCCGTGCTCGTTGCGTCGTTCCTGGCGCTGGCGAGCGGCGCCGCGCCGGCGCAGGGCAGCGGCGACCCGGCGCCCGCGAGCGCGCCCGCGCCTGTGCCCGCGCCAGCACCATCCCCGCCTGGCGCGCCGCCCGCGAAGGCGCCGGCGCCGGCGGCGCCGAAGGACGGCGACGCCGGCCAGCGGCTCGCCCCGGTGCATATCACCGGCAACCGGCCCGACGACGTCCAGGAGCGACGCAACTCGACCGCGGCCAAGATCATCATCGGCCGCGACGAGATCGACAAGTTCGGCGACTCGACGCTCGGCGACGTCCTGAAGCGACTGCCCGGCGTGACGATCCAGGGCCGGCCCGGGCGCGGCGGCGCGATCCGCCTGCGCGGCCTCGGCAACGGCTACACCCAGATCCTGCTCGACGGCGAGCGCGTGCCGCCGGGCTTCTCGCTCGACTCGCTGACGCCGGAGCAGATCGAGCGGATCGAGATCCTGCGCGCGCCGACCGCCGAGACCGGCGCGCGCGCGATCGCCGGCACGATCAACATCATCACGCGCGGCGGCTACAGCAAGCGCGTCAACGACGTCCGCCTGACGGTTGCGCACGAGAACGGCAAGGTCCAGCCGTCGGCGTCGTGGACGCGCAATGTCGTCGCCGGCGAGTTCATCATCAACTACTCGCTGAGCGCGTTCCACTTCGACCGCGACAACAGCAGCACGACGACGACGATCGACCGTCGCCTCGACGACGGCACGGTGACGCTCGAGCAGGTCGACGACGGCAGGCTGCGCGTCAGCGGCGGCGGCGTCCATGCGACGGCGCGGATCCAGTGGCGCCCCGAGGGCGGCGCCGACGCCGTGACGCTGACGCCGATCGTGTTCGCCAACCGCTTCCACTCGCGTCGCGACGGCACGCTGGTGCAGCCGATCGGCGCGACGCCGTCGCCCTACGACCAGGCCGAGACGACGGCCCGCACCGGCACCTCGCTGGCGCGCCTGAACAGCGAATGGACGCATCGCTTCGGCCCCGAGACCCGCGTCGAGTGGCGCGCCGGCATCGGCCAGGCGCGCTCGCCGGTGCACAGCTTTCGCACCGAGGTCACCGGCGGCAGCGAGTCGCGCACGCTCGAGGAGACGAGCGATTCGCACGACACGTCGATCACGGCGAGCGGCAAGCTCGTCGCCTCCCTCTTCGAGACGCAGAGCCTGGTCAGCGGCATCGAGGTCGAATCGAATCGCCGCAGCGACACGCGGACGAGCCTGCAGAACGGCCAGCCGATCCTCACCGACTTCGCCGACAACATCAGTGCCTCGGCGCTGCGCCTCGCGGCGTACGCCCAGGACGAGTGGAGCGTCTCGGAGCACTGGGCGGCGCACGCCGGCCTGCGCTGGGAGGGCATCCGCACGCGCGGCTCCGTCAAGGAAGGCCAGCCCGAGGCGAGCAACCGCAGCAGCGTCTGGACGCCGCTCCTGCACGCGGTGTGGAAGCCCGACGCGAAGGGCCGCGACCAGCTGCGCATGAGCCTGACCCGCAGCTACCGCTCGCCGACGCTGTCGAACCTGATCGCCCGGCCGGCCGTCAACACGCGCTATCCCGTGCCCGGCCCGAACACGCCGACGCAGGCCGATCGCGCCGGCAACCCGAACCTCAGGCCCGAGCTCGCGACCGGCATCGACGTCGCCGTCGAGCGCTACCTCGCCGGCAGCGGCCTGCTGAGCGCCAACGTCTTCCACCGCGACATCACCAACTACATGCGCAGCGTGACGACGCTCGAGACCGTCTCGTACGCGAACGTGCCGCGCTACGTCCTCCGCGCGCAAAACGTCGGCGACGCGACGACCGAAGGCCTCGAGCTCGAAGCCAAGTTCCGCGCCAGCGACGTGATCGAGGGCGCGCCGCGCACCGACGTTCGCGCCAACGCAAGCTTCTTCCGCTCGCGCGTGCGCGGCGTGGCGGGCCCGGACAACCGCCTCGACTCCCAGCCCGACTACACCGCCAACCTCGGCGCCGATCACCGCTTCGTCGGCCTGCCGCTGATGGTCGGTAGCAACGTCAACTGGACGCCGGGCTACCTCACCCGCCTCAGCGACGTGCAGACCGCTTCGATCGGCAGGAAGCTCGTCATCGACGCCTACGGCCTGTGGACCTTCAACCCGGCGCTGGCGCTGCGGCTCTCGCTCAGCAACCTCGATCCGCGCGACTACCTCACCGGCAGCAGCGTCGACGGTCCCGACATCCAGGGCGTGCCGGTGCGCGAGTCGTCGCAGACGCGGGCGCCGACGTTCATCAACGTGCAGCTGCGATTGGAGATGAAGCTCTGACGTCATGCTGCTTGGCGAGCGTCGAGCACGCAAAGTCGCGGCCCGGCCTCGCGGTCTTTGCAGCCACCGAGCGCGCAAAGTCGCGGCCGGGCAGCGCTCTCCGCTTCGCTGCGGCGGTCGGCCTGCGGCTGACTGCCCTGCGGTGCTCGGTCCCGGGGCCTGCCGCATAACTCGCTGCGTTCACTTCGTTCACTGCGCTCAAACAGATGCGGCAAGTCAGAAGTGGAGGCGCGCTTCGCGCGCTGGCCCCGGAACCTGCGCTCCTCGGCGCCGCAGAGGCGCTGCGAACGCTGCCCGACCGCGCCTTTGCGAAGCGGCACCGAGCGGCGCGAGCCTCTTCGACCACGTCGATGCTCGCCGCCAAGCCGCGGGCGGGTGGCCGGTGGTGCGCCTCTGCGGCGCCGAGGAGCGGAGGTCTCGGGGCCGCGCGCGCAGCGCGCTTCAACAACTGACTTGCCGCAGCTGTTTGAGCGCAGTGAACGAAGTGAACGCAGCGAGTGCTGCGGCGGGCCCCGAGGCCGAGCACCGCAGGGAAGTCTGGCCGCAGGCCAGACCGCCGCAGTGAAGCAACCACCGGCCACCCGCCTGCGGCTTGGCGCGCTCGATGTACCGCATCAAATGCTTTCGCGAGGCGAGCCGTAGCTCTCGACGCCTCGTCGTTCAGCCCGTCGAACGACGACCGATCCCCTAGACTTTGCGCCGATCGCTCGCCGCCGCGGGCCGCAAAGACCAAGTCAGGGAGCTTTCGCCATGTCCATCATCACCGACATCACTCTCAGCGGCGGCCGCCGTTCGCTGCTTGCCGTCGCCCTGCTCGCGGCGCTGGTCTCGCCGCTGGCGATCGCGCAGGGCAAGGGCGAGATCCGCATCGCCCACGTCTACAGCAAGACCGGCCCGCTCGAGGCCTACGGCAAGCAGACGCAGACCGGCTTCATGATGGGCCTCGACTACGCCACCGGCGGGACGATGACGGTCGCCGGCAAGAAGATCACCGTGATCGAGAAGGACGACCAGGGCAAGCCCGACGTCGGCAAGAGCCTGCTCGCCACCGCCTACGGCGACGACAAGGCCGACATCGCCGTCGGTCCGTCGTCGTCGGGCGTCGCGCTGGCGCTGCTGCCGGTGGCCGAGGAGTACAAGAAGATCCTGCTCGTCGAGCCGGCGGTCGCCGACTCGATCACCGGCGACAAGTGGAACCGCTACATCTTCCGCACCGGCCGCAACAGCGCGCAGGACGCCATCAGCAACGCGGTGGCCGTCGACAAGGACAACGTGTCCATCGTCATGCTGGCGCAGGACTACGCTTTCGGCCGTGACGGCGTGAAGGCGTTCAAGGACGCGCTGAAGAAGGCCAAGATCGTCGACGAGGTCTACCTCGCGCCGACCACCACCGACTTCACCGCCGGCATCCAGCGCGTGATCGCGGCGCTCAAGGACAAGCCGGGCCGCAAGATCGTCGAAGTGGTGTGGGCCGGCGGCACGCCGCCGTACAACGCCCTGGCCGACGCCGACCTGGTGAAACGCTTCAATATCGAGGTGGGCACGGGCGGCAACATCCTGCCGGCGATGACCGCGTACAAGCGCTTCCCCGGCCTGGAAGGCGCCACCTACTACTACTTCGGCCTGCCGAAGAACCCGGTGAACGAGGCGCTGGTGGCCAGCCACTACAAGCAGTTCAAGTCGCCGCCGGACTTCTTCACCGCTGGCGGTTATTCCGCGGCGATGGCAGTCGTGGCCGCGCTGAAGAAGACCAATGCGGACACCGGCTCCGAGAAGCTGATCGCCGCCATGGAAGGCCTGAGCTTCGACACCCCCAAGGGCAAGATGACCTTCCGCAAGGAGGACCACCAGGCCATGCAGAGCATGTACCACTTCAAGATCAAGGTGGACCCGGCGTTCCAGTGGGGCGTGCCGGAGCTGGTGCACGAGATCAAGCCGGAAGAAATGCAGGTTCCGATCCGGAACAAGCGGTAACGCAGGAAGAGGCGGCGCACGCCGCCTCAGCTTCCATGAGCCTGCTCGCCACGCAAGACCTGACGATCCGCTTTGGCGGCCACGTCGCCGTCAACGCGGTCACCTGCTCGTTCGAGCCGGGGACGCTGACGGCGATCGTCGGCCCCAACGGCGCCGGCAAGACGACCTATTTCAACCTGATCTCCGGCCAGCTTCGGGCCAGCACCGGAACGGTCACGCTAGGCGGCAAGGACCTGTCGCGCGCCTCGCCGTCGCAGCGCACGCGCGCCGGCCTGGGCCGGGCTTTCCAGCTGACCAACCTGTTCCCGCGCCTGACCGTGCTGGAGAACGTGCGGCTGGCGGTGCAGGCGACGCGCGAAGGCGCG
>DASYKC010000020.1:0-5583 GCA_035995885.1 Caldimonas sp. | reverse complement strand
GCCTTCGCGGCTGATGCCCTGGCCGTAGAGGATGTCGAACTCGGCCGTCTTGAACGGCGGCGAGACCTTGTTCTTGACGACCTTGACCTTGGTCTCGTTGCCGATGACTTCCTCGCCCTTCTTGATCGAGCCGATGCGGCGAATGTCGAGCCGGACCGAGGCGTAGAACTTGAGCGCGTTGCCGCCGGTGGTGGTTTCGGGCGAGCCGAACATGACGCCGATCTTCATCCGGATCTGGTTGATGAAGATGACCATCGTGTTGGTGCGATTGATCGAGCCCGTGAGCTTGCGGAGCGCCTGGCTCATCAGGCGCGCCTGCAGGCCGGGCAGCGAATCGCCCATCTCGCCCTCGATCTCGGCCTTGGGCGTGAGCGCGGCGACCGAGTCGATGACGACGAGGTCGACCGAGCCCGAGCGGACCAGCGCGTCGACGATCTCGAGCGCCTGCTCGCCGGTGTCGGGCTGCGAGATCAAGAGCTCCTGCAGGTTGACGCCGAGCTTTTGCGCGTATTGCACGTCGAGCGCGTGCTCGGCGTCGATGAAGGCGCAGGTGCCGCCGAGCTTCTGCATCTCGGCGATGACCTGGAGCGTGAGCGTGGTCTTGCCCGACGACTCCGGGCCGTAGATCTCGACCACCCGGCCGCGCGGCAGGCCGCCGACGCCGAGGGCGATGTCGAGGCCGAGCGAGCCGGTCGAGCAGACCTCGATGTCGTCGATGACCTCGCCCTCGCCGAGACGCATGATCGCGCCCTTGCCGTGCTGCTTCTCGATCTGCGCGAGAGCGGCCGCCAGGGCCTTGGCTTTTTCGGTGTTGAGGGCTTTGACGGGCATGTCCATGAACGGTCTCCTGAGGGTGCGGTGATTATCTGCAAAGGCTGGATGTTTGTACAGTAACAGGCGCGCCTTCGCAACGCTTCCCTCCGAGGGGCGGAACGACGGCCCCCGTGCGGGTGCCCCACGCTGCGGGCGGCCCGATCGCCGGCGGCTACACCGAGGCGGGCAACTGCTCGGGCCGGCGATCGAGCACCGCCTCCGGCTCCTCGGCCTCCTCGTCGGTCTCGCCGTCGAGGACGCGGCGCATCCGCTCGCTGTCGAGGTCGCCGGTCCATTTGGCGACGACGACTGTCGCGACGCCGTTGCCGATCAGGTTCGTCAACGCGCGCGCCTCCGACATGAAGCGGTCGATGCCGAGGATGAGCGCGAGCCCCGCGACCGGCACGTGGCCGACCGCCGACAGCGTCGCCGCCAGGACGATGAAGCCGCTGCCGGTGACGCCGGCGGCGCCCTTCGACGTCAGCAGCAGGACCGCGAGCAGCGTCACCTGCTGGCCGATCGTCATCGGCGTGTTCGTCGCCTGGGCGATGAAGACCGCGGCCATGGTCAGGTAGATCGACGTGCCGTCGAGATTGAACGAATAGCCGGTCGGGATCACGAGGCCGACGACCGACTTCTTGGCGCCAAGGTTTTCCATCTTGGCCATCATCCGCGGCAGCACCGACTCCGAGCTCGACGTGCCCAGGACGATCAGGAGCTCCTCCTTGATGTACTTGATGAACTTCCAGATCGAAAAGCCGTGGGCGCGCGCGATCAGGCCGAGGACGACGAAGATGAAGAACAGGCACGTCGCGTAGAAGGTGCCCATCAGCTTGCCGAGCGAGAACAGCGAGCCGATGCCGTACTTGCCGATCGTGAATGCCATCGCGCCGAAGGCACCGATCGGCGCCACCCGCATGATGATGGCGACGATGCCGAAGAGGACGTGCGAGGTCTTCTCGACCATGTCGAAGACGAGCGTGCCGCGGCCGCCGAAGCGGTGCAGCGCGAACCCGAACAGCACCGAGAACAGGAGCACCTGCAGGATCTCGCCCCTGGCGAACGCGTCGACGACGGTGTTCGGGATGATCGCGAGCAGGAAGTCGACCGTTCCCTGCATCTTTCCCGGCCCGGTGTACGCCGACACCTGCTTGGTGTCGAGCGTCGCCGGGTCGATGTTCATGCCGGCGCCCGGCTGGACGATGTTGATGATCACCAGGCCGACGATCAGCGCGATCGAGCTGACGATCTCGAAGTAGAGGAGCGCCAGGCCGCCGGTCTTGCCGACCTTCTTCATGTCCTCCATGCCGGCGATGCCGACGACGACGGTGCAGAAGATGATCGGCGCGATGATCATCTTGATCAGCTTGATGAAGCCGTCGCCGAGCGGCTTCATCGATTCGCCGACCTGCGGCCAGAAGTGGCCGAGGACGACGCCGAGAATGATCGCGACGACCACCTGCGCGTAGAGCGACTTGTAGAGCGGCCGCGGAACGGGGTCCTTGTCCATCGCCGTGTCTCCTCGCGGCGGTCGGTGCCGTCGTGGCCCTGACTCTAGCGCCGGCGCGCGCCGCCGTCAGCCCTGGACCAGGCGCTTGTTCTTGGCGATCGACATCAGGATGCCCAGGGCGAGGCCGAGCGTCACCATCGCCGTGCCGCCGTAGCTGATGAAGGGCAGCGGCACGCCGACGACGGGCAGGATGCCGCTCACCATCCCCATGTTGACGAAGGCGTAGGTGAAGAAGCTGAGCGTGATCGCGCCGGCGAGCAGGCGCGTGAAGACGCTCGGCGCCTCGGCGGCGATGAGCAGGCCGCGAAAGATCAGGAAGACGAAGAAGAGCAGCAGCGTGCAGCAGCCGACCAGGCCGAACTCCTCGGAAAACGCGGCGAAGATGAAGTCGGTGGTGCGCTCGGGGATGAACTCGAGGTGGGTCTGGGTACCCTTCATGAAGCCCTTGCCGGTCGTCCCGCCCGAGCCGATCGCGATCTCGCCCTGGATGATGTGGAAGCCCTTGCCGAGCGGGTCGGTGGTCGGGTCGAGCAGGGTGCAGACGCGGTTCTTCTGGTAGTCGCGCAGCATCGGCCACTTGACGTCGGGCTGGCAGATCTGCTCCTCCGAGACGACGACGGCGGTGATCGCCGCCACCGCGATCAGGCCGACCGGGACGATCAGCTTCCACGACAGCCCGGCGAAGAAGATCACGTAAAGGCCCGCCGAGAGCACGAGGATGGCGGTGCCGAGGTCGGGCTGCTTGACGATGAAGCCGACCGGCACGAGCAGGAGCAGCGTCGCGATCAGGAAGTCGAGCCAGCGCAGCTGGCCTTCGCGGCGCTGGAACCACCAGGCGAGCATCAGCGGCATCGCGATCTTCAGGATCTCGCTCGGCTGGATCGTCACGCCGACGCTGAGCCAGCGCGTCGCGCCCTTCTTGGTGATGCCGAGCCCGGGCACCGCCGTGGCGACGAGCAGGATCAGGCCGATCACGTAGAGCGGGATCGCCAGCCGCATCAGCTGCTGCGGCGGGATCTGGGCGGCGAGGAAGAGGACGACGAAGGCGAGCGCCATGTTGCGGCCGTGGTCGACGAAGCGCGTGCCGTGGTCGAAGCCGGCCGAGTACATCGTCACCAGCCCGGCGCCGGCGAGCAGGCCGACGGCGAGGACGAGGGCGACGTCGTAGCCGGTGAAGATCGGCTTGATTCGCTGCCAGAGCGACGGGCTGTCGAAGACCGCGCTCATCGCGGGCGCGCGGCGAGCGCGACGATGTCCCGGCCGGCGGCTCGGCCGGTCAAGGCGGCGGGGGCCGGGTCGGCCGGCGCCGAGGCGGGAGCCGCGGGCGACGGCGCGGGCACCGGTGTCGGATCGGCGCGCGCGGTGGCGGCGCCGTCGACCGTCGCGCCGGGCAGCGGCACCGAGTCGATCGGCCGCGGCGTGCCGATCGGCGCCGTCGACTGGCCGAGCTGCGTCGCGGCGATGTCGGCGGCGCTCGGGTACTGGCCCGAGAGCATGTAGTCGAAGACGCGGCGCGCAATCGGCGCCGCCGCGCCGGCGCCGAAGCCGGCGTTCTCGACCACGATCGCCAGGGCGATGCGCGGCGATTCGAGCGGCGCGAAGGCGGTGTAGAGGGCGTGGTCGCGATGGCGCTCGTCGAGGCGCGAGGCGTTGTACTTCTCGTTGGCCTTGATCTCGATCACCTGGGCCGTGCCGGTCTTGCCGCCCGACTTGTAGGGCGCGTTGACGAACGACCGCGCCGAGGTGCCTTCCTGGGTCACGCCGTAGAGCGCGTTGTGGATGAAGGCGACGTGCTCGGCCTTCCACTCCAGCGCCGGCAGCGCCGGGAAGGCGAGCGGCCTGGACGCGCGCGTCTCGTAGTTCTCGACGGCGCGAACGAGGTGCGGCGTGAAGCGCTGGCCGCCGGCGGCGACGGCCGACTCGGCCTGCGCCAGCTGCAGCATCGTGAAGCTGTTGTAGCCCTGGCCGATGCCGAGCGAGATCGTCTCGCCGGCGTACCACTTCTGCGCTTCCTTCTTCTTGTAGGCGTTTCGCTTCCACTCGGTCGACGGCAAGGTGCCGCGCAGCTCGCCCTGGAGATCGATGCCGGTGGCCCGGCCGAAGCCGAGCGGCGCCATGAAGTCGTGCATCGCGTCGACGCCGAGGTCGTTGGCGAGCATGTAGTAGTAGGTGTCGCACGACTGGACGATCGACTTGTACATGTCGACCGTGCCGTGGCCGCCTTCCTTGTCGTCGCGGAAGCGGTGGTTGCCGAAGTTGTAGAAGCCGGGGTCGAAGATCGTCTGCTGCGGCGTCCGCTTGCCGAGCGTCAGCGCCGCCAGCGCCATGAACGGCTTGTAGGTCGAGCCGGGCGGATAGGTGCCGCGCAAGGCGCGGTTGAGGAGCGGCTTGTCGGGCGACTCGTTGAGGGCGCGCCAGTTCTCGACGTCGATGCCCTCGACGAACAGGTTCGGGTCGAAGTTCGGCTTGCTGACGAAGGCGAGGATCTCGCCGTTGTTCGGGTCGATCGCGACAAGGGCGCCGCGCCGGTCGCCGAACAGCTGCTCGACCAGCGCCTGCAGGCGGATGTCGATCGAGAGCACGATCGCATTGCCGGGCGTCGCCGGGTTGCTCTTCAGGCGCCGCACCGGGTGGCCGCCGGCGCTCATCTCGACCTCCTCGAAGCCGGTCTGGCCGTGCAGCTCGCTCTCGTAGCTCTGCTCGACGCCGAGCTTGCCGATGTACTCGGTGCCGCGGTAGTTGGCCTGGTCCTCGTCCGACCAGTCGTCGACGATCTTCTGCTTTTCTTCCTGGTTGATGCGGCCGATGTAGCCCACCAGGTGGCTCGCGAGCTCGCCGTGCGGGTAGTTGCGGAACAGCCGCGCCTTGATCTCGACGCCCGGAAAGCGGAAGCGCTGCGCCACGAAGCGCGCCACCTCCTCGTCGGTGAGCTTGGTGCGGATGGGCACCGACTCGAAGCTCTTGCCCTCGGTCGCCAGGCGCGCGAAGCGCTTGCGGTCGCGCGGCGTCACCTCGATCACCTTGGCGATCTCGTTGATGGTTCCCTCGACGTCGACCAGCTTCGACGGCGTGATCTCCAGCGTGTACGCCGGGAAGTTGGTGGCCATCACGATGCCGTTGCGGTCGACGATCAGGCCGCGGTTGGGCACGATGGGCACCACCGCGATGCGGTTGTTCTCGGCCTGCGTCATCAGCTCGTCGTGCCGGTAGACCTGCAGGTACACCAGGCGGGTCGTCAGCAGGGCAAAGGCGAATAGCAC